>JAJPXZ010000024.1 GCA_021205245.1 Planctomycetaceae bacterium
GTCAAACCCTGGTGCTCTTCGGCGCATCGGGCGATCTTACTCACCGCAAAATTCTGCCAGCACTCTACCGGCTTTACCAGGCCGGACGCTTGCCATCCTCGTTCCGGCTCTTCGGATACGCCCGCTCCGATCTCGACGACGAATCGTTTCGCCGCCTGGCGGATTCCGCCATGGCGGAGTTTGCCGAAGGCTATTCCAAATCCTGCCCTGATTTCCTCGAACGGATGTATTATGTACGCGGCGACTACGGCGGAGGCGACGGCTTCGACCGGTTGCGGGAACGCATCCACTGCGAAAAATGCGAAGCGCCGATCTATTATCTGGCGCTGCCGCCGCAGGCTGCCGCGAAGGTCGTCGACGCTTTTGCGTCCGGCCGCCTGCCCACCGAAGGCGCGCGGGTCTTAATGGAAAAACCCTTCGGGACAGACCTCGCCTCGGCCAAGCATCTGAACATGCAATTGCAAAAATACGTTAAAGAAGAACACATCCACCGCATCGACCATTACCTGGCCAAGGACACGGTGCGCAACCTGCTTGTCTTTCGCTTTGCGAACGTTCTCTTCGAGCCGTTGTGGAACCGGCATTATGTCGACCATATCCAGGTTTCGGCCACCGAGACCATCGGAGTCGAGAACCGTGGCGGCTACTACGACGGCATCGGCGTCGTGCGCGACATGCTGCAAAACCATGTCCTGTTGCTCCTCGCCTTTGCCGCTATGGAACCGCCGCTCGCCAACGATTCCGAGTCGATCCGCGACCGCACCGCCGAGTTCCTCCGGTCAATCGATCCGCCGGCACGGCGCGACTTCGTCTTTGGCCAGTATGAGGGCTACCGCGACGCACCCGGCGTCGATCCGCAATCGCAAACTCCAACCTTCGCCGCCGTCCGCCTGTCTATCCACAACTGGCGCTGGCACGGCGTGCCGGTCTACCTGATGTCTGGTAAATGCATGGACGAGCGCGTCAGCGAAGTGACCTTTGTGTTCAAGGACATCCCGCTGCATTTGCTTGAAGACAACAATTACACGCAAATGCAGCCGAACGTCCTGACACTCCGCATCCACCCAAGCGAAGGCATCCGCTTGTCGCTCGGCGTCAAGGCGCCGGGTTACCGCGACCGGGTGGTGCCGGCGGCTTTGGATTTTCGCTATGCCGACCTTACCGCCGGGCTGCCAACGGCGGACCGCGAACTGTTTTCCGGTTACGAGCGCGTCCTTATGGAAGCCTTGGCGGGACGGCCCGGTTTGTCGTGGCGGGCCGATGCCATCGAGTCTGCGTGGCGGGTGGTTGCGCCAATCCTGGAGGAGGAGGACTTGACCACCAATATCAGCCTCTATAATCCCGGCAGCGCCGGGGCAGACCTTGCCGCCGGGCTGCTTGCCCGCGACAACCGGGTGTGGCACCGATCCGATTTCGAATAAGAGGAGCAGCACATGCAAGCCAATATAGGTCTCATCGGTCTCGCGGTCATGGGCCGCAACCTCGCTCTCAATCTGGCCGACCACGGATACCGTGTCGCCGTCTATAACCGCACCGTCGAAAAGACAAAGGAATTCGTCGCCTCGCCCGAAGCGGACGGAAAAGATCTGGTCGCGTGCCGCAGCCTCGAGGAGTTGCTCGGCAGCATCGGGAAACCCGCGCCCATCATTATGATGATCAAGGCGGGGGAAGCGGTCGATCAGCAGATCGACCAGCTCCGTCCCTTGTTGGCGCAGGGCGACATACTTATGGATGGCGGCAACTCCTATTTCGCCGACACGCGCCGCCGCTGCATGGCGCTTGAGGCCGACGGCTACCGGTATATGGGCGTCGGCATTTCCGGCGGCGAAGAGGGCGCGCGGACCGGGCCGTCCATCATGCCTGGCGGCAGCCGGGACGCCTACAAGCATGTCGAAACAATGCTGACCGACATTGCCGCCAAGGTCGACGGCCAGCCGTGTTGCGCCTATATCGGAGCGGACGGGGCAGGTCATTACGTCAAGATGGTCCATAACGGCATCGAGTATGCCGATATGCAACTTATCGCCGAGGCGTATTATTTTCTCCGTCACGTTGCCGGCCTCGAGTATGAAGAACTGCGGGATGTTTTTGCCGAATGGAATGAGGGTGAGCTGTCGTCGTACCTTATCGAAATCACCGCCGACATCCTCGGCCGCGTCGACCCGGAAACGGGAAAGCCGATGGTGGAGGTAATTATGGACAAGGCGGGTCAGAAGGGGACGGGCGCGTGGACCGGCCAGTCGGCTCTCGCCCTCGGTGTGCCGACCCCGACCGTGGCGGAGGCGGTCTTTGCCCGCTCATTGTCGGCCCTTCGGGACGAACGCCTCAAAGCGGCCGGTGTGCTGGCGGGACCGGAACCGACCGAAATAGGCGACCACAAGCGGCTTGTGTCCATGGTGCGTGACGCCCTCTATGCCGGGAAAATCTGCTGCTATGCCCAGGGCTTCGCCCTCTTGGCAGAAGCGGGGCGGGAATACGGCTGGCAACTCGATCTCGGCGGCATCTCGATGCTGTGGCGCGGCGGGTGCATTATCCGCGCGGCGTTTTTATCCCGCATCCGCGATGCCTATGCCCGCCGAAACGATCTTGGTAATCTGCTCCTGGACGAATATTTCACCGAGGCGGTGGCGTCCGGGCAGGCGGGCTGGCGCGAAGTGGTGGCGGTGGCGGCCAGGCGCGGGGTTCCCGTTCCCGCGTTCGCCTCGGCCCTCTCCTATTATGACGGCTACCGCACCGGGTATCTGTGGGCCAACCTGATTCAAGCGCAACGCGATTATTTCGGCGCCCATACCTACCAGCGCGTCGACCGCGAGGGCGTCTTCCACACCGATTGGCTAGGCATGGAATCTTAGGGGACAGGCATGCAGGACAATACCTTCGTCTTTGTGGCAAATGCGGAATCGAACGACATCGCCTCGCTGCGGCTCCTCGGCGACGGCAGGCTCGAACTGCAAAACGTATTTCCTCTCGACGCGTCGGCGTCGGCCCTTGCGGTGCATCCGGACGGGCGAACGCTCTATGTCGCACTGCATAATCCGGCCATGATCGCCTCGCTGGCGATCAGTTCCCGCACCGGCCAGATGCAGCTCCTCTCAACCGTCCCGGCTCCAGCAAAACTGAGTTACATCACTATCGATCGGCTTGGCCGATTCTTACTGGGCGCATCGTATTCTGGCGACATCGCCTGTTCGTTACCGATATCGCCCCTCGGGCTGGTGCAGGCCCATCCGGCGGCGGTGATTCGTCCAGGCCGCAACCCGCACTGCATCGTCACCGACAACACGAACCGCTTTGTCTATATTCCCTGCCTTGGCAGCGACCAGATCGGCATCTACCGCTTCGACGCCGACACGGGTGGCATGGTTCCGGACGGAGTGCCGGTTGTTCTCACCGCTCGCGAGGCGGGGCCAAGGCATATGGCCATATCACCAGACAACCGCTTCGCGCATGTTATCAACGAGCTGAACGGCGACGTCGTCACCCACGTGCTGGACCCGATCTCGGGCGGTTTGACTTCGAAGGAAGCGGTCTCCCTGCTCCATCCCGAAAGGCCGCTGCCGCCCAGTTCCTACACCCCGCCCACCAACCAGCCAGCCGGGGAGAACTCACCCGAGCCGGTCGCCTGGGCGGCGGATATAAACCTCACGCCGGACGGGCGTTTCCTCTACGCCTCCGAACGCACCCACAGCACCATGACATGTTTTGCCGTCGATGTCGTATCGGGCAGGCTGGACTTTGCCGGAATATTCGAGACAGAACAACAGCCGCGCAATTTCGCCATCGACCCGAAGGGCGACTTCCTCGTCGCGGCGGGCGAGAAGTCGCACCACCTCGCCTCCTACCGCATTGATCGCGATACCGGCAGCCTCAGCCACTGTGGCCGGGTGGATGTCGGCCGCAAACCGGTATGGGTGGAGATCCATAATTACCGATAACGCCATTACCAATTACGCAAGGAGAGAGCATGGCCAAGAAGGTTGTCGCGATAAATGGCAGTCCGCGCAAAACATGGAATACCGCCACACTGCTGCAGAACGCCCTGGACGGCGCAGCCGCCGAAGGGGCGGAGGTCGAGATGGTTCACCTCTACGAGCTCGATTTCAAGGGCTGTGTGAGTTGCTTTGCCTGCAAGAGCCTGCGCCCCGGCGCCGCCGGCCACTGTGCCATGCGCGACGGTCTAAGCTCAGTCCTCGACCTCGCCGCCAGCGCGGACGCCCTCGTTCTCGGGTCGCCCATCTACCTTGGCGCAGCAACCGGCGAGTTCCGGTCGTTCCTCGAAAGACTCGCTTTCCCCTTCATTACCTATACCGACCCGCCGGCGTCCGTGTTTACCCGCTCCATACCAGTCGGGATCATCTATACCATGAACGTAACGGAGGAATTTTTACACTCCGGCCAGATGGATTTCCGGCCAGGCATGGCGATAACGGAAGGCATGCTGGCGCGGGTCTTCGGCCATGCCGAAACGATGTGCAGCTTCGACACGCTGCAGTTCGATGATTACAGCAAGGTCCATGCGCCCCGCTTTGACGCTGAAGCGAAGGCGCGTCGGCGTCGGGATGTTTTCCCCGACGACTGCGCCAAAGCCTATGCTATTGGTGCGCGCTTTGCCCAGTGGCACTGACGCCATTAATTTCAACGCACCATAATATCGCGCCGACTCCAGCGCACCACGCCCCGTTCGTGGTGCGCTTTCTTCTCTCAGTGGATTATAATGTATAGTGGAGAGAGGGGAGGGAATGGTTGCTGCCCCGGCCATGACACATAATGGTATCATCGATTACCTACATCCACCGCCGGCGATGAGCCAGCCACTCGCTATCGTCAACGTTAACTTTGGACTGCGAACCGGGCTGTCTCCACGATAACATGGGCAGCGTGTTTGGTTTGCGACATGAACAATGCGTTGAAAAAATCTCTGTTATATCTCTTTAGTGCGAAAGAAACCTCGTCCGCGGAGTAATATACATCAGAAGCAGTTTTGCGGCAAACCCTGTTTCGGGGCGGCGTTATCGGAAGTTGAAACGCTAAACCACTTTCCTTGCGCGGGTTGCCTTTCGGCACGCAATGGGAACGGGACTTCTCCGGAACCTCCTTTGGACCGGTCTTTCGACCAGCGAGTACACAGCATGAGCAAAAAAAATCTCGATGCACGTATGTCAATGTTCGGCAGGTTGGCCATGGAATCCGGCTTGGTCACCTATGAAGACATCGTTTCTTGCGTCGAGGAACAGGAAAAGTACCGTTCGCAAAACCTGCCCGCCCCCAAGTTGGGCGAGTTGCTGGTCGAACGCGGCATCATCACCGACGAAGAGGTCGACCTGATCCTCAAAATGCAGGCCAACCCCGCCGGACTCATCGGCCGGCAGCTGGTTGAAAAGGGAATGGTCACCCGCGATCAACTCCGCGAAGCGCTGGACGAGCAGGCCGAATACGTCCACGCCGGCCTCCAGGCCCCCCGCATCGGCGAAATGCTGGTGGAAAAGGGCATTATCAAGCGTGACGATCTCGCCGCCCTCCTAAAGAGAAAAGAAACGCCCGGCAACCTGTTCGGCGAATTCCTCGTCGCCAATAAATTGGTGTCTGAAGAAGATATTATGCGCTGCCTGGCCCAACAGAAAGTGGCGACGGAAGAAGGCAAACAGGCGAAGCGGCTGGGCGAACTTCTGGTCGAGTGCGGCGTGCTCCGCAAGGAGCAGATGGAACTGTACTCAAAGCGCCACGCCATGGCTCGCCGCCAGGGCGCGCCCGCCCTCGTCTCCGGCCCGGTCGGCCGCAGCAGCGGACGCCGCGCCGTCGGCGATTACGAAATTCTCGAGACCCTGGGCCAGCACGTCGACGGCGTCACCTTCAAAGCTGTCCACAATGCTTCGGGCGCGGTCGTGGTCATGCATCACTTCAGCACCGCCGATACCGTCGTCGCCTATGCGGTGCACCGGGGAGAGGAATCGCTCGAAGCCTCCGATGTCGCGTTCGAGACGCCTTTCGCCGCCAAGGTCCGTAAGGCCATGTCGCTCCGTGGCACCTCGACCCAGGTGCTCTTGGCCGACGAGACGATTAACAGCCACCGCGCGCTGGTGGCGGATTATATCGACGGCGTCGCCCTTGAGCGCATCATCGCCGACCAGGGCAAAATCGAATGGGCCTGGGCGGCGGAAATTCTCCACGACATTTCCGGTGTGCTGGCCGAAGCCGAACGCCTCGGCATTACCCACGACGACATTCGCCCCGGTTCCATCATGATCGACGCCTCCGGCAAGGCCAAACTGGCATTGTGGGCCTATACCCGCGACCCGGTGGAAAACCGCAACTGGCTGGCGAAAAAGCACCACCCGATTTCCTTCTATTTTTCGCCCGAACGGGTGAAGTCGGACGAGCCGGATGTCAAGGCTGACATGTTCTCCCTCGGCCTCACCATCATCCATTCGCTGACCGGCCGCCCGTCGCTTCGCGGCGATACCGCGGCCGACGCAGTCGCGCAGTTCAATCCCGGCACGGTGATGCAGGACTTGGCGCTGGACATGGATTTGCCGATGGAATTCCTCACCATCGTCTCGTCCCTGGTGGAAGCCGATCCGGCCAACCGCCCCGCCACTTTCGGCGCTCTCCACGCCGCCATGCACGACCTAGTCGTGGCTGAAGGGCTTGAACTGGGTCATCTCAATCTACCCCTCACCCGGGAGATGGGCGAGGACCAGGCCGCCGACGCCATCAATAAATTCCTGAGCGCCTCCTCCGCCGTCGCCACGGTCAAGCGCGTCTCCATCATGCAAATGGCCCGGTATTTCGTCGGCCCGATGGTGGCGATGCTTATCATCATGCTCGCCGTCACCGCCCTCTACAAAACGACCCAGTCGAGTCACGGCCTTATGGTCAGGGCCAACTGGCTGGACGTGCAGGGGGACAAGGCGGGCGCGTTGACGCTCTACCGGATGATCTCCGTCATCTATCCGACGAACGAAGTTATCCAGCAGCGCTACTACGACCTGGCCATGGAAGTCCGCGATCACGGCGAGGCCGAAATAGCCCTCGAAAAACTCATGGCCCTCCACCCGGAAAAGCACTGGGAATACCGCGAACTCCAGGGCGATCTCCAGGTGTGGCAGAAGCGCTTCGCCTCCGCCGCCGACATTTACCGGGACGTCCTCGGCCAGCGGCCGAACGACCTGTCGCTCCGGAGCAAGCTGGCCTCCGCGCTCCTCTGGGGCCGCAACTCCCCGGCCGCCCTGGCCGAATACCGCCGCCTGTCGGCGCTCGAACCGGGCGACACCGGCGTGCTCCTCGGGCTGGCCCGCTCCGCCGCTGGAGCAAAGGAATATGAGGAAGCGGTACGCGTTTTTGCACAACTTTTCCGCTTGAACCAGCTTCCGGAAAACACGCTGATGGAATACGGCTGGATTCTCCACGACCTCGGCGATACCGCCGAACTGCGTGACGTCGCCCGCGAGACCTTGGCCCGTAACGAGTCGGTCGAGTACTCCCGGCGTAACCTCACCACCCTGAACTACTGGGCCGGCGACTACGCCAGGGCCAAATCGCTCCTGGACGGCCTGGCATCCAGCGGCGGCGAGGATCTCGAATTCGTCCTCTTCCGCGTCGATCTGAACGAAAAGCTCGGCAACTTCGACGAAGTCATGCGCGACTACAACCGCCTGGCCGAACTCGACCCGACCAATGTCGAATATCTTCTCACCATCGCCCATCTCCAGCAGGGCAGGGGCGATTTCGACAGCGCCAACGCCAGCTTCCAGGCCGCGCTCAAGCGTGACGAAAACAACATGGATATCCGCCGCGAGATAGCCAGCAATTACAGCTATATGGACAATCTCGATGAAGCGGTGCGCTGGTACCGGGACATCCTCTCGCGCCGCCCGAACGACAAAGCCGCCATTGACGGCCTTATTCAGGCGCTCCTGTGGAACGAACAGTACGAAGAGGCGCAGAACTACGTCGAACGCATGTACCGCGAAAATCCGAGCGACAGAAGCGCGCGGGTGAACTACGCCCTCGTCTACAGCCGTCTCGGCCGCGAGCGGGAAATCATGCCGCTTGTCGACGAACTCATGACCCGTGGCGAAGTGAACGAGGAAGAGCGCGAGCGCCTGGCTCTTAACGCCATGTCCTCGAATTCCAACGCGCTGCTCCTGCGAATCATCGGCGACAGCGCCATGAACACCGAGCGCGTCACCGAGCTGCGCCTGCTGCTCGCGCGGCGGCTCCGCGCCCAGGGCCGGCACGCCACCGCCCTGCCGCTGTACGCCGCGGTTCTTGCGGCAACGCCCAATCCAACCCCGGCCCTCCTTATGGAAATGGCCGAGACCGCCAACTGGGCCAAGCGCCCGGATATTGCCACCCGCTGGCTGGAGCTGGCCAGGGACATCGTTGCCGAGCGCGATGGGCGCGCGGCTGCCGAGGTGACGGAACGCCGTTTTCTTCTTTCCAACAAGGACTGGGATTCGATTCTGGAGCCGCTTCGCGGCCAACCCAGGATTCTCGAATCGTTGTCCGGATTTCAGAAGCAATTCAGCCGGGATGGGGCGGTCCAGTGATATCGGACCGGGTGCTACGCACCGCACTGCTGAAATTGCCGATGGGTATCTTCAAGGAGGGGTGCCTTGAATAGCGAATACAACCGCTACGAAACGCCAAACGAACCGCCACCGTACCGCGCGCCGCGCGGTGGCGGCGGGATCTTCCTGGGCTTTTTCCTGGGCCTTGGGGTTGTCTGCTTCGGCGCTGTCTGCGTCGTCGCGGGCATCTACGTCATGAAATACGCGAGCCGCCTCGATGCGCTGGAGAACGCCGCCCGCACCATTCAGAGCGACGACGCGCCCGAGCGCCGCGATCACTTCGCCTCCTATCCCCCCAGGCGCGAGCCCGTCAGTCGCCCCGAGACGAGCGCCGCCTCCACCACGTCGAACAACGCCCAGCCGCAGATCTATTTCATGATGGGCGGGCAGGGCAACTACGGCGGCATGCCTTCCATGCCCGCTTTCTACAACCCGCAGATGCCGCAGATGCCCCCCTTCATGCAGCCGCAGCCGGACATGGCGACCGAACTGAACCAGTTCATCATGTCGAAGTACCAGAACGAATTCGCCGAATACATCCGTCAGCGCACCATGCAGGCTCCGGCCGTCACCACGAACGCGCAGCAGACCTGGCTCATGCAGGGCCCGGGCTTCGCTCCCGTCGCCATGAAGCGCGACTACATCTCGACCGCCGTCGCCGTGCCGCCCAAGATGACCCACGAATTGAAGCGCCGCTTCTCCCGTGACGCTGTTGTCGAGGACTGGCTCCGCGAAGAAACGGCCGCGCCCGTCAGCAGCACCGTCGACGGCGAATCGCCGAACCCCGACGAGGATTTGCAGATGGACGACGTCCTCCGCAGCCTGGCCGAAACCACCTTTGCCGACCAGCAGTACGACCGCACCGCCCGCGTCTATGCCGAACTGGCCAGCCGCTCGGTCAACCTCAGCGTGGTCGAACTCATGCGTTGGTCCAAAGCGGCGGAACTGTCCGGCGACACCGATTCGGCGCTGCGCATCATCGACCTGGTCCTGAAGATCGACGCCGGTAATGTCGAAGCCATCAAGGAAGCCGCCAACGTCGCGGTCGCGGCGAAGAAGTTCTCCCAGGCGGCGGAATACTATTCCCGTCTCATGCAGTTTGAACCCGGCCAGCGCGAATGGCGCATGATGCGGGCCAAGACCCTGACCTGGTCCGCTCGCGGCCGCGAGGCGGTCGAACTGATGCGCCAGCTCCATATCGAGGAACCGTCGGATTGGGAACTCAACCTCATGCTGGCCGACCTGTTGTTGTCGCTGCACGAGTACGAGGAGGCCCTGCCGCTCCTTGACGCCCTTATCGCCCATTCACCCGACGACGACTCGCTCCTCGATCGCAAGATGAATTCGATGATGGCTCTGCATCGCTTCCGCGAAGCCGCCGACATCACGTCCATCCTTCTGGACAGGCACCCCGAGGACAACGACCTTCTCCTCAAGCTGGCGGTGAACCTGGTCGCGGCAGGGGAATACGGCGCTTCCATCGCTTCGTTCGAGCAGTACCTGACCGCCAAGCCGGAAGACCTCGACGTCCGCCAGCAGTACGCGGAAGCCCTGATGGCGTCGCAGAACTTTTCGGCCGCGGCCCGTCAGTACCGCATCATCATCGGCCGCGAAGACTTCGAGGACACGGGCAGCGTGTACCAGAAGAAGCTCGCGAACGCACTCCTCGCAGCGAACGATTTCAGCGGCGCGGCGGTGGAGTACGGCCAACTCGCCGCCATCTATCCCGAGGACTCGGAGATCAATTTCGGCCTGGCGACCAGTCTGCGCATGAGCGGCCAGATTCGCGAAGCCCTCATGGTGGCCCAGAACTATCTGTCGTTCGACCCCTTCGACGCGCGCATGCTGTCGCTGGCCGGCGAGATGGCTATCGAGGTCAAGGACATCAGGCGCGCCACCGATTGGTTCCGCACGTCGTTGAAGCTCAACCCGGACGACTACAAAACGCGGATGGCCCTCGCCAATGCGCTGATGTGGAACCAGGACTATGAACAGTCGGAGTCCGAGTTCCGCCGCGTGCTGCTCTACGCGCCGGACGACGAAGAGGCGCGGCGCGGTTTGGCCCGGGCGTTGTTCTTCCTGCGCGAATACGGTGAATCCTTCCAGGTTTTCCGTCAGTTGGCGTGGGAGGATCCGAGTGGCGTCATCGCCACCGAACTGAAGTTCCGCGAAGCTGTCGCCAACGGCCAAGAGGTCGAAGCCGCCAAGCAGCTCCAGGTGTTGCAGGAACTGGAACCGCAGGACATTACCTGGAAGTCGGACAGATATCAGGGACTCCTCCGTCAGCGTCGCTTCCCCGAAGCGCGGGCTCAGGCCCGGGTGGTCCTTGAGCACGACCCGTCGCACCAGCCCACCATCAACGGCATGCGCAACATGCGGGATTACCTGGTGGATACGCCTGTCACGCTGCGGCTCGGACTCTTGCGGAAATCATCCAAGCATTCCGAGAACGCCTCGCAGGACCGTCAGGCCAAGTTGACCTACACCTACCTTGGCCTCCATGCCGAACGGAGTTTTTCCGAGTTCTGGCGGCTCTACGCCGACGCCGACCGCGAGAAATGGAACATGCGCGAATCCGACGTCTCGGATCTCAACAGTTACCGCTTCAAGCTGGGCGGCATCTTCATGGGTCATCCGAACCTGCGCTTCCAGGGCGACCTCGGCTACCGCTGGTTTGTCGGCTCCGACCAGGGTATTCGCGGCACCCGTCATGCGGTTGACGATCAGTGGCTGTACAATCTCCGCGCCGAAATGGTCGAGATAGGCGGACGGCCGTTGAACCTGGGTATTTTCTCCGGCAGGCGCGAACACTACGACAACTACCGGAACGCCTACGACGATCTCTATGCCTATGATTTCGGCGTCGACGCGCACTACCGCTGGCGCAAATGGAACTTCAACGCGGAATTGGTGTCGAGCGTTCTTACCGACAGCAACACCCGCCTCTACTTCCACGGCGACGCCAAGTACCGTCTCTACGAAACGGAGTGCATGCTCATCACCGTGGGCGGCAACGTCGAGTATGAAAACTGGGTCGACTACTCGCCCACCTATTACTCGCCCAGCGACGTCTACAAATACGGCGTCGACATTGACGGCCGCTACTATTTCTGCCGCAATCCCGAGGTCTGGGGTTCGACCGCTTCGTACATCGATTTCGGATTGTCAATCTACCGCGACCGCTTTTCATCGACAGGACAGAAGTTCTATCTCGGCATCAACCACGATTATTCCAAGCGGCTGACCGCATTTGCGCGGCTGGACTTCAATCGCGAATCGTATTACAACGAAGTCAAGCTGCTGGCTGGATTGACTTACAAGTTCGGGGGTTGTGAATGAAAATAGAACCAGACAACACCAATATCGAAATGAAAATGAAGAGCCGGGTCAGGGTCGGGATAATCCTTATCCTGGTCAACCTCACCTTCATCTTCGCCTGCGCCTATGTTGCGGTGCGCATTTATATGCAGTCGCAAATGGAGGAGGGGCTGCTGGTCAGCAAGATAGTCTCGACCGCGCTCTTGATGACCGAGGCGTTTGTCGTCTTCCATTCGATATCATACGCCATCAATTTCATTTCGGCCCTGCGCGCGCCCGAGCCGGCCCGCGCCGATATCCGCGACTGGTCGAAGGCGCCCAGCGTCGCCATTCTCGTCCCGGCGCGTCACGAACCCTACGAGGTGCTGGAACGCACTTTTCTCTGTCTCAAGAATCTCGATTATCCGAACAAGGTAATCTATTTTCTCGACGACTCGTCGGAGGAACGCTACAACCGCGAGGCGGAGGAACTGGCCACCACCTTCGGTATCCGCATTTTCCGCCGTGAAAAGCGCCACGGCGCCAAGGCCGGCATCATCAACGATATTGTCAAAACCCTGGACACCAAGTACCTGGTCGTCTTCGACGCCGACCAGAACCCGATGCCGGGATTCCTGAAAAATCTCGTCCCCATTATGGAGGCCGACCCGAAGCTCGCCTTTGTGCAGACGCCGCAGTTCTACACCAACACCGAATCCAGCTCCATCGTCAAGGGTGCGAACATACAGCACTGCATGTTCTACGAGTTCATCTGTGAAGGCAAATCGGCCGGCAACGCCATGATCTTCTGCGGCACCAACGCCATTCTCCGCATCGAGGCGCTCCGTGCCGTCGGCGGCCTTGACGAAGGCTCGGTCACCGAGGACTTCGCCACCACCATCGACCTGCACCTCGCCGGCTGGAAAAGCCTCTACAACGGCCAGGTCGGCACCTTCGGCTCCGGTCCCGAGGCGCTGGACATCTACATGAAGCAGCAGTGGCGCTGGTCGCGCGGGAACATCGGCGTGTTGTTCAAGGTGTTCCGCACCTTTTTCCGCCACCCCTTCGGCCTGACCGTGCGGCAATGGTGGGAACACTTCGCCACCGGATCGTACTACATCATCGGCTTGGCATACTGCATCCTCATGCTTTGCCCGATCACCCAGATCTTTTTCAATCTGCCGGTGTTCCACATGAACGAGTTGATGTACGTGTCGCTGTTCGCGCCGTACTTTCTCCTCAGCCTGACCATCTTCTTCCTGAGTATGTATCGACGAAATTACGCGTTCGGCGATCTTCTCTTAGGGATTCTCCTGGGCTTTGTCTGTTTTCCAATCTATGTCAAGGCGCTGTTCGCGGCGCTATTGGGCATCCGCTCCTCCTTTAACGTGACGGAAAAGCGGTCCGGCTCCGGCGATACGCCCTACCGGATATTCCTGCCGCAACTGATTATCTGGGGCATCAATTTCGCCGCCCTTATCTGGGGCTTGCAGCGCGTCGTTGTCGAACAGACGCCCCAGCTCGCCGTCAGTATGATGTGGACCTTCTACCACTTTGTCATGCTGTCGGCCATATTCTATTTCCGCCTCTCGCCGACGCGGTGGACCGGCCCCACCAACGTGGTGCAACCGGTCCCGGCCGAGGCCCAAAAAGCGTAGAGTTGGAGAACCGGGCATGGCGTCCAAGAACAAGAACTACGACCGCACCTCGGCGGCGACCGCGGCACTGAAGCGAAGCATCCGTTTCTTCGCCTGCGTGGTCATCGTCCTGGGGCTGATCAGTGTGGGGATTTCCAGGCTCTTCACCGAGGACGTTGTCATCCGCGCGCAGGAGACGGCGCGGGAAAACCTCAATATCCTCTGGCAGAGCTACCAGCACTACTATATCCGTGACGGCCAGGTCATGCGTCCGAAGAACGATTTCGACACCGTCTCCGAAGGCCAGGCCTATGCGATGCTGCGCGCCTGTTGGCAGGCGGACCGCGAAACGTTCGACGCTGTCTACCGCTGGACCGAGCAGAACCTTTCCCGGCTCCAGTCCCACGGCGATCACCTGCTGTCGTGGCGGTTCGGTTCCGACTCGATGGGCGGCCAGGCCATACTGGACGAGAACCCCGCCCTCGACGCCGACCTCGACTACGCCCTGGCGCTTTTCCTGGCCGGTCGCATGTGGGCGGACGGGCGCTCGCCCCTCGGCACCATGCCGTATCGGGAAAAGGCGTTGGCGGTTGCCGACAGCATCATGTCCCGCGCCGTCCACCTGCATCCAAACGGGGAGTTGGTGCTGCTGCCGTGGCCCCTTACTGGCAGCCGCGATCCGGGACGGGACTTGATACTGAATCCCTCCTATTTCTCGCCCGGTCATTACCGCATTTTCGAAGAAGAAACCGGCAACCGCCGCTGGTCCAAGCTGGCGGGCGACACCTATCGCCAACTCGACCGCCTCCTCGCCGTCCCGCTGGGCGAGGCGAACCGCGTCGTCACCGTCCCCGACTGGATTGCCATGCGCCCGGACGGCGCGTTCGTGACCGACGCGTCGCGGGGCTATGTCTCGGGCTGGGACGCATTCCGCCTCTGGTGGCGTTTGCGGCTGGATTGGGAGATATCGGGTAATCTCAAGGCGGAAGAACTGGTGCGAACGCGTCTTGTTCCGTTCCTCGCCAAGTCCATGGACGAAGCCGGCGGCGATGTCGCCAGCGAAAGCGAGCGGGACGGCACGCCGGTTTTGAAGAACTCCAACGCCGGTATGGCCGCGGTCTATCGCTGGGCCACCAGGGACTTCGACCCCACCACCAGCCGCGCGCTGGAGCGCCAGGCCATGCGCCACCTGCAGCGTGACGGCGGCTATATGTTTTTCCAGGACAAGGACGACTATTACACCAATAGTTGGGCCTGGTTCGCCATGCTGGAAGGCGGGGCGAATTATCCCTTCTCCGGGCTTTATCGCCTCGGCAGAAGCGCCGCGCCCACGGAGGAAACGCCATGATCACCAAAGCCGAACTGTTGCGCCGCTTCAATGAGATCATCGTCACCGAGGGCTATGCCATGCCGCTCTACGTCGGCCACATGCTGCAGACGCTGCCGTGGTACGGCCTGCCGGCGGATCTCGAATATACGACCCGGCAAGTGCTGGAGAAAATTCGCCGCGAGACCGAGGCAACCCGCGCCAACGCCGAGACAATTTACCTCAACATTCAAGAAACCAAACACAGCGAGTTTTAGTGGAGTGCGACCATGCTCAGCCAGGAAGACTTTATCGGTATGTTGAACGACATGCAGTCGCATGTCGAAAAGACCATCAAGATAACAGACGAACTTGTCGCCGAACTGGATGACAAGGATCTCCGCTTCAAGCTTATCGCCCTGCGGCAGACCAAATACGTGCACCTCGAAACGATGAACGCGCTCTCGACCTTGATCAAGAAAAACATGCGCCAGAGCGGCGTTGTTCCGGCGTCGATCACTAGTTCATGACGAGTGCACCGTATCGCATTTACAGCCATCCCTGGGCGTAGAGAAACGTCTGCAAAAGGCCCACCACTGCGCCAATGCACCCGCCCAGTACCGTTATCCAGCGGAGTTCGCTCCGGGCCAACTGTCGGATCATGTCCGACAGTTGTTTGTCATCGTATTCCTCGATTGACGACACCACGATGTCCCACAATCCCGATTTTTCGGTAAATTCCTCGAGCCTGCCGCGAATAAGATCCATCGCCTCGCGCGTTGCCGCTGTTGAAATACGGCGTCGGGTCGCATCGCCAATAAAACGGTCAAGCCTGCCGAGCGGCCGTTGCCGCCAGGCCGCCACAAGCTCCCGCAACTGATCAGCCGCCAGGCTCCGCGTCGCCGGATGCATAAGGATGCGTTGCACCCGCGCCGTCGTTTCATCGAGTATTGCGTCCAGCGATTCCTCGGCTCCAAGCGTCCGCAATGTCTCTTCCAAACTCTGCCCGAGCGCACCTTCCACAAACCGTTCCGCCTTGTCCGCCGCCTTGGCGAAGGCGGCCTCGCGCCACAGCCCGTCGAGGGCGAGGGCGACGAGGGCGGCGCGTTTTTCTGGTGACCGGAGATCCTGGTCCAGCCCCCGACTCAGCCCTTTTCGTACCGCGAAACGAAGCGCGGAAGCGAGACGGTCGTGGTTCGCCGGTTGGTTGAAGCTGGCCTCGAGTGCATCCGGCAGCCTTCGGCAAATGCCGTCGATATCCCTGCGAATATTCATGGCGCTGACGAACACGCCCTTGATGCCACCCATCACGCCTTGGCCGCGCAATTGACTCCTGATCGATTCCATAATGCCGTCGGCGATGGTGTTCTGCACCCCCGGCTCGCGCAGGATATCCATAAGCTGACCGATGATGGCGGGGGCCTGCGAGACAGCCAGCTCCTCCGCCGCCGTCACCAGCCCGGGCGACAGCAGGTCGGACGCGCTCAAGGCCGCGTCGATACGCTTCGCGAGCCAGCGGTCAAGGCTTTTGCGGACGCTTGCGCGAAGCTGTTCCGACCCGGCCAGCGAGGTTATCCACGAGGCGATAAACCCGGGCAATTCGTCCGCCCGCGCCGTCATGAGCGAACGGGGCGTCCGCCCGCGCAGTGCAGCCCAGCGTTCGGCCAAGAACGGCCGAACGACAGTTGCGGGGAAGGCGGGATCGGCGACGCGGCAGGAGAATTCATCCAAAAGAGAGGCGATAGCGCCGTCCAGCATTTGTTCGAACGATTCGCGGTGTTCGGCCAGGAGCGCGTCCGGTTCAGGCAAATCGCGGGCAAGCAGCGACGCGAAGGCATCGTCGATGTTTTGCTCGAGCAACCGGCCGACGCCGGGTTCGTCCAGTTTTTGCCGCATCTTCTCGGGTGAAATCAGGTCGGTGGCGATGAGGTCGCGGATACGGCGGGCAATCTCCGATTTCTTGCGCGGCAGAACATAACGGAGAATGGCGACGATGGCGAGTTCGTTCGTCCCCGCGCCGAGGGCGGCGGCTATGGCGGCGTTGATGAGGTAGGCGCGGAGATCCATCGCTACCTCTCCATCACCATGCGGTGGGTCCGGTTCGACTTGTCCGAGAAGGGGCCGGAGTTGATCTTGCAGGCATATTCCAGCTTCTTCAGGGCAAAATACTCGTCGCAACCGGTGGCGTCGAAGTCTCCCCGTTCATAATAAAACTGCGACATGTGATTTTTGTCGAGATGGCGATAGGTGGTCTTGACCAACGGTTCGAACGACTCCGAGCGGGCGCAGTAGATTTCATCCCGCACCAGGTCGCAGAAGAAATACAAATCCATCGGCAGGATGACAGGCATGTCCTCCTCGCGGATACCGTTCAAGGCATCGACCTCCCGCACGCAGCGGTTGATAAGTTCCATCAACAGGACGATGAACCCCTTTAGCTCTTCGCCGAATTCGGAGACAAACACATACTTCGGCCGCAACTGGGTGATAAGGCGGATAAGCCCTTGAACGCCGAGATGGTTCGGGTAGAAGCTTTCGCCTAGCTTGTCCTGACGGTCGGGCGACTTGAGTTCGTTGTCGCCGATCGATCCAAGATGCGGGATGAAAAAGTCCACCGTGCCTGGCTCGATGCCGTACTGGTTGCCGATCTCCAGTTCGTCCACATTGTCGGCGCGGATGTCTGCTCCGGAGGGAAACAGGCCGGTGTCGCCGGTGAACAACACTGTTTTCGCAGGCCGGGTCGGCAGGGTAAACAGCAGCCCGACCGCGTAGGTCTTCGAGAAGATTTCATCGTGGTGCGCCGGCAGCACGCGCATGGTCAAGCCGGAATCACCCAGTTGATATTGCTCGTGCGGAGCGATGACAGTGACTCTGCCGATATGGTCGGAGGCGCGCAGGTTGATCATGGGTGAGAACTTTTGGAACGCCCCCAGATTCATGTACAGGTTGACGCTGGGCCGGGGGCGGACCTTCCCGAGCCGGCCCGATGCCGACGTGGAGGCGGAGGCGTTTTTCGACCGTTGGTAGAACAGGGTGAGGATGGACTCGAGATCGTTTGTGTGATCGTTATGGGCATGGGTGACGACGATATTGTGGATATCGGCGAGGCGGCCGCCCATGGCGTTGAAGTTTTCCAAAAAGTCGAAGCCGGGATCGATGACGGTGCCGACGCCGTTGGCATAGAGGAAATAGCCGCCGCCGACGCTGGTCTCATCGTTTTCGCCCAGCGGCAGGGTGGGGGTGAAGGAGTTCCACTTGCGCGCGCCAAGGAGGAAGGTACGGTCGCGGGCAAACATGCTGGACGAGCCGATAAAGACGTTGAAGCTGTTTTTCGCCTCTTCGATTTTCTCGCGGAAGGACCGAATGTCGTCCCGGAAAATCTCCCAGGTTTTTTCCATAACCCGGGCTATGTCGCCGTAGTCGCCGCCGGCGGCCTGACTGGGCGGCAACCGGTCCGAGTCCGCCGCCGACCCGGAGACGATACCGAGGCGTTTTAACCAATACGTTCGTCCGCGCCGCAGCGTTTCGGTCGGGTTGGCGAGGGAGTAGGCCTGATTGACCGTGTCGGCGGCGTCCCGGCCCCGGCCGAGTTTACCAAGGGCTATCGCCTTTTCGAGATAGTGGTAGGGGTTGTTCCTGTCGTGGGCGATGAGTTGGTCGTAGGTGTCGACCGCCTGCGTATAGTCGTGCTTTTCAATCAGCGTCCGGGCCTTGTTGGTCAGGGTCGCCGCGTTGGTGGGGTTGATTTCGAGTGATTTCTCGTAACATTCCAGCGCATCGTCGAGACGGCCGAGGATGGAATAGCTCACGCCTTTTTGCCGCAGGGCGGCGTAGTCGCGCGAGTTTTCGGCCAGCGCCCGATCGAACCAGGGCAGGGCGTCCTCGTTTCTGCCGCAGCGGGACAGGGCGACGCCGAGGTTCCGCATCGCGGCGGCATCGTGCGGGTTTGCCTCGAGGGCGCTGTCGAACCACATGATGGCTTCGTCGAAGCGGCCAAGCTTGGACAGGGAGACGCCCTTCCGGCGCATGGCGATAGTGTCGGCCGGGTCGATATCGAGGGCGCGATCGAAAAAGGCAATGGCCTCCTCGTCGTGATCGCTTTGCGAGAGGTTTATCCCGAGCGCCCGGAGGAGGAACGGGTCGTCCTGGCGCAGTTCGAGCGCGAGCTCGAGCCGTTTCGCCTGGTCCTCGAGGTTGTTCGCGAGGTAGCGGGCCGCGCCGCCACGGAAATACTCGTGGTACGCCGGGACCGGCCGCGCCTGTTCAAGCGCGTCCTGGAGCAACTCGCGGCCCTGGGATTGCGCCCCGGCCTCGAACGCCTCGTCAATTCGCTGCGACAGGTGGCGCAGATTCCTGATGCGCTCGGCTGGATCGGTGGACTCGGCGTTCTCGCGTTTCGCCGGGATTTTGTCTGGCATAAGGACTCCTCGTTCTCTCTCTTATTGTAGTGTCAGGGGCGGTGGGGGACGACTGTTTTTTTGCGGCGCTGGAGCCATGCAAAAATAACGGGTGTCCACCTTGCGGTAGACACCCGACCCTGCTGCCACAAACCCCCTGCGAGGAGGACCAAGGGATTTGTTAGTGGGGCGCTGTTGTAGCTGGTTTACGGCGTTAATGGACCCTTGAAACGCTCTAGAACGACACGCCCAGCCCGGCGTTGAAGGTGTGCTCATATGCTTTGGAACGCATATTCACGTTGTAATCGACGTGGAAGGACATGCCACGGTAGATCTTGGCTTGGATGCCGGCGCCAAGGTCGAAGCTGTGGCGGGCGCGGCGGACGCTCTCGTCGACGCCGACCAGTGTATTGGTCGCCGTGGCGCGGCCGTCCTTGCGGTTCCACTGCGGCACCCAGGCGAAGTGCAGGCGGGGGATAATCATCGTCTCGCCAAAGCACCACTGGTAGCCGACATTGACGCCCAAGGGCATTTCCAGCGTGTGGTAGTTGTTACGGCTGAACTGGTTGACCACCTCGTCGGTGGGACGCACTTCGTCGAAGCCCTTCCTGTGGTCGTAGAAGTATTCAAGGCCGATGTGCGGTTCAATCAAGGCGTTCCAGATGTTCAGTCGGGTGCCGATTTCAATCGCCGCGTCCCACGAGCGGGAACGGTAGTCGACGCTGGCTTCACCGTCCACAGCCACGCCGTCGATGGTGCTGCGGCGGCTCTTGTACTTGTTCCGGCCGTAGCTCAACTCGGTATTGACGTAAAACCGTTCATAATTGTATTGGCTGTACAGGGTGAAGGCGAGGGTGCGGGTCTTCCGTTCGTGCTCGATGTCCCGCGCTTTCATCCTTCCCCAGCCATGCATGGCGGCAACGCCGATGGTGAAGGGGCCGTTGGACCAGTCGAAGCCGAGGACCGGCCCGCCGACGCGGAACTTATAGCCGTTGTCCGTTTTTTGTTTGCCCCAGGTGTAGAAGCCGTCGCCCCAGACGGTGAACTCGCTCTTCGGGCAGTCCAGGGTCGCCTCGGCGTAAGACTGGGCCGGAGGCGCGTCGACGCCGCCATAAAAGCCGAAGCGGGCAATCTCCATGCGCTTCGCGACGCTCCGGTTAAAGGAACTCATGGAAATGTGGGCCGCATAGGAATCGTTGGCGAAGTTGGTGAATTCCGCACCGGCAGCCGACACGGCGAAAACCAGGATTGCGGCACAGGCCGCGGTAAAACGGTTCATCATCATTCTCCTTAATAAATGGCACGTGGTTTATATTAACTACTTGATGAGTAAATTATCGAAACTCCGTAAAATCAATGGCTACTATAGTGGTTTTTCACGGGAATCAAGATAAAATCACGAAGAAAATTGTTTTTGCTGCTAAAAATGGGTAAATTGTAGTGATAAATTAACGCACGGTAAATGTTTGTGGGAGGGTAAATGGATAAAAGGCGGGTTCTATTAACCGCATGAATCACCGCTTAGCGATCCAATACTGTGAATAAGGGGTGGAAGGAGCGCCTTGTCGGCATGGACAATAACCAGATATCGCGTTTTTAACGCGTACGGTTATGGGGGGAGCCGCTTGTCAGTCACCATTCTACTACCTTGAGAGGAGTGGCCTCATGTCCATTTTTACGATGGAAAAACCCAATCTAAGCGTTGATACCCAAAACTATGTCGACGAGCTGGAAGCCAAAGGCGTGGCTCCGGCTTATACCCAATCCCCCGAAGCTTTTCGGCAGGGCCTAATTGACGCCCAGCAAAGCGCGAATATCTCCCTCCCCGACGCTGCCATCCAGGATGTAGTCTGGGACGTCGGCCCCACCGGTTCTGTCAATGTCCGCATCATCCGCCCCCATGGTGCCAGGGATAAATTGCCTGCGATATTGTATATCCACGGCGGCGGCTGGGTCGGTGGCGGCAAGGAATCACACGACCGCTTGATTCGTCAACTGTGTGTTGAGGCAGGGGTGGCGGTGGTGTTCCCCGAATACGGCCTCTCCCCCGATTTCAAATACCCGGTCGCGCTTGAGCAATGCTACGCCGTGCTCGATTATATGTGCCTTAACGCCATCGAACTTGGCTTTGACCCGGACGGTTTTGTCATCGCCGGTGACAGCGCCGGCGGCAACATGGCAACCATCATGCCCATGCTCGCCCGCGAGCGCGGCGGCCCGAAGATCCTCTTCCAGATCCTCTTCTACCCGGTGACCGACGCCGCCTTTGATACCAAGTCCTACCGCGATTTTACCGACATGCCGGTCCTGTCCAAAAAGGCAATGAAGTACTTCTGGGATTCCTATCTCCCCGAAGTCGATCGCCGCGAAGAACGCAACGCCTCGCCTCTGCGCGCCCGGGACGAAGATTTGGAAGACCAGCCGCCGCCCCGGATCATCACTGCGGAAAACGACGTGCTGCGTGACGAAGGCGAGGAATACGCGCGCCGCCTCGACGATGCCGGCGTCAAGGTCGCCTGCGTGCGTATGAACGGCGTCGCCCACGACTTCGTTATGCTGAACGCCTTTGCCCACACCGCCACGACCCGGACAGCCGTCACCCTCGCCGTTGCGGAAATTAAGCGTGCCTTCCAGGCCACATTTCCCGAGTCGATCGCTCACCGCTGAGGCGGTGGAGACGTTCCTCGAATCGTACGTCTGCCCAGACTAATCCAGCCGCCCATCTCGGGCGGCTTTTTTAGTCCGCAATAAAATAAATTTTCCCCGTTTGTTTGACTAAGCTGTTTTGTGGTGTAGATTGAGGTCAGAGGTTGGACCTCTAATCTTAAAAATTGAGGACACACCATGAAACTCGGCATTGGCTCCTACACCTATACCTGGGCGGTAGGGGTACCGGACTACCCCGCGCCGGCGCACCCTCTCGGCTCCATAGAACTTATCGAGGCGGCGACACGCCACGGCGCAGCGACGGTGCAGCTTTCCGACAACATTGATCTGCTGTCGCTGGACTCGTTGTCGCTCACGGCAATTCGCCGTCACGCAGAGGCACGGGATGTCACGCTGCACATAGGCACCCGAGGCATTGACCCTGGCCACATGCGCGGCTACCTCTCCTTGGCCAGAAGCGTGGGCGCGACCCTGGTCCGCACCATTCTCCCGAAGACAGGTACCGGCTCCACCATCGATGATGCAAGGGGCTTATTACGTGAGGTGATAGGGGATTACGAGCGAGAGGCCGTCGCCGTCTCCATCGAAAACCACGACCTCAATTCATCCCGTGAACTCCGGGAGCTTGTCGACGCGGTCGGCAGTACAGCCTTGGGGATTTGCCTCGATACAGTAAATTCCCTCGGCATCGGCGAGGACCACCGCCGCACCCTGGACACCCTGGCTCCGGTGACCAACTGTTTCCATGCCAAGGATTACCGCGTCTCCCGTATCGATCACCAGATGGGTTTCAAGGTCGAAGGCGTCCCGTGCGGCGACGGCCTGCTCGACCTCCCGGCCATCGTCGACTGTTTTTCCCGTCTCGGGCGCGACCCGGATCTGGTGGTCGAGCTATGGACACCGTACCAGGGCGATATCGAGAACACGGTCGCCCTCGAGCGGGTGTGGGCCGACCGGAGCGTGGCGTATTGCCGGGGGATTTTGTAATGCGGTGGCCGCAACTACACCGGCGCTTGATTTTGCCGTGTCCTTGCCTTAACGTTATCCTGGTAGAGAGGGGATAACGATGGAAATAAACGATACCCGGTCGGCGCCCAAGGTTTCGGCGCGGCTGTTTCGCAGTTCGGAAAAACCGACGGCGGTAGACCGCGTCGTCCGCAAATTCAAGGAACTCCTGATAAGCCGGGAGTTGCGGCCGGGCGACCGTATCCCCAACGAAAAGGAATTGGCCGAGAGCTTCCACACCAGTCGGGGATCGGTGCGGGAAGCGATCAAGATGCTCGCCTCCAGCGGTATCCTCAAGGTCAAGTGGGGCGATGGCACGTTCGTCTCCGGCTCGATGGGCGCATCGGTCTATGACCAGAAGTTGTTCAGCCTGCTGACAGACGATCACGACAAACTCAAACTCGTCGAGCTGCGAAGCATTATGGAGATGGGCGTTGTCGACCTGGCCATTACCCACGCCAGCGAGGAAGATATCGCCGCCATGGAAGAGTCGCACCAGACCATGATCGAGTTGGTCGAAGCGCCGGAACGCGACCGCGCCGCCATTACCGCAGCGGATTTGGCCTTCCACCAGGCGATAGCCCGCGCCACTCACAACCCGATGCTGGAAAAGATTTACGTCTTCACCCTGGAACTGTTCACCCCCACCATCGAAGACGCGCACATGAACAAACACAGCGACGAAGAGTTCCAGTATTCGAAAAAGCTTCACCAAAGCATTTTAGACAGCATTACCGCCAAAGACCGTGAAAAAGCCCACCAGGCCGTGCTCGATTCGTTGCACACCTGGGTGGCGTTGATGAGCTGACGCACCGGTAATTTTTCCACCGAGCAAAAAACCACCGTCCCGCTTCCGCCGGCATTTGTCGCCGACGGTCGGCGGTCCCACACGGTTTAGCAAACCCACGTTATGGAAGGAAACATGCATGATCAAAATCGCATTGATCGGCGCTGGAGGCAAAATGGGTTGCCGCATCAGCCGCAATCTTTTGCCGCTGTCCGAGTATCAGGTATCCCATGTCGAAAATTCCCCCGCCGGTCGCGAAAGGCTGGAAGCCCTCGGTGTAAAAACCACGGTCACGGCGGATGAGGCGATTCCAGGAGCCGACGTCGTCGTCCTCGCCATCCCGGACAGTATTATCAAGGTGGTCGGGCGTGAGATTGTCCCGCTCATGCGGTCGGGAGCGATCTGCGTCAGCCTCGCCCCGGCGGCGGCGTACGCCTGCGTCCTGCCGGAGCGCGCGGATATTGCCTATTTCGTCGGCCACCCCTGCCCCCCCCCCCG
>JAJPXZ010000196.1 GCA_021205245.1 Planctomycetaceae bacterium
AGTTGCACGTCCGGTTTGGGGTTGGGGGCTGGCTGTAATGCCGGCCCTACACCACTTTGACACCGATCCCATAGCCGTCGATATCGCCTCCCTGAATGTTCTGCTCGCCTACCCGGAGGTGGACCGACTCCCGCAAATACGCTGTCTCGATTCGCTCCGCGACCTCGCCAACGGCGAAGAGGCGTGCGATACCAACGACCTCCTGGGCGCAATCGACGCCATCGCCACCAATCCCCCCTTGGGGAGGCTGCAAAAACCAGGACAGACACCGCAACCTTGTGGCCCATATCAAGTCGGGCGAATCGTTTTCGCTGTTTTTGGAAAAAGCCCTGCGTTTGCTCCGTCCCGGCGGCAAACTGTCGTTTATCCTGCCCGAGTCGATGCTGAAGATCAAGGCCCACGCCGACATCAGAAAACTGGTGCTGGACCAGGCGTGCATCGACAAGATAACCCTGCTTGGCCGGGTCTTTGCCGGGGTGTTTACCCCAATCATCCGCCTGGACCTGTGCAAGCGTCCCGCGCCGGAAGACTGGAAGGTGACGGTGTTCTGGGACGGCAAGGAATACCAGGCGCAGCAGAAGCGCTTCGCCGTCAATGTCAACCATGCCTTCGATGTCGCCGTCACCCCACGAGACGCCGAAATCATGGAAAAGATCACCGCCGTTCCCCACCAGACCCTGGCGCACAATGCCGACTGGGCGCTGGGCATCGTGACCGGAGACAATAGCCGCTGCGTCCTCGACGCGCCGTGCGACGGATCTGAACCGATACTCAGGGGCCGGGATGTGTTCAAGTACGCGCCGCGCGCGCCCCGCTGCCACATCATGTTTAAACCGCAGGAGTTCCAGCAGGTGGCGCCGGAACGATTTTACCGCGCGCCGGAAAAACTGATCTACCGCTTCGTGTCGGATCACCTCGTCTTCGCCTACGACAACCAAAGCCTCCTTACCCTCAACAGCGCCAATATCCTGATCCCGCGCCTGCCCGGCTATTCGATAAAGTACGTGCTGGCATTCCTGAATTCCCGCGTCTTCCAGTATCTGTTTATCAAACGCTTCCAGACGCGGAAGATTCTCCGGGGTGATTTGGAGACCATGCCCTTCCCCCGCACCAGCCCGGACATCGCCGCCGCTATCGAGCACCAGGTCGATCTGTGCATGGGCGGGGAATACCAGCCGGCGGACGAATTGGATCAGATGATCTACCGAATCTTCCGCCTGGAAGAAGACGAGATCACCGAACTCGAAAAAGGGCTGGCACCGCCTCCCGGGCGTGTGCTCCTCTAGGGCGTTTCTCTTCGCTTGTCAATGAGCATGACATGTGCGGAATCTAATCCGCCCGGCCATCCCGAAGGGCATGGGAACGAAGCCCTGTCTTCCTTCGGGCGCCGGTCGCGTGCGGGAGTACCCTCCTCCCACGGCCGCCCCGGCGGCGCACCCGGCCGGGTCGGCACCAGATCCGGCGGTACGCCGGATCGAACGCAAATGTGAGCTAATCTGATGACCCGCCGCCTCTGTTGCGGCGGGCCGTTTTGTAATGGCTTCCTTGTCCACGACCGATACGTGTTCGGCCCGCGACGGTATTTCCACGTGCGCCTCTGCATGCGGATGCGCGGCATGGCGTTGTATTGGCGCTGCAATTCGTTCCGGGCCGCGACAAACCAATAGCCTTGGATAATGCCGCGCCAAAAGACGCCCCTGTCGCCCGGAGGCGGGGCGACCCATTCGGGGTGAAAGAACAACGCCCTGGCTTCGCTGCTCATCCAGGGATTGTCCTCGGAGGCCATGGCCAATGCCTTGCGGCGCACCTCGTCCATTGTCGGGGTGCGGACCGGAGCGAAGCGGTCGTGCCGCTTTTGCGGCGTGGGGTCGACCCGGTGTTTTGAGGCGAGCCCATGAACGAGATGCGGGAACGCGATCATGTTCCGGGCGGCACGGATGAAAAAGCCTGTGATCAGGATCTGCCACTGGTCGGTGATCGCGAACGTGGGCGGAGCAATCTTTCTGGGCAGGAAGATGTACCGATAGTGGCACGGAATGGACGGAATCTGTTCGTGGGCCAGTTGCCACGCCAATTTGCCCACCTCGGGGTTGGTGGGGGTGGGGATTTGGACGAGGGACGATTCGTCTTCCTCCGGAGGGGCTTCGTCCTCCACTTCGGGCGTCGTCAGTATCGTGTAGGCCAGTTTGATCCAATGGCCACGGACTGTTTCGCGCCAGTATATGCCTGCTTCGCCCTGGGGCGGCGTGGCTGTGGCTGGGTAGAAGAAGAGGTGCCTTTGGCCGGGTTCGATAGATGGATTGTCGGCCTGGGCGAGTTCCCATGCTTTTTCGCAGACCTCGTTTTCGGAGGGCTGATAAGGTGGTGATTGGGGTTGGTGGTCGGTTGCTTGGTTGGTTTGGGGGTGGTTCATTTGTCCGCCCTCCTTTCTATAGTGAAAGGATAACGGTGTTCACGCAGGGGTGAGCGGGTTATGGTTTTTTTTCTGGGTGGGGTGTAGCGGCTGCTGGGGGCGTGGACCCCCATAGGCGCTAACGTAATGCCTATGCCTTAACTATTCTCCCTCGCCCCCGGAGGGGGAGAGGGTTGGGGTGAGGGAGTATTTCGCTCAGGTTTTTCGCTGTGCCACAGGAAAAACCAGGGCGTGGGGCGGCACCCTCACCCCGGCCCTCTCCCTCAAGGGAGAGGGAGAAAACGCCGTTAGGTTAGCGGCTTATGGACGTGGAACCCGGCCGAACCGCCCGTTTTTTGTCCGGGTGAATGTTTCGCACGCCGGGGTGACGATGAGGGAGGATGGGCGGTTTAGGTTGTCCGCACCTTTTCCAGGTAGATAAAGCGGAGGTCTGGCGCTACCTGCCGCTCGCCGCAGCGGACATAACCCATACGCTCGTAGAGGGCAATGTTGCGGACGCTTTTGTCGCTGGTGAAAAGTTCGTAGCGTGGCTGCGGGCAGTGTTCTTCAAGTGCGGCGAGGAGGCGGCTGCCGATACCCTTCCCCTGGCGCTCCGGCTCGACAATCAATTTGCCGATGTGGAGCGTGTCGTCCTTTACCAGGCCGCGTACCGATCCGATGATCGCGCCTGCCCCATCCACCGCTTTGAGAAACACGCCGTCCCGCAACGCGTCTTCGAGATCGGTGAGCGTTTCCTGTAACGGGGGAATAGACGGATTGCCCACCAGCCGCGCTTCGCTCTGGTAGGCGCGGTACTGGAGCTGGAGGATGGCGGGGAGATCGGCGGGTTCGGCGGCGGTGATGGCACAGTCGTTGGCGGGTGCGGGCGTGGTTGTCACGGTCGGGCCTCCCTTCCTGAACGTCAAACCGGGTTAGATCCCGTGCCGGACCGCATCCACCATGCGGAGCGCCCGGGCGGTCTCGCGGACGTCGTGCACCCGGATGATCTGCGCGCCAAACATCGCCGCCATCACCGCCAGGGCGAGGCTGCCTTCGAGCCGCTCTTCCGACGGCAGACCGAGGGCGTCGCCGACCATGCGTTTACGGCTAAAACCGCAGAGCACGCCGTATCCCAAATCGAGTAGCGACGGCAGGCCCAAGAGTAACAGCCGGTTCGACTCGAAATCCTTGCTAAACCCATAGCCGGGATCCAGCCAGATCCGGTCCGGGGCTATGCCGGTCCGCTCGGCCAATTCGACCCGCTCCATAAGAAAATCCCGCACCTGGGCCACAACATCGTGATAGCCGTCGTCGACCAGCCCGGTCTCCGGTCCCGACGGCATGTGCATCAGGACGACATGCGCGCCGGTCGCCGCCGCCACCGCCGCCATCTCCGTGTTGTGCCGGTCGGACCTGCCCCAGCCGCCCCGCAGCGCGGTGATGTCGTTGAGGATATCAGCCCCCTGCTCCATCACGACAGCCGCAGTCTCGGGATGATAGGTGTCGACGGAAATAACCACGCCGCTCGCCTCGCGGAGCCGCTGGACCGCGTCGCCAATGCGGGCGATTTCCTCATCCGCCGCTAACGCCCTGGCGTGGGGACGGGAACTCTCTGCCCCGAAGTCGATAATGTCGGCCCCCTCCTCCACC
>JAJPXZ010000094.1 GCA_021205245.1 Planctomycetaceae bacterium
GCTAGGGACCGCCCGTTCTCTATTGTCCTTTTTGTGCGATTTCTCTCTTATGACAAACCACCCTCCCCTGATCGCCCCGCCGGACGGCGCAATGGGCATTCTCCGCCGACTCCGTGACGCAGGCCATACCGCCTATCTATGCGGCGGCTGCGTCCGGGACGCGCTTCTGGGCAAGACACCGAAAGATTACGACATCGCCACCTCCGCCGCGCCCGACGCGGTGGAGGCGCTTTTTGATCACACCCTGCCTATCGGCAAGGCGTTTGGCGTGATGCTGGTGGACGGCGGCGACGATGTCCACTACGAAGTCGCCACCTTCCGGGCCGATCTCGGCTATGCCGATGGACGGCGGCCGGACGGGGTCGTTTTCTCGTCGGCGGAGGAAGACGCGAAACGCCGCGATTTTACCATGAATGCGCTGTTCTACGATCCCTTCGACGACACGGTCATCGATTATGTCGGCGGCCGCCAGGACATAAAGGACCGCCTTGTGCGGACGGTCGGCGTCCCGGCTGAACGCTTCCGCGAAGACCACCTGCGCCTGCTCAGGGCGATTCGCTTTGCCGCCCGCACCGGCTTCCGTATCGATGAGGCGACAGGCGACGCGGTCCGGGAACTGGCGGGGCTGGTGGTGTCTGTATCGCCGGAACGGATAGCGGCGGAACTGGAAGGGATGCTCACCGGCGGCCGGTCGCGGGAATCGTTCGCGATGCTGAAGGACTATGGCCTACTCGGCCATATCCTCCCCGAAGTCGACGCCATGGCCGGGGTCGAACAGCCGCCCGATTTCCATCCCGAAGGGGACGTTTGGGAACACACGCTCATCCTGCTGCAATTGAACGACGAGACGGTGCGCGGCGAAGTCAATCCCATCGACCTAACGGACACCGCAGACGTCGATGTGCAACGCGGCATGCACACCGGCGACTTCTCCGGCGACCAGTACGTCGCCGGGGTCGAGGAATGCCGCGCCGCCTTTTCCGAAGCCATGGCGACGGCGCTGGCCTGGGCCGGGCTGCTGCACGATATCGGCAAGCCCGGTACAATAACCTACGAAGACCGCATCCGCTTCAACAATCACGATCTCGAAGGGGCGGAAATGGCGGCGGCGGTACTGGAACGGCTGCGCCGCCCGCGCCGCGTCATCGAGTGGAACTACGACCTTATCCGCCGCCACATCCACTTTTCGACGCTTCGGAAAATGCGTAAAAGCAAATTGCGCCGCTGGCTCCAGGACGAATCGTTCCCCATGCATTTGGAACTGCACCGGCTCGACTGCGTCGCCTCGCACAGCATGTTGGCGAACTGGTTTTTCGGCGTCGAGGCGTGGCGCGAGGAAAAGGCGCGCCAGCCAGAACCCGAACCGCTCCTGCGCGGCGGCGACCTGATCGCCCTCGGCGTTAAACCCGGCCCCGAAATCGGCCGCATCCTCCGCCTCCTCGACGACGCCCGCCTCGAAGGCGACATCCATACCCACGAAGACGCCATCGCCCTCGCCACGACACTCCTCGAAAAAATTTAAGAAGGTACCGTAATATCTCCTTGACAATGTACGAAGGTACCTGTATAGTTAATTCGTAAGGTACCTGCATGATTTAAAACAACTGTTCAAGGAGAACACAAATGGGTATGTACACAAGTCTTATGGAACGATTTGTCCGATTGGCCGAATTACTCCACCGCCATCACCACCAGGCCCGCCGCCGCCACGGACCGGCCGGCGATCCGCTGCGCGGTCAGGGCCGGGTCATGGCCCTCCTCAAGATGCGGCCGGAGATCAGCCAAAAGGAGCTGGGCTACTTACTCGACATCCGCCCGCAATCTTTGGGTGAATTGCTGGCCAAGCTAAAGCGGGGCGGGTTTATCGAACGGACCGCGTCGACCCAGGATAAGCGGGTGATGGATATCCGCTTGACCGAAGCCGGGGCCGCGGCTGCGGAAAAGGGCGAATCGCCCGATGGCGAGATTATCACCTGCCTGTCGGACGAGGAAAAGGCGACGCTGGAAGGGTTGCTCGACCGGGTCATTGACGAACTGGAAGCCGCCCAGGACGAGATGGACGAGGACGAAGATATGCCTCACCGTCACGGCCACGGACCGCATTGCGGCCGTGGACATGGGCCGCACCACGGCCACGGCCGCCATGAAGGTATGCCGCATCCGCGCCACGGACATGGGCCGCATGGTCATGGCGGGCCGCATGGGCGGTGCTGTGGGGGGAAAGGTCACCACGAGGAAGGTGGCGAGGACGAGGAGTAGGTCTGCGGGACCCACAAGATGGACCGTGATGGCACCGAACTCGAGCGGGTAAAGCCTGTAACAGATGTCTGGGGCGTGGACCCCGGCCGAACCGCCCGTTTTTTTGCCCGTTTGGAGGTATGCACGCCGGGGTGACGTGTGGGGGTGGTTGGATTCGCTATACTGTCATAATTACGAAGCTGGCGAGCACGTCGCACTATCCCCCACTCATTACTAAAACCCCGTCACCCCCGCGAACGCGGGGGCCCAGTGGACGGGTCAAGGAGGGAACGATCTCGTCTCTCTATGACTCAATAAGGTAAACGGGTATGTACGACCGTTCCTTTACTGATCGGCCCGCTGGGCCCCCGCGTTCGCGGGGGTGACGAGATTTTTGTGACGATTGGGGGTTGATGTACCGTGTCACCCCCCAAACGTTTTCCAAAAAAAGCCCCCGCTCGACAAGAGCGGGGGCGCGTTACAGGGGCTTGGCCAAATGGCCAGGAGAAGGGGTTTTTCCTGAAACAACCGCTTAGTAATTCTTGGCTTCGACTTCGAAGTAGGCCTTGGCGTGCTTGCAGACCGGGCATTTTTCCGGGGCTTTTTCGCCTTCGAAGACGAAACCGCAGTGGCGGCATTCCCACCGGTTCTTGCCGGTCTTGACGAAGACGTGGTCGTGCTCGACATTATCCTTCAGGGCCAGATAGCGTTCTTCGTGACGCTTTTCGATCTCGCCCACGCGCGCGAACTGGCGGGCGATGTCGGCATAGCCTTCCTCTTCCGCTTCCTTGGCGAAGCGCTTGTACATGTCGGTCCATTCCTCGTTCTCGCCGGCGGCGGCGGCGACGAGGTTGTCGAGCGTTTTGCCAATGCCGCCCAAGGCTTCAAACCACAGCTTGGCGTGGGCGCACTCGTTGGCGGCGGTCTTTTCGAAAAATTCGGCGATCTGCTCGTAGCCTTCCTGGCGGGCGACTGTGGCGAAATAGGTGTACTTGTTGCGGGCCTGGGATTCTCCGGCAAAGGCATAGGCAAGATTGGCTGCGGTCTTGGAATCTTTCTTGATTTCGCTCATTTTCGCTCTCCTTGTGGGCATACGGTGCTGCAACGGTTGTTCAGTTTTATTTCCCTCACCCTCACCCGAGAGCGAGGCTTGTTCGAATTTTTTGTCCTGTTACCGCTGGGCGGCAATACACTCGCGGCACAGGCCGTGGACGGTCAACTCGACCGAATCGACCCGACCGAAATCGCGGCACTTCGCAACCACCACCTCCGGCTCGATACAGGCAAAGTCGTGCATGCGGCCGCAACGGTCGCAGACGAAATGCTCGTGCGGACGGGTGTCGGCGTCGTAACGGATGACCTTGGCCCCCTCCAGACGGCGAATAAGGCCGACGCTGGAAAAGTCGTCCAGGATGCGATAGACGCTGTCCAGCGAGACGTCGGGCAAGGTGTCGCGGACCCGCCGCCACACCGTCTCGACCGTCGGGTGCTCGTGGTTGCCGCATAAATAGGTAAACACGGCGCGGCGCTGCACCGTCCGCTTCCAGTTGTGCTGGCGGCAGATGTCGGTGAACGGCCGGTCGTTGTCGGACGCGATGGCATGTAGCATAACCGTAATCCTTGGTAAATAGTAACTATTCCTATATAGTAACCTCTCAGCCCGATTTGTCAAGCCATCGATCTAAAATTTCAGTGAAAAAAATGGACGGCGCGGACGCCGTCCACATGGAGCTATGGAGGAGGGACTTCGGGAAATTCGAGACTACAACACCGTCGCGTCCACCGTCTTTTCCGTTTCCGCGCTCGCTTCCGCAGTCTCGGGCTTATTGCTGAGGTGGCGGAGGGTTGCCAGGATGACGAGGAAGTCGTCCAGGAAGCCGACCATCGGGGCAACATCGGGGATGATGTCGATGGGTGACAGGCAATAGACGACCGCGATCAGCATGATTATCTTGTCGGCTTTGGACATACCGCCGCCGGTAAACAATTTCCACAGGGTTTTTACCCGTTCGACCAGGTTCATGGAGAGTTCTCCCAAAGACAAATGGTTTGGATGACACCTCTCTATGTCAAACGCGGCCGGGCTTCCTTCAGACAATACCGACTCACCCTGCCGTTGCGGTTCGGCTCAGGCAGTCCCGCATCAGGCGGACCACCGTCTCCACCTCGGCGGCGAATTGGCGCGCCGTGACCGGGGTGTCGGCCAACGTGGCGACTGTCAGTTGAAGGCCGTCCTTCACCATGGCGTAGCCAAGGCCCAACCCGTCCGCGACAACCGGGCCGAAGCCGAAGAAACGAATCGATGGACCGCCGACATTGCTGGTCGACATCGTGTTCCGGGTCGAGGCGAGAAGGGCGGGATCGGAAAACAGGCTCGTGGCTGTGTCGGCTCCGCCGCGCATCCGCGCCATGACAGACAGTCCGAAAAGATGCCGCTCGACGCCCAGCCCTTTTTGGCATGCGCCGAGGCGGCTTTTATGCTCCTGTTCGGCTTGCTTCAGGGCCTGACGGAGGCGCTCGGCATCCGGTTTGTCCGTAGCCAGCAATCGGGCGAATTCCATCGCGGGCGCTGTGGCGGGACGGGCGCATTCGGTGCGTCCCCCGTAAAAGTTCCGCACGGCGACAGCTTCATAGGCGGAGCCGTGGTTACCGGTCAGGCGATAGTATGCGGTCTGAAACGCGAGTTGGGTAAAGACATCCGGGCCGCAGCCAAGCGCCTTGACCTTGTCGCGGTTGATGCAGTCAAGCAAAACGAACACGCTCTCCATTCGTTCGGCATTGGCGCGGTGTTCCGCTTCCAAGCTGGACAACTGCCGCACCGTCTCGGCGTCGCACCGCCAGGTCAGAGGCCTGACCACGACATCGGCCCCCGCTTCCTCCGGGTCGGCCGGTGGGTTGTGGAGAATCCCGTCCACCCAATCGAGGGCGTAGGCCCAGAAGCCCGCATCGCAGCCGGAATGTTCGAGGTTGATGCCGAGCCGGCCGTCGGGCGAAGCGATAACCTGGAGCGATTTATCAAACCAGCGATTGGCGCAGTCGCCGGCTATGAGGTCGTGGCCGAAATTCGCGCAGTCCTCGCCGCAGTCCAGCGACACGCTGAACAGGCAGTTCTCGATGTCGGCAAGGGCGGAGCGATTGCCGATATCCCGTTGGATGCAGGCGCGGACCGCTGCAGCGTCGTCGCGCTTCCCGGCCGTCATAGCGCCGATGGGAGGTTGCGCGGGGATGCCTCCCGCCATTTCGGGAATCAGACGGAGCACCCGGTCCACCTCGGTCGCCGACGCCATGCGCCCGCTCGCATCGGACAAGGTGACGATAAACCACAGCCCCCGCGAGGCGACAGCTATCCGGAGCGGCCCGGACAACGGCAGACGGTAGAGCGTATCGCGGATGGCGTCCGGAATGCGCGTATAGGCCATGAAGCGGAGTGAGTCCATGCTGAGCGGCTTGTCCCGGCTTAGTTCGCACGGGAGGTCCGCCGTGCCGGTGCGGCGAAGAAAACGGCACATCGCCACGACAAAGGACGCCAATGGCGTCGCGCCCCAGCGCTTGGGGTGCAGCTCCAACACATAGTTCATTTCCATGGGGAGCTTGCCGCGCCACGACAGATAACTGTCATCCCAAAACGGGCGCAACCAGCTTTGGTTGCCGCCCAGGCTCTCGTTGAAGGCGTGGAGGGATTCCTGGAGCGGCTGGCCGGCCACGGCGAATTCGTCTATCGCCGCACTGGCGCGTGCGAATTCTTCGGGGGTGTTCAGCGGCTGGATAAGCGTCTTGAGTGCCGTGCAGGTTTCGGAAAGGTCGGGAAGCGGGAGCCTCGGCAAGCCGGCATCGGATGCGAATACGGTCATGGTGTCTCCTGAGTGGTGTGAGAGTTAGTGCAGTAATCCTTTTTCAACCAGAAACGCCTCCGCGACAGCCGCCGGTTCCAGTTCGTCCACATCGACGGCGTAGGTGAGATCGCTCATGATGGCGTCGGTAAAGACGCCGCCCAGTCTGTTGAGGACGCTTTCGAGGTTGGGAGCGGTTTCTTTAACTTCTTCGAAGAGCGCGTTGCGAACCAGGAGCGCGCCGTTGTACTCGGGGAAGAAACCACGGTCGTCTTGCAGGATGAACAATCCCGCCTTCCTGTTCATGCCGTCGGTGGCGTAGGTCACCGTGACCTCGACATTGCCTGTTTCAATGGCGTAATACTTTAACCCGATGTCGATTGGCTTGGTGTCCTTGAACGTCAACCCGTAAAACGACGAAAAGGGTTTGAAGCGGGCGCTCCCCTCAAGGCTGAAGAACTCGTGTTCCGCGCCGAACACCAGCTCCTTCGCCACCGGCACCAGGTCGCTGACGGTTTTCAAGCCGTACTTGTCCACGACGGCGGCCGGGGCGGCTATGGCGTAGGTATTGTTGATGCCCAGCTTGTCCAGCAATCTGACCTTGTGCTTGGCCGAGACGATTTTATTGACGAATTCATACAACGTGCTGCCGGCCGGGACATCGATGGGGTCGAGTTTGAGGAAGGTCGCCAGGACGGTGCCGTCGTAGCTGTTCATCAGGTAGGACTCGCCCTTGACCAACTGGTTGAAGGAATTGACCGGCGACATTTCGTCGCGAATATCCACAGTCAGGCGAGTGTTCGATTCCACCAGCAGTTTGACCGCGTGATGAATGATCCGCATCTCGGAGAACTGCCCGTCCTGGATGATGATGGTTGTCTTTTCCTGTTTCGAGCATCCGCCGAATCCAAGGCAGAGCCCGGCACACCCAACAATTGCAGCGCACAAAACCGACGTAAAAAAATACCGCATGATAAAAAACCCTCCGGGTAGCGCGCTATGAACGCCAAGAAAGCGCTCATTTTCTTCTGTGCCTGTGCAGACGCCCTTCCACAAAGCCCATGCTGCAATCGATGATCACAGCCATCAGCATGAGGGAAAGGGTGCCGCCGAGTATCATGGTCATGTTTTGCGTGCGTATGCCGCGATAAATGACCGAGCCCAACCCGCCGCCGCCGACAAAGGTGGCGAACACCGCCGCGCCGATGGCGGTGACGGTGGCGATGCGGATTCCGGTGAAGATCACCGGGAAGGCGATCGGCAGCTCGACATGGAACAGGCGGTAGGCCCTGGTCATACCCATGCCGATTGCGACCTCCTTTATGGCGGGGCTGACCTCGCTCAGGCCGAGATAGGTGTTGTGAACAACCGGCAGCATCGAATAGAGGGTGAGGCCGCAGATGACCGTTGCCTTGCCGGCCCCGGCGACAACCATGATGACGCCCAGGAGGGCGAGCGCGGGGATGGTTTGCAATATCTCGACAGACCAGAGAACCACCTTTTTCGCACGGCGGTCGAAGTAGGCGTAAATGCCCAGCGGCAGGCCGAATAGCAAAGTAAAAAGGATTGTGAACAGGACGAGAACGAGATGCTCCAGCACCAGCGACAGGTTCATTGTATCTCCCTTCGCTGCTGCCAGGTCAGACTCCTGATTTTGAGGCGTTCGATGCAATAACTGAGGATGACGGCCATGACGGCGGCGGGAATGGCTCCAGCCAGGATGAGGGCGTTGTTGTTGGTGCTGACGCCTATGTAAATAAATTCTCCCAGGCCGCCCAATCCAATCATGGACGCCAGGACCGCCCAGCTCACGGTATACACGCAGGACATTTTCAGGCCGGTAAATATGGCGGGGGCGGCCAGCGGCAACTCCACCATGCACAGGGTCTGGCGGGCGGACATGCCGCACCCCAGCGCCGCCTCCTTGTACTGCGGCTCCACTTCCATAATGCCTACATAGGTATTTTTCAGTATGGGGAAGATGGCATAGATGGTGAGGGCGGTGAAAACAGTCAGCGGCACCATGCCGAGAAAAATAAAGAGCACGCCAATAAACACAATGCCGGGGATTGTCTGCGAGACGGAGACTGCGGGAAGAATAACGCGGGACAAACGCGGCAACCGCGACAGGACGACAGCCATCAGCACGGCGATAATAAATGCCAAGGCCACGGAAATGACGACGTAATAAAGATGCACCAGGACAGCTTCCGCCAATTTCCATCCGTACATCTGGAAAAAGTCGGTCATATCTCGTCGCTCCAGAAAACATCCGCCAACGCCTTGGCGACACTGGTGTCGGTGACGATACCGGCGATGGTGTCGTCGTGATTCAGGACCACCACATAGCGTGAATCCGTTTCCAGCAGCTTCTCGAAGCAAACGCGCGCCTCCTCGTCGATAAACGAGGTGGGGCGTTCGCAGGTGACGTGGGGGGTTATGACGTGATGGAGTTTGCCGTCGCTCCCTTTTCGCTTCAGGGCGAAGACACCGGATTTCGCCGAGTTCTTGAGCGTTTTCAACGAGACCGTGCCGGCGTAGGTCTTGTCGTCGTTGACCACCAGGAGCGAGTCCACATTGTTGCGATCCATGGATTCGATGCATTCCCGGATGCCTTTGTTTTTGTTGACCCGGTGATAATTGGTACGCATAAAGTCGGCCGCGTATTCGGGCGGCTGATCCGGTCCGCCGATGCGTTTTCCCATAAAGCTGCGGATGAGGTTGGTGGCGGGATTCTCCAGCATTTCTTCGGGAGAGGCCATTTGGACGATATTGCCCTTGTCCAGGAAGATTATCTTGTCGGCAAGATTGAGCGCCTCGTCCATGTCATGGGTGACAAAGACAATGGTTTTGTTGAGTTGCTGTTGCAGATTCTTGACTTCATCCTGGAGCGAGGAGCGGGTCATGGGGTCCAGGGCCGCGAACGGCTCATCCATAAGAATGATGGGCGGCGACGCGGCGAGCGCCCGGAGAACGCCGATGCGCTGTTGTTGGCCGCCTGAAAGCTGATAGGGATATTTGCCGGCGAAATCCTTGTACGGCATTTTGACCATGGCCAGGAGTTCATGGACCATGTCGGTGATTTGGGCCGGTTGGTATTTAAGCAGTTTGGGAACGACCGCGATGTTTTGTTCCACCGTCATATTGGGGAACAAGCCTATTTGCTGGATGACATAGCCGATGGACCGGCGCAGGCGGATTCGGTCGAGGCTGTGAATATACTCGCCCTTGATGAGGATTCGTCCGGCATCCGGCTCGATGAGGCGATTGATCATTTTGAGGGAGGTTGTTTTGCCGCAGCCGCTGGGGCCAATGAGAACGGTAAATGTGCCAGCTTCGATCTCGAAATTGACGTTATTTAAGACAGTGGTTTTCTTATAGCTTTTCCGAACATTTTCAAATCGAATCAAAATGGCTCCCCGAAAGGGACGAGCGATCGGCGTCGATTTCGGATTAGAGAGGAATGGCATGATGGTTGAGAACCGCTACCCCAAGTATACGGGAATACCATACTAATTGGTAGGACTATAATGAAGCGGCGCTACAAAATGCATGCGCCCGCTTAAAAGAGGGACATGCCAAAGCACGAAAAGAGAATTGCATCCGCGCTACCGTTTGAGTTCGGCGCCTTCACTGTCTTTGCCCGTGGACCCCGGCCAAACCGCCCGCTTAGAGCGCTGATGGAGGTCCGGACGCCGGGGTGACGTGTGGGGGCGGCGGCGTGGATTTACTGATAAGAAATGGGGTGATAGCAACAATGTCCGAGAATTTCATGAAATTGTGGTGAGTTGCGGCAGCTGTACCAGCAGCTTGTCCACCGTTGCCAACGGACACTCGTGTTTAATCGACGTAGCAGCAATGATTCTGTCGGCAGGATCGCCATGCATGGGCAGAGATTCAGATTGCGCAGCTACTTCGGGTGTCAGCGGCAGCACCGTTAACCGTGGCAAGTCAACCGCCATGTGCAACCAATCCAGCAAATTCCCGGGAATCGTTATCCGCCCCCGCTCATTCAACATTGCCGTCTCCCACAGGGAAATGGCCGACAATCCCCAGCTATCTTCCTTGGCGAGGGCGGCTATGATGTTTTCAGGCAACTTTTCAGGTTGGAGAGTGAGCCACAGAAAAATGTGGGTATCGAGGACGATCACGTATTTTTCCCCCATTCCTCCTGGAACGGGCCAATGATATCGCCATTGATTTGGCCCTTACGAAGTACAGCCGGATTTATCAAACCCGCAAGGCGTGGGTCGACAGGGATGGTGTCAGGCAACGAATCATTTGTAGGGGTTCCTTCAGCTGTATGCAGCTTTTCCCGCACATATGCTTCAATCGCCGCCGAGGTCAGCAATCCTTTAGCCTTGGCTTGTTCCACCAGTTCCTCCGGGAGTGTGATGGTAATGGTTGTCACTGTCGACCTCCTTTTGTCCGCGCACATAAGCAATCCGGGCACTAACGACAAGTATACCATATTGATGTTATGAAACGAAGGAGGTTCCACATGGGAAGATGTCGCCGTCGGCATCAACCACTACGCCAAGGATTTCGACGAGTTGCTTTATGGTACGGGGAACACAATTTTCGGGACATGGACCCAGAATCACCGCCAACATCCGCCCAACAGGAGAACTCGCACGATGCAAATAAAACTGCATCCCCCGACGATGACGGGGGATGCAGTAATTTGAATATGGTCGGGGAGACTGGATTCGAACCAGCGGCCTCTTCGTCCCGAACGAAGCGCGCTACCAAGCTGCGCCACTCCCCGATTGAATATGATACCTGCCCGGCCAAGGCCGGGGAATGTCACAGCATACATAACCGCGGCCGCTTGTCAAGCTCTCTCTGACTCGGAAAAATGAAAACTGCGGGGCCGTGTTATATATGCTCACTCTTCAGGGTTAATAGCCCTTCGGAGCCGGCAGGGCCTTCATCTGCCTGCCCCCGTTCGAGAGGGATTTCTGGCCATTGCCGCCATTACCGGACGACAAGCGCGACTGGAGCGCCGGGACGCTGCGACGGCCAATGATTAACTGCAGCACGCCGGAGAGCTGCCCGATCTGTTCCATCAGGTTGCCGGACCGGTCGTTCAGGTTGACGCTGGCCTGGGCGTTGGCTTCGGCATGGCGAGCGTTTTCCTGATTGACCTGATCGATCTGCGAAATCGACTGATTGATTTGTTCCATCCCCAGCGTCTGCTCGCCGGTGGCGACATCGATTTCCTCAATCATCCTGGTGATGCGGTCGGTCGTGTCGGATATGCGGTGGAACAGCGCCTCGATCTCCTGGGTGATGGCTGCGCCGTTGTTGATCCGCTCCACCGTGCCGTTGATAAGGCCGGATGTATCCTGCACCGCCTGGGCGGAACGCTGGGCGAGATTGCGCACTTCGTCCGCGACGACGGCGAAACCTTTGCCCGCCTCGCCGGCGCGCGCGGCTTCCACCGCCGCGTTCAGGGCGAGAAGATTGGTCTGGAAGGCGATTTCCTCGATGGTGCGGAGGATGTGGGAAATCTTTTCCGATGAATCCTTGATCTCCGCCATCGCTTCCGACATCCGCTCAACCGCCACGGTCGAGTTGCTGATCTGTTCGGCGTTGGATTTCATTTCGGTATTGGCGAATTTGGCGTTGTCGAGGTTTTTCCGGGCCATGGAGGTGATTTCCTCAATGGCGGCCGAGGTCTCCTCCAGCGACGACGCCTGGCTGCTCGATCCTTCGGACAGGGACGCGGAACTGGTGGCGACGCCGTCGGCTTCCATCGCCACTTCGTTGGCGTCGGAGGACAGCGAGGCAATGACCCGCGTCAGCGGCGCGGTGAGCTGGCGGCGAACGGTAAAATAAAGAACAACCATGACCAACACGCCTATGGCGAGGGCGGCCGTGGCCAGAGCCTGCATGGTACGGACGCCGGCCGAGCCCTGGGTCACGGCTGAGCGGACGTTGAGGTCCATGTTATGTTTATTGGCTTCGACGAGGGAGCCGACCGACGCCAGGGTGCTGGCGCGGAGTTCGCGCATCGGCCCCATGATAAAGTCCTCGGCTTCGCGGAACAGGGCGCGGGAACGGTCGACTTCGTCCAGGATCTGCTGGAAGGTGTTGATGACATCGCGGGCGGCGGCGATATGTTCGAGATACCGCTGGCCGATGGCCTCGGCGTTGTCCTCGTGCCCTTCGCGGATGAGGCGCTGGACGTCGGCGGCGCTGCGGTGGAACTCGCGGTGCGGTTCGACCATGGCGTCCATGGCTTTACGAAGGTTCGGATTGCGGCTGAACAGTTCCTGGCCCGAGTCGAAGCGTTCGCGCCATTTGCCGAACGCGCAGAGGTTGTCGGCCGGGGATATGTCGGCACCGATACTCTCCCCCGCCGTGATCATTTCACCCAGCCTGCCAACGAGCTGGAAATGGTCGCCTCGGTACTGTTGTATGCTGGCGAGGAGCTGGTCGGGGTTCAGGATGGTGGTGGCCTCGTAGGCGGCGATTTTGCTGATGCCGGTATCGACGCCCTGGTTCCATTCCTGGAGCGCGGGCGCAATGGCTTGCCACCGTGACTGTATCTCCGACCACCCGTCCACCTCGCGCACGCCTTCGGACAAGACGGTATCCAGCGCCCTGGAGATACGGGCCGTTTCAGCCTTTTGTTCATGAAGAACACGAACCTGGTCCTCACGGACATCCATGGCGAGGCTATTGTTCAAGAGCGTCCGCTGGACCACGGTAATGGCCTGCAAGTTCTGCCCGAGATCGGCCAAGTGGTCATCGGCGGTAATTTCATACTGGACGATACGCCCGAGAGCATCGTCGACTTGGCTGACGGTCCTCCATCCCATAACGCCTGCGAATACCGCAATGGCTACCATAACGATAAATGCTGCGTAGATCTTATTGATAAGGCTCACGGGCATGTCCTCCTGTTAATGCTGTTGTGCTACCAAACTATTGTGGAAGCACGTTTGACTGCTATGACTCGGTAGATAACGATGGGTTAGTGTCGAATACGACTAGTCGACCTTATGCATTAATGATTATACTCAATCACTTTGGTTTTTTCCATACAATTCCGTTCGAATAAAAGTTAACAAACCTGTGTAACCAGTAGTCCAATCTGTAATTATGCAATTAAGGTTTGCCGTTGGCGTAGCAAATCGGAATGCGACTATAAAATACGAAATGTGGAATGAAATTTTATCATTTTTTTACACTCACTTTTTAGATACTGGACAGTGCCATACCGTGGATCCACGGCGCACCACACGATGCCCGGCACTATCCTGTCCGGCAACGGCAATGAAAAACCTCGGCCGAGAGACCCACTCTCCGCACCAGGCCGGTTTTTACCGCTTTGGGCTTGACTTCCGACACGGTTACGGCACAATTTATCCTGCGTTATTTGCGGCCGTACCGTTGGGGGACGGACGCGCGTTTAGGTATTGCCAATGCAGAACCTACCACGAGAGCGGCGCTTGCGCGGCAGAGACCGCATGGGCGAAATCTTTGCCGAAGGGCTTCACGCCGCTTCCGGTACGGTATTGGTGCGCGCACTCCCCACGCCGGACGGCGAAGGCCGTGTGGCAGCGGTTGCGGGAAAAAAACTGGGAGGAGCGGTTAAACGAAACCGTATGCGTCGGCGTTTGCGAGCCGCATACCGTCTCTACCGCGATACATTGCCCGCCGGGTGGGATTTCGCCTTGGTGGCGCGGAGGGGGTTGCTGGAGGCAACGTGGCCGAAACTGGTACAGGACATCGAAAACGCGGCTCGGAAGGCGGTCGCATCTTCTGGCCGCCACCCGTCCAAGCCCCGCCGCTGAATTTTTGGAAAAGGCCCCTGTCCTGGCTCGCTATCGCCTGGATTCGCTGCTACCAGCGGAGCTTAAGCCACCTGTGGCCCAATACCTGCATCTATCACCCCAGTTGCAGCAACTATATGATCCATGCCATAACCGCCCGTGGTCTGATTCGGGGCGGCCTGTTGGGGACCTGGCGGATTGTCCGCTGCCACCCCTTTGCCGAAGGCGGCTACGACCCGCCGCCCGGCTATGAAGAAGCATGCGCCGCCGCCGATGCCGAAGACCGCGCAGCCGCCGGCGACACAGTTTGATGGGAGACCCATGCCAGGCCGCGCCCCTTCCCACTTCGGGGCGACGACGATCTTCCGCATTGCCGTCGGCGGCAATGCGTTTTGTATACGCTGAACAAGACAGGTATCCGACGTGAACGATCCAAAACAACGATTTATGCTGATGCTGGCCCTGGGCCTGACCTTTCTCCTCGTCATGCAGTACATGTTCCCGCCGCCGGCTCCCACCGCCGCGCCGGAAGTGCAGCACACCGACCGGCCCATGATTCCGCAGACCGCGCCCGGCGCCATCGCCCCGGACGTGCCGCAAGAAGCCAGGGAGTTCAATCCTGAACAGGATTACCTGATTACGGTCACTGTCGGTCCGGAAGGCAGGAACGCCCACGGCTACCAGGCGACCTTCTCCAGCGTCGGCGGCGGCATGGCCAATTATCAACTGCTTGGCTATTACCGCGTGCCGATGGATTATTCGCCCGAGAACCGGATGATTCTCCTGGACCGCCTCGCCCAGGGACGCGACAGCCTGCGCATCGATACCGTCACCTACGGCGCGACCCGGCAGGAACTCCGCACCACCTCCATGCGCCAGGCCCGGTATGAACTGGTGGAAATCCCCTCCTTCGCCACCGTGACGCCCGAACCCGAAGGCGTCCGCCAGGGCGACAACCTCGTCTTCCGCACCGTGGTCGGGGATTGGGAAGTGCTCCGTACCTACCGCTTCCCGGTCGATAACGCCGGAGCCGACTTCACCATCACCTCCGACATTGAATGGCGCAACCTCGCCGACGGCAACCGACTCCTGTCCTACCACCTGGTCGGCCCGGCCGGCATGCTGGCGGACGACGATTCGGCCAACTTCGGCGCTATCAACTTCATGAGCGCGCGCCAACCGTCGCCCGCCTCCGAAAGCGTCGAAATTGAACGAAAAGTCATCGCCGATCTCACCAAGGCCGCCAACATGGCCGACCGCGACAACCGTGGCCAATTGGCCTGGGTCGGCACCAAGAACCGCTTTTTCACCACCCTGATGACCACCTCCGCCTCCACCCTCACCGACTCGAATGGCGCGACGCGGATGCTCTTCCCCGGCAGCCCGGCCATGATACCGGCGGTCAAGGACATCCAGGACAATCTGAAAAACCAGCCCCACGTCACCACGTCCGTCGGCGAAGTCGCCGCCTTCCCGGAAATCAGCCTCACGGTCGAACCCGGAACCATCGCGCCGGGCGAAACGTACCGGGGCAGCTACCTGCTCTACGCCGGCCCGGCTGTCGACGCCTATATGGCCATGGCCGACGAACGCCTCGGCGGCGTCGTGTCCTACACCGTCAGCTACTTCGACTTTATCAGCCGCTGGCTGGTGCAGCTCCTTACCTTCTTCGACGGCATCCTCGGCAACTATGGTCTCGCCATCATCGCCGTGACTATCATCATCAAGCTGATCCTGCATCCGCTGAACCGCAAGTCGTTCATCTCCATGAACCGGATGTCGTCGCTGGCGCCGATGATGAAGGAAATCCAGAAGAAGTACGCCAACGACCGCGCCAAGATGCAGCAGGAGATGAACAAGTTCTACAAGGACCACGGCGTGAGCATGGCCGGCGGCTGCCTGCCGATCTTTATCCAGCTCCCCATCTTCTTCGCCCTCTACGGCGCGTTTTCGCAGGGCTTTTCCATGCGTCACGCAGCCTTCCTGCCGCCGTGGATCAAGGACTTGTCGAAGCCGGATAGCATCTATGACCTCGGCACGCAGATTCCGCTCCTTGGCTCAAGCCATATCAGTTTGCTGCCGCTGTTGTATTTTGTCCTGCAATACATCCAGATGAGCCTGCAGCCCAAGCCGAACGATCCGCAACAGGCGCAGCAGCAGAAAATCATGAAGATTATGCCGCTGATGTTTGTCTTCATCTTCTACTCGATGCCGGCCGGCCTGGTGCTGTACTTCACCGTCTCGGCCCTGTGCGGCGTCGCCGAAAACTGGTATATGCGTAAGGCCGTCCTGCCGAAGCTCGGCCTCGGCGGCACGCCCGCCGCGACCGAAGCGGCTGCGAACTCCGCCGCCGCCGGAAAAGGCGCGGCGCAGATTCCGTCCGAAGCCGGCAAGAAAAAGCGGAAAAGATAACCGGCCTCGCCCAAACTCTATACACTGGTGGGGGGCGTTATGCCCCCCACTTTTTATAATGGTGGCTTATGAACCAGTCCCTGCGCGTCAACGAGATATTCCATTCCATCCAGGGCGAGTCGACCTATGCCGGCGTGCCGTGCAGCTTTATCCGCCTCGCCGGATGCAATCTCGACTGCTCCTGGTGCGACACCCGCTATTCACTTGAAGAAGCGGGGCGTCCGCTCGACATCGCCATGATCCTGGCAGCCATCCAGCCCCACCGCGCACCTGTCGCCGAGATCACCGGCGGCGAACCGCTGCTCCAGGCCGCGACGCCGGAACTGGCCCGCGCCCTGGTCCGTGAGGGCTACATCACGCTGGTCGAGACCAACGGCACCCGGGATATCTCCGTCCTGCCCTATCCGGTCATCCGCATCATGGACTTGAAGCCGCCGTCCTCCGGCATGAGCCAACACAACCGGATGGAGAATTTGGCGCATCTGCGTCGCGGCGACGAGGTGAAAATCGTCATTGCCGACCGTATGGACTACGAGTGGGCCAAGACAGTCATACAAGACGATACCTACCCGCGCGCCACCGTTATTACCTTGCTCTCGCCGGTGCAGCCGCGCATGGCTTCGGCCGAGCTTGCCGCGTGGATGCTGGCGGACGGGTTGGACGCGCGGCTCAATCTGCAGATGCACAAGTATATTTGGCCGAATGTGGAACGCGGAGTGTGACGTGGCGAAAAAGGGTGAGGGTCAAAACGCAAAGGGTAAATCCGCCGAAGCGCGGCAGGCACACGAAGCCCTGTGCCGCCGCTGCGGCGTGTGCTGTCATCAGAAGGTGCGGTTCGGTGACGTTGTCGTGATAACGGATGTCCCCTGCGAATTCCTCGACACCGCGACCAATACCTGCACGGTGTATCCCGAGCGCTTTGTGCGGCAACCGTTGTGCTCGAGCGCCGACGTCTCCGCCGCCACCGGCACGCTGCCGGACGATTGCCCCTACGTTGCCGGCCGGAGTAATTACGTCGCTCCATTGCTTCTTGAGGATCATCCGGAATACGAACCTGGCGTCAACGCGCTGTTTCCCGAACGGCTGGCGGGTTTGAAAAAACCGCCTGGATCGGCGGCGAAGTGCAGCCGGAACTTGCGACGGCAGCGGAAGGGGTAACGGTTACAACCAACGCCGCAACGATTGGCGATGCCGTCGAGAAGCGCGCGAACGCAGATTAAGCGTGGGGATAGAGGTGGCTTTTTGTGACGTTGTCCTTGTTTACGCACGTTCCCCCACTATAATCAAAACGCTTGGGGTGAGGGCGATACAGCGAGGACAACACCCCAGTGAATACCGCCTTTCCTTCCCGACTTTATAGTCGCCACGCCGTCAAAACCGGACTGGCCTGCGCGCTTGCCTACGGCATCTCATCCTTACTCGGGTCTCCATACCCGGTGTGGGCGGTCATCTCGTCCATCGTGGCGATGCAAAACCCCAGTGTGGCCGAATCGGTGCAGGCAAGCGTCCAGCGTTTTACCGGCATGGCGCTGGGGGCGATGGCCGGCATCGCCCTGTCGCTCGTTTTTACCCACCCGGAAAATATCCTCTGGATCGGCTGCATCATCTTCGTGGTCAACGGCGCGGGAGCGTACTTTTTCCGCTATGGCGCACGCTATATGCTCGCGTCCATCGCCGCCACCATAGTGCTGCTGGTCGGCCACATTCAGGCCCACAGCACAGTGCAAGCGGCGACGCACTTCGGCCTTACGTTGATTTGGGAAATCGCGCTCGGGGTCGGCCTCGCCACGGCGGTGTCGATGCTGCTCTGGCCGGTGCGGCTCGGCGATACCCTGAAGGACGACCTCCGCAAGCAGTATGAAATGGTGGTCGACCATCTGAACGCTATCGCGAAAGCGTACGCGGCCAACCAGACGCTTTCTCCGAAAATCCTCGAGGACCTGATCCAAAAGCTGCTCCGCAACCGCGACCGCCTCACCGCCGCCTCACGGCACGAGGCATTTCTGTATAACGAGGACATCTCCATCCTCGACAACCGCATCGTCACCCTTAACCGCAGCGTCACCATCCTCCGCATCCTGCTGGACGCCCTGGACGACGGCGACGAGAACGAGCGCCGACCGGTGATGCCGGACAAGGTCTCGGCCGTCGTGGCGCAATTGGACAACGCCATCTGCCGTTACGGCGTGACCGGCTCGCCCGCCGACCCGGCGGTCCACGACGGCATGGCCACCGCTATCGAAACGTGCCGCGCGGCAATGGAACAGCTCTACCACGAGGACAGCCGGGACATACCCACCCGCAGCCTGGTGCGGGCTGTTTCGTTCTTCCGCCTTCTTAATCAGCTCGCCACCATGTACCAGCCGGAGACTATCCTCCATAAAACCGGGGAAGCGGGGGCGTGAGGAGTTTTTTCGCCAACCGCTCAAGTTCGGTGCCTTCACCGTCTTTGGCCTGGACCCCGGCCGAACCGCCCGCTTTTCGCGCTGGTGGAGGTCCGCACGCCGGGGTGACGATGGGGGAGGGTTGTGACGGTAATGGATCACCGCAATGGGTGGCCGAACCTGTAATAGAGAGGCGTGGCAATCCGCAATGTTTACTGACCCAGCGCAAATCGGTATGATAGTCCGTCTCGCCTGCGGCGGATTATCCGTCGGCAGGCGACAGTTTATTGAAAGCCCATAACAGCAAGAGACCCATAATGCGTAAAGTGCACCTTATCACCTTCGGCTGCCAGATGAACAAGCTGGACTCGGAACTCGCGGCCGAGACCCTCGCCGACGCAGGCCACATCGTCGTCGACGATGAAAGCCTCGCCGATACCGTCGTCTTCAACACCTGCTCCGTCCGCGACCACGCCGAACAGCGCGTGCTCTCCCGCTTGGCGAGTTTAAAACCCCGACGCCTCGCCGACCCCGACTTCCGCCTCGGCATCATGGGCTGCTTTGCCGAACGGTACGGCGAGGAGCTCCTGCGCAAACTGCCGCACCTCGACTTCGCCCTCGGCACCAGGCAGTTCCTGCGCCTCCCTGAAGTGCTTGAACGCCTCGACCGCGAGGCCTCGGCCAAGCCCGAAAAGGCCGGCCACTTCGGCCCGGCCGGAGCCGAAAGCCCCGGCATCCACCAGAGCCACCCCCGCGCCCGCCACCAGGGCATCCAGGGATTCGTCTCGGTCATGCGCGGTTGCGATAACCGCTGTTCCTATTGCATCGTCCCCGATGTGCGCGGCGGCGAAGTAAGCCGACCGGCTGAGGAAATCGCCGCCGAAGTCCGCGCCCTCGCCCTCGCCGGCGCGCGCGAAGTGACCCTGCTTGGGCAAAACATCGACGCCTATGGCAAGCACGACAACTCCAGTCTGGCCGCCCTGCTTCGCCTCATCGACACAACAGCCGGACCAGACACCGGCCTCGTCCGGCTCCGCTTCGTCACCAGCCATCCCCGCGACATCAGCCGCGAACTGGTGGAGACGGTCCGCGACCTGGACCGCGTCGCCGCGCATTTCCACATGCCTGCCCAATCCGGTTCCACCCCCATCCTCGCGGCTATGCGGCGCGGCTACACCCGCGAGGAATACGACGACAAACTGGCGATGATCCGCGAGGTGCTGCCCCACGCCGGTATCGTCTCCGACTTTATCGTCGGCTTCCCCGGCGAGACGGAAGCCGACTACCTCGCCACCCGCGACCTGGTCGAGAAGGCGCATTTCACCACCAGTTACATATTTAAATATTCGCCGCGTCCCGGCACGCCGTCCGCCCTGACCATGCGGGACGATGTCCCGGATAGTGAGAAAAAACGCCGCAATAACGACCTTCTCGCGGTACAAAGCACCGTCAGCTCCACCCGTGGCGCGACGCTAATCGGCCGCCGCTTCAGCGTTTTGGCCGAAGGCGAGTCCAATCGCAACGCAAGACGCTGGACGGGCCGGACAGAGCAGAATATGATATGTGTGTTCGACGCGCCGCCGGAAGGCGATACGTGGCGGGGCAGGTTGGTCGAGGTTGAGGTCGAGTCCGCCACGCCGCTGACCTTGTTCTGCCGTGTCGTCGGAAACGATGCACAGGAGCAACCAGAGGACTGAATGCGGCATGCGGGGGGTAGCCGCTGTTCATTGGATGAACGGGGGAGTCATGAGTGCGCACGAATCCCATCCAGCCGATCCCCATCAGGACGTGCTTGCCGGCTACGGCAAATCCATAATCCTGGTGCCGCTCATTATTGGCGGCGCGTTGATAGTCGCCACCATCCTCTTGTGGCATGCCCACAACAAGCGCGCCCGCATCGCCGACGCGACGCAGGTCGAGGAACAGGTCCGGGAGGAACTGCGCGCCGCCTATGTCGAGATGCGCGCCCTCCGGCCCGCCCAGGCGCTGAAACGGTCCGACGCGGCCAAGGCGCTTATGGCCAAGCTGCCGGTCAACCTGGCGCCCGACTACGCCGACCTCAAGGTGTCGCAATTGTTGGTGGAAGGCGAGTCGTTGTTTATGCTCGACTGCGCCGCCTACGCCGAAGCGGCTGAACAGCGCTTCGACCAGGCGATGACGCTTATGAATTACGCCAGCGGCGAAATGTGGCTGTTCGGCATGCTTGGCCGGGCGCGGGCGCGGTATGAGTCACAGCGCTACGACCAGGCGCTTCAGGACCTGAACGCCATTATGGACAGGAACAATTCCTTTGGCGCGGCTTATTATTGGCGTTCGTTGACGCGGACGGCGCTGGGCGATGAGCGCGGCGGGCAGGCGGACGAAAGACGGGCGCGGGCGTTGGACAGTTGGCCGCCGCTTCGCGACTTTATGCAGGCGTCGTGCCGCTGGACCCGCGATGTCTTGACCAAGCCGGTCTTGCCGGACAGTGGCGGCAACCATGGAGATCTGGTGGAAATTTTCGCCATCGATCCCGCCGAGGCCGCGGCGGTGAGTTCGTTCGCCGAATAAAGCGATTGAAGAAATCCCGAATTCACCGGATCACTTGCCCGGGTCGCTTGACATGGGTTTCATAATACATATAATTCCGTCTTCCAAGCGCGCTTGCACGGAGGCCGCCGGTTTATGCCGACGGGTTTTTTTCTGTGGCGGGCGCGGGGTCGAAACATACAATGCAGCCATAACGCACGAGTAAATAAAAAGGTGAAAGGTAACCAGTCATGACCATGAGCAAGGAACGCAAGTCCGAAATTATCAAGACCTACGCCACCAAAGAAAACGACACCGGCAGCCCGGAGGTCCAGGTGGCGATTTTGACCGAGCGCATCCTCACCCTGACCGAGCACCTGAAGGTGCACAAAAAGGACAAGCACTCCCGCCGCGGCCTCCTCATGATGGTCAACCGCCGCAACCGGCTGCTCAAGTATATCCGCGAAGGCAACCTCGAAGCCTACCGTACCCTCATCGGTAAACTTGGCATCCGCTCCAAGGAATAACTCCGCCGGTCGGTCAACCTAGCCGATTGGCTCGCACGCTCGCCGCCCGGCCTCCGGCCGCGCGGCTTCTGCGTGTTTCTCGGTCCGGTCCAACCACAAAAAAACCCAAACAGGATAGAATAGAAAAATCGGAAAATAGGAGAATCATTCATGGATCTCAAACTTGAGGAAAAAGTGGCCGAACGCGTCATCGCCGGCCGCACCCTCCGAATCTCGACAGGACTGCTGGCTAAACAAGCCGCCGGCGCGGCCGTCGTCCAGTACGCCGACACCGTCGTCCTCTCCGCCGCAAGCACCGCCCCGCCACGCTTCGCCGACCAGGATTTCTTCCCCCTCATGGTCGACTACCGCGAACGGACCTACGCCGCGGGCAAGTTCCCCGGCGGTTTCTTCAAGCGGGAAAAAGCGCCCAGCACCAAAGAAATCCTCACCATGCGCCTGACCGACCGTCCCCTCCGTCCGCTGTTCCCCGACGGGTTCTTCGACGAGGTTCTGGTCCAGACGCTGGTCCTTTCCTCCGACATGCAAAATGACCCCGACATCCTGTCCATCATCGGCGCCTCCGCCGCCCTGTCCCTTTCTCAACTGCCGTTCGAAGGCCCCATCGGCGCGGTCCGCATCGGCATGGTCGACGGCGAGCTCGTCGTCTTCCCGACGAACGAACAGGAAAAGAAGTCGACCCTGAAGCTCGTCCTCGCCGGCACCGCCGACTCCGTCACCATGGTCGAAGCCGGCGCGCACGACATCTCCGAAGAAAAGATGCTCGAGGCCCTGAACCTCGGCCACTCGGTCGTCAAGGAAATCGTCGCCCTCATCAATGAACTGGTCGAAAAGGCCGGCGCGAAGGAAAAGATCAAGGTCGAACCGCCGACACCGCCGTCCTGCCTCGACGCTGTCCGCGCCCTCATCGGCGAACGGATGGGCCCGGCCCTGTGCACCGAAGGCAAGTTCGGCCGCCGCGAAGCCACGAGCGCACTCGTCAAGGAAGCGGTGGAAAAAATCGCGAAACCGGATGACGAAAACGGCCCGAGCGAAAAGGAAGTGAAGGAAGCGGCGGGCATGGTCAAGACCGAGGTCATCCGCGACCTTATTCAAAAAGGCACCCGCGTCGATGGCCGCGACAACTTCACCGTCCGCCCCATCGACTGCCGCGTCAACGTTCTGCCGCGTACCCACGGCTCCGGCCTGTTCACCCGTGGCGAAACGCAGGCGCTCGTCACCATCACCCTCGGCTCGCAGTCCGACGCGCAGGAAGTTGACGGCCTCAGGGAACCCTATGAAGAAATGTGGTATCTTCATTACAACGCGCCCGGCTTCTCGGTCGGCGAAGCGAAGATGCCGCGCGGCCCCGGCCGCCGCGAAATCGGCCACGGCATGCTGGCCCAGCGCGCGCTCGAACCGGTGATGCCGCACAACAACGGCTTCCCCTACGCGGTGCGCGCGGTGTCGGAAGTGCTGGAGATGAACGGCTCGTCGTCCATGGCGTCGGTGTGCGGCGCGACCCTGGCCCTGATGGACGCCGGCGTGCCGATCACCAAACCGGTCGCCGGTATCGCCATGGGCCTTATCCAGGACGAGGGCAAGGAACCCACCATCATCACCGATATCCTCGGCGACGAAGACCATTACGGCGACATGGACTTTAAGGTCTGCGGCACCCACGACGGCATCACCGCGCTGCAGATGGATATCAAGGTCAAGGGCATCTCGACCGATACCATGAAGCGTGCCCTCGCCCAGGCGAAGGACGGCCGCCTGCACATCCTCGGCGAAATCGCCAAGTGCATCTCGGAACCGCGCAGCGAAATCAACCCGCGTGCGCCTCGCCTGCACAGCATCCAGGTGCCGCAGGATATGGTCGGCAAGATCATCGGCCCCGGCGGCAAGATGATTCGGAGCATTCAGGACGATTTCGGCGTCGAGGTCAACGTGGACGACTCCAGCGGCGTCGGCATCGTGACGATCTGCGCCCCGGACGGCGACTCGCTCGCGAAGGCTATCAAAAAGGTCGAGGGCCTGATCGAGGTGCCGGAATTGAATAGGGTTTACGAGGGCATCGTGACCGACGTCCGCGATTTCGGTGCGTTTGTCGAGATTCTTCCCGGCACCGAAGGCATGTGCCACATCTCGGAGCTGGACGTCAACCGGGTCGAGACGACCGAATCGTTCACCAAAAAGGGCGAACCGATGAAGGTCAAGGTCATCGAAATCGACCCGATGGGCAAGGTGCGCCTGTCCCGCAAGGCGGTCATCATGGAAGAGCGCGGCGAAACGTACGTCGTCACTCCCCG
>JAJPXZ010000141.1:0-9214 GCA_021205245.1 Planctomycetaceae bacterium
CCCTTCGCCCACGAGCTTGAGGAAATCCACCAACCCGCCGTCCACCAGCCGCAACTCACGGGATATTCTGGACATGAATCGCTGGACCTCCCGCACCATGGCTTCGGCCAGCAGATCGGCGTTGCCGCCCCGCACCAGACCCATGGCATAATTAAGGGTCGCGATGCTGGCGGCGGCGTCCCCGACCAGGGCGCGGGCCTGGGTCACGCCATCCCGTATCCACTTGACCAGTTCCGGCGGCAGCGCAGTGGCGTCCAGTTCGTCAAGCAGCGTGAACACGGCGTCGATGTGTTGGATGATGATGTCGAGGCTGGAGCGCATCTCATTGAATGTTTGGCCAAGGGCAATGGCTTCGTCACGACTGAACACCGAACCGGCCCAATCCATGTCAGCAAGCATATCGTCTAACCGGGCTAAGATCTCGTCGGGCGATGTTTCGTCGTCACCCGAGAAATCTTTGAACCACGCGCCGAAATCCTGCCGCATGGCGGAATTGATGACATCGCGGTAGCTGTCGCCCGGCGCCATGCCGACCGCGTCGCCGTATATATCGGAGACCAGATCGGACCCGAGCACTGGGGTTTCTTCAGACGCTTCCGTACCGGGGTCGGACGTCTCCCCGCCATTAGCGCCGTCACCGCTGTCGCCATCACCGGAACCGCCGTCGCCGCCATCGCCATTGCCGTTGTTCTCGGCCTCTTCGAATATATCGTCCCAGGCGGAGCCGTCTTCGCCTTCGAGAATATCTTCTCCCGTGGGTCCGGAATCGTCGTTGACGCCGCCCTGGTCCGCATTGCCGTCGTCGCCATCACCGGAGGTGTTATCGCCGGGCAACGGTTCAGACGGAGACGGATCGCCGTCGCTGGGAGGTTCCACCACCGTCGGCGGGGAAGGGTCGATAACCGGCGGAGGTTCCGGCTCTGGTCCTGGAGGTACTATCGGATCATCGGCAGTCAGCTTGGCGTTGGAAATAATACTCTGGGTAGCGGATTGGGAAACCAGGCTATTGCTGGTCAAACGCACGCCCACGGAATCCGCCCCGATTCTATCCATCGCAGCCTGCGTGAGCGTAAACAGTGGCGCTATAATCTGCATGAAATTGAATCGGGTATTCGTGGTGTCCTGAGATTTCACGAAGATGCCTCCTTCGGCCTTGATTAGTTGCGCGAAGGAAATGGTTCCGCAGTCATTGATAGTATCGCCGCCGGAGACGGTACCGATTTTAAACCCGTCAAAATAGAGGTTGAAATGGGTGACGCCGTTATCGACATATTTGTCGCTGTCACTGGCGTATAACCCGTTTTGCGGTTCCACGGTGGATCCGACCTCCCGGAAGCCTTGAAGATAATCAACCAGGGAAACGTCGCCCCAATTGCTTATCCCCAAATCCAGGGAAAGATCCCATGTCGCCCCATCGGCGAGGGCGTCCAGGTAAAACTTCAACCCGGCCTCGGAAAACAGCGAATACCCCCCTTCCCAGGTAAAATCCTGCGGCGCATTGACTACCGCCGTTCCATTTTTGTTTGTAAAGCACAGGCTGGAACTACCGTCGAGAACCCCATCATAGGCCAAGGCAGGATTGTCAGACGTTAGGTTCGCTATTTTGAAATAAATGGAGGAGACATCGAATGGCCCCTGCCCGCTTGTGCCAACCTCCATTATCCAGTCACCGCCGTATTTGGCGTTACCGGTCTGATTGATTGATCCTGCGAAGTCGAGGCCGGTCGCGTTTTTCAACGCGGCCAAGACATCCCCCGCTCCATCGCCAAAGACGTTACTTGCCAAAAGGTCGACTCGGAGAGTATCCGCTATGTTGCCCGAGCCTTTAATGGCTTGGAAAATATCCACCAGTCCGGAGTCGAGGGTGGTCAGCGTCTCCCCGCCAATAACGATGGTATTATTAGTCCCAAGTGAGGCGATGCCGATGGACTGGAGAACGAATCCGTTCTGTATCTGGGCTAAATCGGTAAGCATGGCATCGACCACGGAGCCGAAGCCTCCACTGTCAGTCAAGCCAAGAGAGGAGTCGAAAAAGTACACCTTGACGCCGCCCTTGGCGAGTGCCGCCTGGAACATGTCATTCCAGTCGGGTATACTCCTGTCAATAAAGAGGGTGTGCTCCCACGGTTCGGAATTATGGGTGATACCAGCCAATTCTTTTCGCGAATACATGAATTGGGGGTCATCAGGGGTAGTCAAAAGAATTGCGGCATCAAGCGTCAAATCGCCGTGCGCAGCAGCCAAGCCGTTCCGGAACCCAAAAAGAGCGGTAATGTCATCTAATTTAACGCCACCGATGTGGAGTTCACTTCCGTTACTTTCAATACCCCGTAGTTTAACGAAGCTGAAATCCAGCCAACTCGTGGAAGGTCCATTTTCCGTGGTTACCCAACCAATATGGACCCCTTTAAAGTAAAGTTTGGCGTTTCCATCTGTCGAACACCCCTGAGCGGCGACAATGACGGCACCGTCGCCGATATCGCCAATGTTTCCATAGTCGGCAACATTAATAACCTTTATGGAATTGAGGAAATAATCCTGGAAGTAGAGCCAATTGCCGTCGGAACCCTTGAACCTGAAATCAATGTTCATTTTCAAGCCGTCAAAAAAATTGTCGGCATTGAATTCCAATCCGCCCGGACCGAAAAACGATTTCCCGTCGTAAATCACCATGTCATCGGGAGCCGAGACGTAATCCGTACCGCTACCATTCCCCCAACCAATCCGGCTGTCGATCATGCCGCCAAACGTTTCGATCGCATCCGCCGAATCGAGGTCGTCGTTGAAATAGTCGGCTTTCGCATCCACGTCATCTGTCTCGAGAATCCAGTCCGCACCGTTGTCGCTGCCGGTCTTGTTGGTGGACGCGGCGAAATCGATGCCGGTCAACTCTTCCAGCGTCTCGATAAGCTCGGCGCCCTCCGGCCCGGCGGCGATGTCGGAGCCAAGAAGATCAATACGAAAATCCGCCGAGAACGCGTCCAGCCCCGCGTGAGACGTGAAAAAATCCCCCACTTCCGACCCAATCCCCAACGACGCCAGATCCAGCGTCCCATCCACGGCAATGCCGAACCGGCCCGCCTCGCCATAGCCGGCAAAGGCGATGGAATCGATACTGCCCGGCGCGACCGTGGAAAGATAATCGCGCAACATTGCCTCGATGGAATCCAGAGTATCGGTGCGGCTATCGTAGGTCAGAACCTCCACCCGGTTGGCGTCGTTCCCGGCCGCATTTATCAGCGCATCGGCGTCGTGTACCGCCCTGTCGACCACCAGAACGCGGTTGGACGTATCGTCCGAGCCGGCGTCTCCGTCCGCGGTTGGCGCAGGCGAAGCGGAAAAAACGATCCTGTCCTCGAGGCGCATAAGGCCTTTAAGCATGTGATTTCCTTTAGCTGACAGGAATCTATCCCGTTTCGTTCAGGCCGCGAACGATCTCTTCCGTTTGTTTTACCCCGGCCTTGTAGTCGCCCGCATCGATGTAGATTCGCAATTTATCGAGTTGCGCGTTGATGGTCTGCCCGAAGTCGCGGGACAAAACCGACTTCATCGTTTTGGCGATCTGCTTGTCGTTTTTGGCATGGAGCGCAAGGACAAGCTTGTGCATACGAGCGGCCAACTGGGTACGGTTGCCGTAGATGACGGTACGCGGCGAGGAAAACACCGTAAACAACGATTGCAACTGTTCCCCGAGCTGTTTCAAACCGGTGAGAAATTCGGGCAGCCGGTCCTGCACAGAGGCAATGCCGTCCGTTTCCATCGCCTTCTCGAGGACCTCCGCCCGGTCCGCCAAATCCACCGCCCCGATACTGGCCATCGATCCCTTGGCCCCGTGGATTTCAATAGTAAGACGCTGGGCGTCGCCGATATCGGAAGCGGCGCTGATGCTGTCGATGATGGCGGGCATGGTCTCGCACGCCAGATTGAGGATCTCCTCGTACAACTCCTGCTGGCCGGAAACCTGTTTGAGGCCGAAGTCCACGTCCAGCCCCGGTATCGACTTGGCCATTTCGGCAACGGTACGCGGACCGCGCTCACCGAAAAAGCTCGATGCGGTATCGTACGTATTATTCGGGGCGGCGGCCGGTTCGGTTTTTTTCCTCGCCTCCGTTTCCGAGCTCCGGCGAGCCGGAATAACGGTGGTCGAATCGCTGTTCCGTGGCATCCATTTGGAGAGAACGGTTTGCAACCGGCGTTTCTCGATGGGCTTTGGGAGAAAGTCGTTCATGCCACCGTCAAGGAACATGGACCGCGAATTCATGTCGGCGGTGGCGCTCAGGGCGATAATCGGCACCGTCGCCCGCCTGCCGCCCATCTCGCGGATATGGCGCGTAGTCTCAATGCCGTCCATATCCGGCATCAGGTGATCCATGAAGATGAGGTCGTAATGGTCCCGCCGCGCCATAGCCACCGCCTGCTCGCCCGATGCCGCGGTATCGCAGCCAATACCGAACAATTCGATCAACCCCTTGGCGACGCGGAGATTCACCTCCTGGTCATCCACCACCAGAATCTTGGCGGTGGGGCTGAATTCGATCTGGAGTCCTTCCTCCTGCTCGACCTTGCCGATGTCGCCCTCCACTTTGGGGAGACGGATGGTGAAGGTGCTGCCTTTGCCATATTCCGACTCGACAGTGATAGACCCGCCCATACGCTCGACCAGAATTTTCGTAATGGCCAGGCCCAGGCCGGTTCCTCTGATTTTGCGGTTCTTCTGAATATCAACCTGCTTGAATGCCTCGAATAAACTCGAAATATCCTCCCGCTTGATGCCGATACCGGTATCGACGACGTCGAAACGAATCCAATCGGCATCGGCGGTGACGTTCAGACACACGCTGCCCTGCTTGGTGAATTTGATAGCGTTCCCGACCACATTGAGGAGTATCTGCCGCAGGCGGACGTCGTCGCCGTAGAGACACTCGGGCAAATTCGCATCGCGGGTAAAGCGGAAATCGAGTTCCTTTTCCTTGGCTAGGAAAAAGGCCATGCGGCGGATGTTTTCCAGAAGGCGGGATAATTCGAAATGAACCGGTATGAGCGACAATTCGCCCGCTTCCAGCTTGGAAAGGTCGAGAATATCGTTCACGATGGTAAGGAGCGATTGCGACGCGGCCTTGATATCCTTGACGCAACTCATATGTTTCTCGGCAAGCGGCTCGCTGAGGAGTAACTCGGTCATGCCAAGGACGGCATTCATCGGCGTGCGGATTTCGTGGCTCATGGCGGCGAAGAACATGTCCTTCGCCTTGATCGCTTCGGCCGACTTGTTCTGGTGGGGGCTGTATCCAAAAAGCGTGGTCTTGTTTTTCGAATCGGTTGCCGCCGCCGGTTCTTGTGGCGCGAGCGCGGCTCGCTTCCATACGACGAGGAACCAGATCGACCCCACCGCCACACCACCCGCGAGGAGAAGAATAAAAGAGACGATGGGGGCCCACGCGATGTCCGTCGCAGCCTGAACGGCGGGTGCACCATCGGAACGCGCAAGCGTATCCGCGGCGGCGATCAGGTCATTCCCCATTGAACGCAGGCGCATGGATAAATCCGCCGACGAAGCGCCGACAGCGAAGGAATCGTTCCCCCTGCCGCCACCGAGTAAACAAACGGTGGCTGTCACACTAAAACAGATCACCAGCAGGCAGGCGGGTACGATTCCCGCCCACAGTAACCGTCGCGGCATAGGTGTTGGCGTCGACTGCATTTGGTCGTTCACAAAAATACCTCGCGCGGTTTAGTTTATCCTGATCGGTAGAGTAATCCCTCAAACCATTATAATACAAGAGGTGGGGGATGCAATGTGGTCTCTCGACCGAATTCGACGGGTGATGATTTTACGGCTACGGCTTCCCTCGCCACTGATTCAATGGAATCAAGTAAAACGTTGCACCGCGCCACTGTTTCAGTCGGTATTTTCGAGGCTGTTTCCGTTACGCTTCGGTATACGATTACGAGAAAACCGGATGGAAGTATACAGTGTGCGCGGTAGTTTTTGACGAAAAAAGGAATTGTGCATACCATTACGAATAACGCCATCAGTCGCCTAGACTGATAAGAACGGCCTCTATAAGCTGATTGACTTGGCGGATATGGCGTGGTAAAGCCCAATCCAACGACCGAGAGAGGAGCATTACCGTGGATATCCCACGCATTTTCACCATCAGCGAGAGTGAGCACCGCATCCATAACCCGTTCACGCCGGAAAAATTCGCCACGCTTGGCGCGGCGTTACGTTTGGAGCCGGGAACCCGGGTGCTCGATCTCGGGAGCGGTTCGGGCGAAATGCTGTGCACCTGGGCGCGTGATTACCGAATAACCGGCACTGGTATCGATATGAGTCCTTTGTTCACCGAGCAGGCGAAACGCCGCGCAACAGAACTCGGCGTTACGGATCAGGTCGAGTTTATCCACGGCGACGCCGCAGGCTATGTCGCTGACGAAAAGGTCGGTGTGGCAGCCTGTGTCGGCGCCACGTGGATCGGAGGCGGTGTCGCCGGCACTATCGAGCTTTTGGCGAAGAGTCTCCGTTCGGGCGGAATCATCCTCATTGGCGAACCGTACTGGCTGCGGCTGCCGGCAACGGAAAGCATCGCCAAAGGGTGCGGCGCGCAATCCATTTCAGACTTTCTCACGCTACCAGACCTTGTCGGCTCCTTCGACGACCTCGCTTACGACGTCGTGGATATGGTGCTGGCCAACCAGGATGGCTGGGACAGATATGAAGCAGCCAAATGGCTCACTATGCGCCGGTGGCTCGACGCGAATCCCCTGGATGATTTCGCGAATGAAGTTCGAGATCTGCTGACGTCGGAACCGAAGCGCCACGTCACTTACACACGCGAATACCTTGGATGGGGCGTCTTTGCGCTCATGCCGCGTTGACGGGCGTCACCCGGCTACAGTGCCGTAGAATAAGGTGACCATATAGTGCCATAATTTGCGTACGGCCGAATAATGGAGCAGTTGTCAGTTGTTGCAACTCCTCGTTGGTTGCCCCAGAGGAATGAGTGAGGCAAAAAACCATGAGCGATATCCTGACGTTTCCCGACAGAAGCGCTTTTAGAAAATGGCTCGACAAGCACGGAGCCAAAAGCGACGGCGTGTGGCTGCTCTTTGGCAAAAAGGGTGGGCAGGCGACGCTTTCAGCTCACGAAGCATTGGAGGAGGCGCTCTGCTTCGGCTGGATAGACGGCCAAATGCAAAGCATTGACGATACCTGTTACAAAAAGTATTTCGCCCGCCGCCATGCCAAGAGCAAGTGGTCGGAGAAGAACAAGAAGCTGGCGCAGGCCCTTATCGACCGTGGCATGGTAGCCCAACCCGGGCTGGACGCCATCGCCGACGCCAAACTGCGGGGCGAGTGGGACAAACCCAGGCGCGCAGGCGTTGACGAGGAACAGATACACCTCTTCATAGCTCGTATTCAACAGCATGAACAAGCGTACCACAACCTCTTGTCCATGCCGTTGTCTGTACAGAAAACCTACGCCGGTTTTTACTACGATGCGAAACAGGAACAGACGCGACACGCCCGCCTAGCCAAAATCATCGACCGACTGGAGAAAAACTTGAAGCCGATGTAGCCCGCCTCATCGCATCACAATAAAAGCTGCCGCAGACAAAGCATTGTCTACGGCAGCAAAATCGCGGGTAAAGTCTACCCGAATTGTTCGCTCACCTTCTGCAACTCCTCGCGAATCGCAATATGCTGCGGGCACACTTCTTCGCATTTGCCGCACTGGATGCATTCCCCGGCCTTCTTTTTCCCATGCTTTTCAACAAGCCAGCTCTCCTGGTTCGCCGCAAAGTCCTTCGCCTTGTACAGGGTCAGGAGATTCATCGCGGTGAAGGAGCCGGAAATGCCGATGTTACTCGGGCAGACCTTGGCGCAGTAGTCGCAGATCGTGCAGGGAATGATCGGGATACGGCTCAGCGCTTCTTGCGCTTCCCGTATCGTGGCCAGTTCCGTCGCCGACAGGGGCGAGAAGTTTTTCATGTATGATAGATTGTCGTGCATCTGTTCCAAGGTGCTCATCCCGGACAGGACGGTAATGATTCCCTCCAGGCTGGCGGCATAGCGTATGGCCCAGGACGCATTGGATGCCTGCGGATTGGCTTTCTGAAGAATATCCGCGACCGGCTCCGGCGGCTTGGCCAGCATTCCGCCCTTGACCGGTTCCATAATCACTATTGGTTTGCCGTGCTTCCGGGCGACGTCGTAGCAGGCTCCCGACTGAATGGACGGGCTGTCCCAATCCGCGTAATTGACCTGCAGTTGCACAAATTCCAATTCCGGGTGGGCGCTGAGAATGGCATCCAGTTCCGCTGCGGTGGAATGGAAGGACGCGCCGACATGCTTGATCAGGCCCTTCTTTTTCTGCTCCTGGACGAAATCCCACAACCCGAACCGGTCGAAATACTCGGTCCGCATTGCGCCAAGATTGTGGAGGAGATAGAAGTCAATGTACTCGGTGCCGAGTTGCCGCAGCGAATTATCAAATTGCGCTATGGCGTCCTCCCGGGTTTTGCAATCAATCCACGCCGCGTTTTTCGTCGCCAATTGAAAACGCTCCCGCGGATAGCGTTTCACCAGGGCCTCGCGGACCGCGACTTCGCTTCCGCTATAGGCCCACGCCGTATCGAAGTAGGTGAATCCGGCTTCCATAAACGCGTCGACCATCGTCTTGACCTGTTCGATGTCGATGACGTCGTCGTTTTTCGGAAGTCGCATCATCCCGAATCCCAATTTGCCGATCTCGGCTCCCAGATATGTCATCTTTTCTCCTTGCGGTATTCCTGAACCATGCCGAACGTGCGTCGGGTAGTAAGAAATCCGTCTTCATATTTTAGAGTATGTGCGGCTGCCTTACTAGAATGTTCCTCGCTCTTTTTTGCACAACTCCGCCGGGCGGTCGCCGCAACCACTCACCCAAGATCACCCGGTGGGAGCCGCGTTTGAGGAGTTTGCGGTCGATTCCCCCGAAGAATCGTTTATACTTTGATGCGTTGACGGCTTTTGCCATAATTTCGGCCGGTAAATTAGGGAAATAAGAACTGGGAGGCGGATGGTGATACCGATGAAAAAAATCCGGTTTGGCGCAATGCAGCTCCTTGGCGTCACCCTTCTCCTTGTCCTCGTCGCCGGCTGTATTGGCGGCGGCCCGTCAAGACCGGCCGGAGCGCTCCAGCCCACAGTTCTTATCGAACTGCCGCAGAC
>JAJPXZ010000141.1:9224-23915 GCA_021205245.1 Planctomycetaceae bacterium
CCACCGATTACACCTGCGGCGTCGCTGTCGTCCAGTCACTCCTCGCCCACGGCGGTATTCTTTTCCGCCAGGACGTGTTGGAAAAGGCGGTGGGTGCGACGCCGGAAGACGGCACCGGGCCAGACGCGATCATGAAGTCCCTCCGGCAACACGGTTTCCACGCCACGATGGAAGAGAACATGACGCTGGAACGCCTCCGATGCCACATCGACGCAGGCCGTCCGGTAGTCTGCCTGCTCCAGGCTTGGAACGGTGACCCGGACTTCGACTATTCCACGGGTTGGGAAGACGGCCACTACGCCATAGCAATCGGGTACGATGATTGCCGCATCTATTTCATGGACCCGTCGACCCTTGCCAACTACGTCTATATCGACAATGCCGCCTTTCTCTCCCGCTGGCACGACGGGAACGAAACAGTGCAGATATGGCAGGCCGGTATCGTCGTCGATATTCCCATCCCTGTTTATCGGCGAAACGTGTTTAAGCCAATGCTGTAAGGTTGTGAAGCAACGCCGCAAAAGCGAAAGCGCCCCCACCTGCCGGTACGCTTCGGCGGATGACACCGTATACAAAAAATCCCTGTCCCGCTGGTAATTCCCGGAATGGGGGTTACTTGCGCGCGTTTTCGTGTACAATACTCCGCAGGGCGGACGGGGATAGCATCGTCCGGTTTTTTATTATGAATTAGGTACCTGATGCCGAAACAACAAAGCAAAACTCGCTCACTCATCGAATATGCTGGGCTTCTTGGACTGCACGGATATTTATCCCGTGCACCCAGGTCTGTTCGCGACGCCACGGTGAAGGCGGTGGCGTCGGTGTGGCGCCGTCTCGACGACCGGCACGGCCGCATCGCTATGCAACAAATCATGGACAGGCTGGGCGTAAGTACGGAAGAGGCCGAAGAGCTGATTGTCCAAAACTACCGCCATTACGCCAGCCTCGTCGCCGAGATATCCAAGCTCCGCGCCTTGCCGATCGAAGAAATCCTTAACCGCACCGACGTCAACGGGGCCGACCGCATCATGAAGGACGCCCTCGCCAAGGGTCGCGGCCTGGTATCGGTCACCGGCCATCTCGGCAATTGGGAATGGGGCTGCGTGGTGATGGGCGTTTTGGGCACCGTATCCGGCGTCATCGCCCGGCCCCTCGACAATCCGTATATCGACAACTTCGTCAACAATATCAGGACCAGGAGCGGCGTCACTGTCTGGAGCAAGTTCAACAGTATGCGCCCTGCCCTGGCGGTGCTTCGCAAGGGCGAAGGGTTTGTGGCGGTGGTGGATCAGGACGGCGGACGGCGCGGCTACATGGCTCCGTTTCTCGGCAAGCCGGGCAGCACCATGGCCGCCCCCATCAACATGGCGATTGGCGCGGGCGCGCCGATTTACGTTGGCGCGATGATGCGCGCCGAGGGCGACTGCCGCTTTATCATCGAATCCGGCCGCATCCATTGGCCAAACCCGGACGCCGACCCGGACGCCGAACGGCTTAGGCTCCTGACAGACATCAACGACGACCTCTCCGCCATCATCCGCAAATATCCGGAACAATGGATCTGGATACACAAGCGCTGGAAAACCACCGCCACCAAACACGACGCGCCCCAACCATAACGGCGACGTCACCCCACACCAACACGAAGCGGCCCCCGACAGGGCCGCTTCTTTTTGATGCGCCGGGACAAACACCGGTTTGACTCTCTGTTGCCGGATAATTATGCCGGGCTGGCTATGATCATATTGTCGAGACTCTCGCCGCCCGGGACCATGGGGAGCACGTTGGCTTCGCGTTCGATGCGCACGTCCACCACCACCGGACCGGGATGTGTGAACGCGGCCTCAAGCACCGATGCCGCCTCGTCCTCGCGGGTGATGGAGAAATCCTTCACCCCATAAGCACGGGCGATATGGAGGAAATCGGGGTTGTCGGATATGTCCGTGTGGGCGTAGCGTTTGTTCCAGAGGATGTCCTGCCACTGCCGCACCATGCCGAGATAGCCGTTGTTGAGGATGACGATCTTGACCGGCAGATTGAGGCGCTGGACCGTGGCCAGTTCCTGGATATTCATCTGGATGCCGCCGTCGCCGCTGACGCAGACGACCAAGCTATCGGGACAGCCGAGCTGCGCGCCCATGGCGGCGGGCAAACCAAAGCCCATGGTGCCGAGGCCGCCGGAGGAGAGAAAGCGGCGCGGCTGGCGGTGACGCCAATATTGCGCCGTCCACATCTGGTGCTGGCCGACGTCGGTAACCATGACGGTGTCCCGGTCTTCCGACAGCTTGGCCATTTCCTCGAGGATGAACTGCGGCGTCAGGCCGGGACCGGCGTCTTCGATGGTCAGTTCGCCGCGCCAGGAGTCGATTTGCCCGAGCCAGGCGGAACGGTCCCGCGCCTGCAAACTCGGCAGGACTTGCTCCAGGATATCCTTGACGTCCCCCACCACCGACACATCCACAGCCACCGTCTTAGACAATGTCGCCGGGTCGATGTCGACGTGGATGATGGTCGCGTGGGGGGCAAAGGTATCCAGCTTGCCGGTGACGCGGTCGTTGAAGCGCACGCCCACCGCCACGAGGAGGTCGCAGTTCATCACCGCGCGGTTGGCGTAGTAGGTGCCGTGCATCCCCACCATGCCGACGTTTTGCCCATGATCGGACGGGAAAGCTCCCAGCCCCATAAGGGTGGTTGCAACCGGAAGGGACGACGTCTCGGCGACCTGCCGAAGAACGTCTGACGCACCAGCCGAGATCACGCCGCCGCCGGCGTAGAGGAGCGGGCGGGAGCTGGCGTTGATCAGTTCCGCCACCCGCTTAGCCAGGTTGGCGTCGACGCCCGGCGTGGCTTCGGACATGGCCGGCACGGTCGTCGGTATCGGCGCAGTGACTTCGGCCCGCTGGATGGAGGACGGGACATCCACCACCACCGGTCCCGGTTTGCCGCTTCGGGCCACGTGGAAGGCTTCCTTGAGGATGGCCGGCAGCTGTTGCGGATCGGTCACCAGGTAATTCTTCTTGGTGATGGACTTGGTGATGCTGACGAAGTCGACCTCTTGAAAGGCGTCGTTACCGAGGAGGTTGGCGGCGACCTGTCCGGTTATCGCCACCATGGGGATGGCGTCCAGGTAGGCGTTGGCGATGCCGGTGACCAGGTTGGTCGCACCCGGGCCGGAGGTGGCGATCACCACACCGACTTTGCCGGTGGCGCGGGCATAGCCGTCGGCGGCGTGCGCGCCGCCCTGTTCGTGACGGGGCAGAATCAGCCTGATGGACGTCTCATCATGGAAAGCGTCGAAGAGGGGAATGACCTGACCGCCCGGATAGGCAAAGACTAGATCAACTCCCTCGCTTTTGAGGACTTCCAGTATGGCTTCTGTGCCCAACATTGGCGTCTCCTGAATCGTGTACAAAAAGAAAAAAGCCCCGGGCATGAGCCCGGGGCTTGGGGTAATTGTCCGAAAACTTCCGGTCGTTCCTCAGGCTGGCCCATGCATAGCGTCCCCGATCGCAATCGGTTCGATAATAATGCTAATGCTGGCCACTACTGAAAACATGAAGACTCCGGAAATTTACATGGGGTATACAGGTGCTACCTGAAATAGCAGTTTCTTCATCATACTTCGCGTTTCCCGCTTGTCAAGCATCGTCTCGAACTTTTACCTCCGTATCCCGCTTCCAGCCCGAGACGCACAGCCAATTGCCGGTGCCGTTGGTTAAAACAGCCGCCCGCGCAAATCCCGCCCTGGTCACAAGCGAGGCGATTTCGTCGGCACTGTACAGGGTCGGGTTGACGGCGGAAAAAATGGCGGGAAAATTGTTGCCGCCTTCGGGCGATTTCCACGCCTCGACCGCCACGACAAAACGCCCCCCAGGCTTCAGCGCCTCGCAGACCCGTTTGAAGCAGGCGTCGATATTCTCCCAGAAATAGATGGTTTCAAATGCGGTCGCGAGGTCGAACATGCCATCGTTGAACGGCATCCCCAAAACGTCCGACAGCATCACCCGCACCCGTTCCTGCCGCACCGCATCCTGGTTGACCTCGATTGTTTTGGCGACAGACACTTCGGACATATCAATGCCATACACGCAGGCGGTCCGCTCGGCCAGGAGCTTTACCGCCAGCCCGCCGCCGCAGCCGATGTCCAGCACCACGTCGCCCTCGCCAGGTCCGACAGCATCCAGGACGGCCCTGGTCATGGCTGCGTGTCCCTTGTTCATCAGTGCCACCACCATCCGCCCCATCAATCCGGTCGGCTTGCGGAAATTCGTCATGAATCGCGTCCACATTATCCATCCCTCCAGTCTTCGCCATTCTTGCACTATTGTTTTACCATCAAAACTTATGTAGTCAAGTCCAGGCTGCGGACAAAGGCGGATTACACGACAGTTTATTCGGGACTCCAAATTTTTATACAAGAGAGGAAGCACAATGGCGAAGTATCGACCCGGTAAACGGCCGTTATGGACCAGGTTGAAGCGATACCTGCTCGCAGGCACGCTGATTACGGCTCCCGCGTTCATTTCACTATATGTCGTCATTGCTCTGGTGAATATCGCCGACCGTTGGGTCAAATCGCTCTTGCCGGCCCGGTTTTATCCTGATTCGCGCTTTTTCGGCATACCGGGGATAGGGCTGATATTGTTGCTCGGCTTGCTTATCCTGATCGGTTTCCTCACCGCCAGTTGGTTCGGCAAATTCATCGTCGCGCTGACGGACGGCATTTTCGCCAAAACGCCGGTCCTCTCGACCCTTTATACCACCCTAAAACAACTCTTCCACACCATCCTCGGCGACAATACCAATTCCTTCCGTCAGGTGGTGTATGTCGAATTCCCGCGCAAGGGTTGTTGGTCCATCGGCTTTGTCACCGGCGTCTGTCCGCCGGAGGCTGGTGTAGTCGGCGAAGAAATGACCTATATTTTTGTCCCCACCACGCCCAACCCGACCAGTGGGTATTTGATCATGTTGCCGAAATCCGAAATACGAATCTCCGATATGACGGTGGAACAAGGCCTCAGGGCTGTCGTATCCCTGGGTATTACCCAATAGAAAACGCCCGCCTCACCGGCGGGCGTTTTTTGTAAAACCGCATCGTGGGCGAGACGGAAAAACCTTTACCGTTCCCTTCCATCCACCCCGACGACGACAGTCCTGACCGGCGTCCCGGTTCCGGCCACTTTCACCGCCTCTTCGGCTACACGCACCAGGCCGCCGCAGCACGGCACTTCCATACGCAGCACCGTGATGGACGCAGGCCTGGCGGTCCGGACGATGTCTGCCAGCTTGGCAATCTGCGGGTCATTGTCCTCCAACTTCGGGCAGGCAATAACGACGGGCCGGTTGCGGAGATAACGCGCGTGGAAATCCGGCACAGCCAGCGCGGTGCAATCGGCTGCCAGCAGGATGTCGGCCCCCTGCAAATACGGTGCGCCAGGCGGGACGAGGCGGAGTTGTACCGGCCAGTTCATTAGTTCCGACGCGGTCGACGAGCCGCCGCAATCGCCACCGTCGCATGAACAGGTGAGCTCGTGCGTGGCGGCGGGAGCAACCGCCGGTTTTAGCGATTGGCTCATGGTGCCGGGGCAGCCGCACGGCAGCGGGCCTGCCGCAGGGGCTGGAGCCGTGGTTTTCTTCGCCTGCATGCGTTGTTCCACAGCCGATTCGTCATAGGCTTCGGCGTCGCGTGTAATGATGGAGATCGCGCCGGTCGGGCATGGCCCGAGGCAGTCGCCAAGGCCGTCGCAGTAAATATCCGACACCAGCCTTGCCTTGCCGTTCACCATCTGAATCGCCCCTTCGTGGCAGGCGTCGACGCAGATGCCGCAGCCATTACATTTTTCCTCGTCGATGGCGACAATCTTCCGTTCCATAACCGACATATATAGCTCCTTGCGTTGCGGGTATAACAAAACCTCAAAGCTGAGGGTGCGCCGCCTTCTTCGCCAACCCGGCGATGGTGGTTGCGGCAAAATATTCGTGTACCTTTTTTTCCAGTTCTCCAGTGATGCCGGAGAAGCGGCACGCCCCATCGGGGCAAACGCGCCGCGCAAACATGCAGCCGTTACAGCCCAGCTTGCCTTCAATGCCTTCGATGACATCCAGCATGGTGACGTTTTCCGGCTCTGCTTCAAGGCGCAGACCGCCATTCGCGCCGCGCGTGCCTTCCACCAACCCCATGGCGACGAGCCGACGCGTCACCTTTTGCAGGGTATGGACGCTCGCATGCAGACCGGCGGCGATTTCCTGGACAGTGCGGCGGGCATCCGGGTCTTCCTCGCGGAGCATGGCCAATTCCACCATGACATGCAGCGCCAGCGCGCCCATTTCACCAATATTCAACAAACCAGCCATGACGTCTCCCTGTTCTCCCTCTCCGCCCGCTGGGCGGAATGGGACATTCGGCAATGTAGTTCCCAAAAAGGTCAGTATCGATATTTTATGGTACTACAATACCATTATGTTCGTCAATGGCATTTTTCCTTTGCTGGGTACTCCGCCATAGGTAGTGCATCCTTTCATTGTGGTCTATGATAATAGCAAAGTCAAGTCATTTATTTATTAAAGTACCGCTTTACCATTATAGTCATTTCCAATCACCATATTCTCATCACATAACACTGCGACAGAGGCTGCCTCTTGCTAAATTTGGGTCAACGGAAATAAAGGAGTGTCTATAAATTTGATTAATTAGAGTTGATCACGGAGGAAGCCATGAGAACGCGCATTGGCGTCGGGCGCAAAATCGTCATCCTGATTGTCGCCCTGCTTATCATCACCGCCGGAGCGGTGCTGCTTATCAACCGGTCCATGTTTGCGCAAAGCATGCGCACCCAACTCACCGAATACCAGCTTCCACTGGTGTCGGATGTCGCCCTATCCTCCGTCTCCACCCGCATACTTCGGGTCTCCGACGCCCTCAAGCTGGCCGCCGCCAATCCTTACTTCATCGACTGGATGCGGAACGGCGAGCCCGAGGACCAGGAGGAACAAATTTACCGTACCGTCGACAGCATCATCCAGACCTACGGCACCCTTGGCGCGAACTTCATCTCCGACCATACCCACAAATATTTCGACATCCTCGAAGGCCAACGTTTTCTGCGCCATGTCGACGAAAAGGAGGATACCTGGTTCACCGGCTTCCGTGACAGCGGCCAACAGGTTTCCATCGTCATCTATGTCGGCGATCCGACTTGGGGGACAAAGGCTTTTATCAATGAACGGGTGGAACTGGACGGCAAATGGCGCGGCATCATGTCGGCGTCCATCGATCTCCAGGATATGGCGGACGAACTCAACCGCATGAAAGTCGGCAAACACGGCGCGGCCTTTATCGTCAATGAGGCCGGCATGGTCCGCTTTTTCCCGGACAATACGGTGATCGGCCGGCAGATGGAGGCCATCCACCCGGCGTACAGCGCCGAATGGAAGGCGATATCGGCCGGCGACCTGCACCGGTTTTCCTATATGGACAACGGTGACGAACGCATGGTCATCACCCGGCGCATCCCGGTGTTGAACTGGTTCCTTATCTGCGAGGTATCGGCAACAGAATCGGGCGAGGACATGCGCCGCTCCCTCACACTGACGGTCGGCCTGTCCCTGGTCCTGCTTATCCTCGGCAGCGTTGTCGGTATGATCTTCGCCCGCAGCATTACCAGGCCAATCGAACGCGTCGCCGACAGCCTGGCCAATGAAGCCAGCCGCATGGCCTTGTGCGCGGGCGACATCTCCGGCGCCAGCGATCTACTCGACCAAGGCGTCAAATCCCAGGAAGCGGCCCTGGACGACACCTCCGCCGCCCTCCGTGGCCTTGGTACCACAATCGCCGAAAACACCGACAGCACCCGCGACGCCGAAACCGCCATGCGCGACTGCGACGACACGGTGCAAAGCGGCTTCACGGCGATTAAGGGCATGACGGCGGCTATGGAAAATATCAACAGTTCGTCGCAGCAGATCGGCAACATCATCAAGACGATTGAAAGCATCTCTTTCCAGACCAATCTCCTTGCCCTCAATGCCGCCGTCGAAGCGTCGCGGGCGGGCGAGGCGGGCAAGGGCTTCGCCGTTGTCGCCGATGAAGTTAGGAACCTGGCCGGGCGCTCCGCCCAGGCCACCAAGGACACGGCCGACCTCATCGGCGAGACGGTCCAGCGCGTGGCTGAGGGGAACGCCATTGCCGCCGACCTGGAGTCGAAATTCAACGCCATTATCGCCTCCATGGCCGAGGTCCGCACCCTTATCGACCGCATCGGCCGGGGAACCGAGGCCCAGTCCGGGGCCATCGGCGCCATCACCGACGCCATGGCCAGCGTGGATAAAATTTCCGACGATACCGCCGCCCGGTCGGGCGAGATGACCGCCATCAGCGCCAATATGGCCGAACTGGTCGAAAATCTTCGCCACAACGTTTCCGACCTCGAGGCCGTGCTGGTCAAGCGCCGCATGCAATCGTTACCGGCTCCGGCCCGGCCTGTCCGCCGCCTCAGTGGCCCGGTGCGGTAATATTTCGGTTGACCCGGATGGCATGTTCGCGGATGGTTACCGGTATGGGTGGGCGCGTCCGATGCGCGCCCTCCCTTTTTGTTGTATATGGGGTACATCCATGGACATGATTCCCGAGACAGCCGCCTCTTCCCGGCGCGGCACCCTGCTGGTGCTGGCCGGGTCGTTTTGTATCAGCTTTGCCGCCTTCTTCGTCAAGGGCGCGCCGATCGACTCCAGCGCGGTGGCCTTTTACCGCTTTCTTTTTGGCGCTATCGCCATGCTCGCGGTCGCGCTGGTGCAACGCTCTCCCATGAAGCCGTCCAAGCGACTCCTGCCGTTCATTATTATGGCCGGGCTGTTTTTTGTCGGCGACGTTCTGCTCTGGCACAAGTCGATTCTTCTGCTTGGTCCCGGCGTCGCCACCATTGTCATCAATTTCGAAGTCATCTTCCTGGCCCTGTTTGGCGTCATCTTCCTGAAGGAACGGATGAGCTTGCAGCAGAAGCTGGCCATTCCCTTCGCGCTCCTTGGCCTCGCCCTGCTCTTGGGGGTGTTCGAACACGGCCTCCCTGAAACAGCGGCTATCGGCACCGCCTTTTCGCTGGTGGCGTCGCTGTTTTATACAGGATATATCCTCACGGTCAGACGCACCCAGATGCTGCCCGAAAAACTGAACCCCATCGCCAACATGGCCTGGATCACCACCGTCACCTGTGCCGGCACCTTTGTCGTATGCATGATTACCGGCGTGTCGTTGCATGTCCCCGACGTCAAAACTCTCGGAACGCTGGCGGTCCTGGGCATCTTCTGCCAGTCCCTCGGCTGGGTGCTCCTGTCCCTCGGCTTGCCGCTGATGTCCCCGTTCCGCGCCGGCATCCTCATGCTGACCCAGCCCGCCATGTCCTACCTGTGGGATTGTCTTGTCTACGGCACCGCCACCGGCCCCCTGAACATCATCGGAGCCATCCTCGCCATTGTCGCCATTGGGATGGGCATCAAAAACCCGGCGAAGAAGTAGCGGCCGCGCGGTCGCCAGTTGCTTATGGGATGAATTGCCCCTCTGTAAAATCCGACAACATGATACCTCCACGCTGCATAACAGCTATCTTCAAGGAGAGGATAGTGCTGCCGAGCAGCGGAGGCAATCATGGATTTCGACCTGCACCCGACCCGGATTCTCAGCGCCACCGTGGTGCTGTTTGCGCTGATTGACGTCCTTGGGTCAGTCCCCCTCTTTCTCATGTTCAAGAAGGGCGACCGGGTCATCCACCCCTTTCAGGCGTCGGTGTTTTCCTTCATTTTTCTGGTCGCGTTCCTCTTTGTCGGCCGAATAATCCTCAGCCTGTTCAATGTCGACGTGTCATCCTTCGCCGTCGCCGGGTCGCTGGTGGTTTTCATCATTTCCATCGAGATGGTATTCGGCGTCGAGATATTCAAGTTCGACGCGCCCGGCAATTCCATCACCCTCGTCCCGGTGGTATTCCCGCTCATCGCCGGACCAGGCACCTTTACCGCGCTTTTGTCGATGCGGTCCGAATTCGGCTTCGGCGATCTCATTATGGCGATTTTCCTTAACATGATTGTGGTATGGCTGGTGTTGCGCCACCTGGACTTTGTCCAGAAGCTCCTGGGCATTTCCGGCGTCTATGTAATGCGGAAGTTCTTCGGCATCATCCTTATGGCCATCGCCGTCCGCCTCTTCACCGCCAACCTCCCCACTCTGCTCGGCCATGTCCCGGGGTAGCGTTCCTCACCCTACCGCTTCGCCCTCCCCAACACGTCACCCCGGCGTGCGGACGTCCACCAGCGAGGTAAGCGGGCGGTTCGGCCGGGGTCCACGGGAAAAACCGTGAAGGCACCGATCTCAAATAGCCTGCTGCAAAGACCGAACAAAAAAATAGCCGCCCGAAGGCGGCTATTTTCCATTATTCGAAAAAGCCCTGCGCGTATGGAATCCTACTCATACAGGCAAGCGGCGATTTCCGGGTTGTTCATGTTGTCGGCGGTGTAGAAGAAGAACGGAACCGCGATGTCCTTCACCGGCTGGCCCTTGGCCGCGTCGATGGCCGACTTCACGGACAGGTAGCCAATCATGTACGGGTTCTGGGTGATGGCGCCGTAGAGGATGCGATCCTTGACCGCTTCGACCTGCACCACGCCGGAGTCAAAACCGATGCCGATGACCTTGTCGGGACCGAGGAGCTGGAACGTCTCGTCGACATTCACCATCGACTTGGCGGCGAATTCGTTCGAGGCGTAGACGCCGGCCAGGTTCGACTTGTTGAACACGGTCTGGGTGACGGTGTTCATCTGCGAGTCGGTCGTTTCGGCGGGGATGCCGACGTCCAGCACAACCCTCGCGCCGACGACGTGCTTGTTGTACTTCACGTGGCCTTCGACCGAGGTCGTGTCCGCGCCGCAGAGCTCAACCATCTTTTCGATAAAGCCGATGGTCCGGTCGCCGACCGACTGCGAGGTGGTGTCCTGCGACAGCACGCCGATGTGGACAACGTAGTCGGAGCCGGTGAGTTTGTCCTTCAGGCGGTTGTACATTTCGGTCGCGGCGGCTGCGCCCGCGTCCTTGTTGTCGGTGGCCACAAACGCCTTGACCGCACCACCGGTGTCGCCGCCGATGTCGGAGTCAAAGGTAATGACGGGGATGCCTGCGTCGCGGGCCTGGAAGATCATGTCCATGGACGATTCGGGCGACAAGGCAGCGAAGCAGATGGCGTCCGGCTTCTTGTTGACCGCGTTCGAGAGCTGTTCGATCTGCTCGGCGATGTTCGATTCCGAGGCCGGGCCGACGAAGTTGACGTTGGCGCCGAATTCCTCGCCCGCCGCAGTGCAGCCGCGGTTTACCTGTACCCAGAAATCGTGCTGAAAGCCCTTCGACACCACTTCGACCTGCAACTTTTCGCCGGCTATGGCAACACTCGCGGCACACAGAACCAACGCCACTGCAAGCAACATGCGCTTTTTCATGTCTTCTCCTCCTACACGGTCAAACCTCTTCATGGGCGCCAATGCCGTCACTGGCGCGTCCGGGATTATTTGGCGTATCAGGTCTTCTGGCGCTGGCGGTTCATCACGTCCACAAACACGGCGATGACCAGCACGATACCGGTGAACAGCAACTGGTAGTGCGGCTGCAGGCCGACAAACGGCAGGCCGGTCTTGAGGACGCTCATGATAAACACGCCGATGATGGTGCCGGAGATGGAGCCGATGCCGCCGGACAGCGAGGTGCCGCCGATAACGGTGCCGGCGATGGCGTCCAGTTCGAAGCCGTTGCCGGTACCGGGCAGCAGGGTCGAATAGGTGGCGGCGTAGGAGATACCGGCGAGTCCGGCGAAAAGGCCGCTCAGCACATATGCCAGCGTTTCCCATTTGACAATGTTAATGCCGGACAGACGCGTCGCTTCTTTATTGCTGCCCAGCGCGGTGATATAGCGGCCCGGCTTTGTTTTGCCCAGGACCAACCCCATGATCACGGCGAGCGCGAGGAAGAGGACCAACCCGGTCGGCAAGCCGCCGGTCGGCAGGTCGGGCGAAATCATCTTGAAGATGCTCCGGAACGCCCCGTCGGGCGAACGCCGCGACGGGAAGGTCACGCTCGCCGTGGCGGTGATGATGGAGCCGAGTCCACGGGAAATCATCATCGTACCCAGGGTGGCGATGAACGCAGGCAACTTCATGACCGAGACCATGAACCCGTTCAGGAATCCGAACAATCCGCCCAGGATGATGCACAGCACCAGACACGGCGCGACCGGGAAGCCGTTTTTGATAAGCTGGCCCGAAATAAGCGCGCAGCACACCATCACCGTGCCGCATGACAGATCGATGCCGCCCGTCATGATGACGAACGTCACCCCCATCGCGAGAAAGCCGATGTAATAGGAGGAATCAAGAATACTCATAAAGGTGGTGTAGGAGGCGAAGTTGTCGCCGGCAAGACAGAAAAACAGGAACAGCACTATCAGCGCCAGCAATGCCACGGTACGCTGGTTGGAGAGCATACGCTTGAGACGGCTTTGCTGCCCGGGCCGGAGGGATGGGTTGGTGTCCATCGGTACCTTTCGTTGCGTTATGGTGTCTGAATCAGTTCCGCATGGTCGCGGCATGCATGATGTTTTCCTGGTTCGCCTCCTCGATGGAGAATTCCGCCGTCTTCCTGCCTTCGCACATGACCATAACGCGGTCGCTCATGCGGAGGATTTCCGTCAATTCCGACGAGATCATGAGGATCGACTTGCCTTCATGCACCAGCTTGTTCATAAGTTCGTAAATCTCCGCCTTCGCCCCCACGTCGATGCCGCGTGTCGGTTCGTCGAAGATAAGGATCTGGCTGTTCTTCACCAGCCATTTGGCGATGACGATTTTCTGCTGGTTGCCGCCGGACAGTTTGCGCACCTGCTGCCGTTCCGACGGCGTCTTGATTTTCAGTTGCGAGATATAGGTGCGGACGGTGTGGCGTTCCTTGGTGTTGTTGATGAACGGCCCGGAGACATAGTCCTCCAGCGTGGCGAGGGTGGTGTTTTCGGTCACGTCCATTTCCACCATTACGCCGAAGCGTTTGCGGTCTTCCGACAGGTAGGAGATACCGGCGTCGACAGCGTCTTTCGGCGTGGTGCCACGCAGCTTTTTGCCGTTCACATAGATGTCGCCGGCATCGCGGCGGTCCGCGCCGAAGATGGCCCGCGCCATTTCCGTCCGTCCCGCACCCATCAAACCGGCGACGCCGAGGATCTCGCCCCGACGCAGTTCGAACGACACATCCTTCACCATCCGCCCGGCCTTCAGGCCTTCGACCTTCAGCACCACCGGCGCGTCCGCCGGCACGGTGGAATGGGTCTTCGGCGTCTCGAACACCACCCGGCCGACCATCATCTTGATGATGTCGTCCTTGGTGGAGTCGGTGGTGATCAGGGTGCCGACGTATTCGCCATCGCGCATGACGGTGACCCGGTCGGTGATGCGTTTAATCTCGTCCATGCGGTGGGAAATATAGATAATGCCGATGCCTTTGGAACGGAGGTCGGCGATTATCTTGAACAGTTCGTCCGTCTCCTTTTCCGTCAAGGCGGCGGTCGGTTCGTCAAAGACGATAATGCGCGCGTCAGTGGAAATGGCTTTGGCGATTTCCGCCATTTGCTGACGGCCGACGGTGAGGTTGCCCATGGTATCGGCCGGGTTGATGTCGATGTTCAGGAGGTCGAAAAGTTTCCGTGAATCCTGGATCATCTGTTGGTCGTCAATAAATCTGCCGCGCATGGGTTCGCGGCCGATGAAGATGTTCTGCGCCACCGTGAGGTGGGGCATGAGGTTGAGTTCTTGGTGGACGATGACGATGCCGGCTTCCTGGGCCTCGCGTGGATTCTCGAAGGTAACGGGTTTGCCGTTCAGGAGGATGGTTCCGGCGTCGCGGGTATAGATGCCGGTGAGGATTTTCATCAGGGTGTATTTACCCGCCCCGTTTTCACCCATGAGGGCGTGGACCTCCCCGGCCTGCAAATCGAATCCGACGTCCGTCAAGGCGGGCACGCCGGCAAAGGCTTTGGAAATTCCCTGCATTACCAGGATCGGATCGGCCATAACTGCGGCTCCTACACGTTCGGTTTACAACGATAACAGCGACGGTAGAGGTAGTAGGGCAACGGGTCTCGTGTGAAAAATAGCGTGGCAGGCACTGCGTATCTCTTTACCAGATTTCCGCTGCCTGTCAAGTATGTTTATTGTAAACGTTTGCGCAGTAAGCCTTAGTCAGGCGGCGTGGAGGCTGCGTAGCGCATTCACGATACAGAGGGCGAGGACGAGGAATTGCACCGCGTTAAACAGCCGGGCCACCCGCTCGTTGGAATATGATTTTTGCAGTTTGGCGCCGACAAAGCCGCCCGCCACGGCGGCGACCGCCATATACGGAAGCATGGACAAATCGCAGTCGGCATAACCGCCCCGGACCAACGACAGGCCAAGCGACGCCATTTGTGAAAAAAGAATAACCACGAGCGAATACGCCGCCGCCGGTTTCGCGTCGACCGAAAGAACGATCATGATGGCGATAACATTGAACGGCCCGCCGCCGATACCAAGGAACGAGGAGAAAAATCCCAGCCCCGCCCCCACCAGCACGGTCGCGGCCGCCCCGGCGTGCTCCACGCGCGGCATTCGTTCACGGTGGCGCATAAAGTAGATAAC
>JAJPXZ010000075.1:0-8524 GCA_021205245.1 Planctomycetaceae bacterium
CCGCAAGCCCGCCCCCCCGCGTGGCGGCCGCGACCGTGGGCCGAGGCGTTAGGCTCTCGCGAGCTCACAAAGTCAGGCCATCACGACATTACGATGGCGGCCGTATAATACCGGTACCAATGCACCAGGGGAAGCCGTTAGGCTTCCCCTTTTTCAATTGACAGGACGCACTCTTTCCATATCATTGTCTAGGTCAAAACGCCGGTGCGCAAGCGCCGGTTTTACGTTTGCAAATGGGGATGTAGCTCAGTTGGTAGAGCGTCGCGTTCGCAATGCGAAGGCCAGGGGTTCGACTCCCCTCATCTCCACCATTTCTCTAGTCTGTTGGTACAATTCTATAATACCTTTTTTTATTCTAGTAGCCATATTTTCGGTATTGACCGCGTAGTTTTTTACGACAATCCTTAATTGGCACGACACGCCAAAAATGCTTCAAAAAGTGATTATAGAAAATTCCTCGTACACCAAATCGTACTGCAAAAAAGTCGCGTTGTTGTGGAGTCAGTGCTTCATTTTGTAAAATTCCATAAAACAGGTGTTTGACATAACTATTTAATGCATTTCGCTCTTTATTATGAATTTTTGCCTTCGTCCGGCTGCCTTGGTCAGGATGTTTTCTAGAAACAAAGAGCACTTCATTAACAGGAAGAAAATAAAACCCATGAGCTATAAAGGTAAACCATTTATGGTAGTCTTGTGTGGTTATTAATTCTTCATCGAAATTCCCCAAATGAGAAAACGCCATCCTAGGGATTAAAAGAGAACAGCCATGGATGCGACCAGTCAGGAGCATAAGGAGGCTGGTTACCATACATGGCGACTGATCCAATGAATAAAGTCCGTCGTCACTATCAAGATACGAATCATTTATTTGTTCATCAGGTAGCTTTAGGGCCCTGAAGCCGCTCGTGACTAATGCATTTTTGGGCCAACCTGCCTGATGCAATGCCCCGATTTGACGAAAAACTTTATGGGGCAGGTAATAATCGTCGTGGGAAAGCCAGGAAATATATTCGCCTTTAATGTGCTTCAGGGCCAGGTTTAAGGCGGTTGAAACCCCACCATTTTCTTTTTGGAAATATCGGATTCGATTGCCGTACCCACGCGCAATACGATCCGTATCATCCGTTGAACCATCATTAACAACCACTATTTCAAGTTTATCGTAATCCTGCGTTAAAGCACTATCAATAGCGGCCTCAAGAAAAGCCGCTCCATTAAATACTGGAATAATTATTGAAACTAATGGGTTATGATCCCCCATACTTCACCATTTCTTCGACCATATGATGGATGGTAGGAATTTCAACATATCCAGCTTGGTGCCATAACAATTTATTTCTATTTGGGTCGAGCGTTGCAAGAGACCGATCTATCCCCTTTTCCGTATTTATCTTTTGGATGTCGATATCTTGTCTATTAAATGTCTCAGCAAATTTTTTGAGTAACTTTTCCTTTGTTATAGAATCGGCAGGTACAACGTGGTGCAACCCGCAAAACCAGCTTGTAGCATTGCGAATTAATCCTAGGCAGATTTTTGCAAATGCGATAGTTGTGATACCATTCCATATATGATTACTAAATCCATTTATGGAGGATCTTTCTGGCTGAGCGAGAAACCACTCAAGTAGAGACTCGTAATGAGCCTTTTCCCTACCGATTATAGAACACCGTAAATTTAATAGATTGGGGGATTGAACCTCACCTAGGCTCTTTGTCTTGCCATATACATCTTCGGTGTTATGCTCATCCGTCTCTTTATATCCTCCTTTTTTACCGTCATAAACACAGTCCGTGGCAATTTGGATGACGCGGGACGATGTTTCACCAGCTGCGAAAGCAAGCTTATGAGGGAAGAGCGCATTGACAGTAATAGCACGTTGGACACTGGGTGAGAATGAAGACGAGATATACGGCTTGATGACGCCTATACAGTTAATGACGTAGTCAACTCCAGTCAATAATTCCACTAATTGACTAGCACCCACATTCTCGGCATTCAAATCTTCACGACAAGTGCCGATAGGGTTGAACCCCTCACGGATTAGCGTGTCGTAAACTACATGACCGAGCATGCCGGTTATTCCTAACACCATTACTCTGGTCATTACTTGGATACCCCCACGTAGTTTTTCTCTCTAAGTTCCATTTGAATATAATCCAACTGCAATAATTTTTCCATTACTTCGTCAACAGAAAGACGCTTGGTATTTGCAGAAGTATAATCATATGTCCTCGTAACTAATTCACTACCTTTGTCAAAAAAGAGGTTGTAGTTTAAATCCCTTACATCGGCCGGTATCCGGTAGAAATTACCTAAATCTTCCGCCTTACTTATCTCTTCCCTATTAATAAGGGTTTCATGCTCTTTTTCACCGTGGCGCGTCCCTATTATTTTGATCCCGTTGTCGGCCTTGAAAATCCTTTGTACGGCCTTGGCTATGTCCGCAATGGTGGCCGCTGGAGCTTTTTGGACAAATATGTCGCCCGTATTGGCACGCTCGAAAGCGAAAATAACCAACGCTACTGAGTCGTCCAGTGACATTAAAAATCTCGTCATATCCGGATCGGTAATTGTTATTGGCGCGTTTTCTTTACATTGTTTAACAAAGAGCGGAATCACGGAACCACGTGATGCCATAACATTTCCGTATCGAGTTGCGGCAAAGGTTGTAATATCCGGATCAACATTTCTGGACTTATTCACCATCAACTTTTCCATCAGAGCCTTCGTCATTCCCATTACGTTAATAGGATACACCGCTTTGTCCGTAGACAAAACAATGGCTTTTTTTACTTTGTTCTCCACACACGCATTGATGACGTTCCTCGCACCCAATACATTTGTATTTACCGCCTCCATTGGGTAGAATTCGCAGGATGGAACCTGTTTTAAGGCAGCGGCATGAAAGACGAAATCCACACCATTCAGCGCTTCTGAGATGCTTCCATAGTCACGAACATCGCCTATGTAATATTTAATCCGGGAATCATTAAACTTATTCCGCATGCGGTCTTGCTTCTCTTCGTCTCGCGAGTATACGCGGACCTGGCCGATTTCCGTATTATTCAAGAAGAACTCGACCATTTTTTGACCAAATGAGCCTGTGCCACCTGTAATTAGGATGACTTTATCCGCAAACAAGATTGCTCCCTTTCATCTGTGGTACGAATAAATTCTAGTGCCTAAAATTCGAATGATTCGCTGGTTTCCCTTTTTCTCTTTATGATAAACGCAACCCAGTAACCTTCTTAAAAACGGAAATCGACCCCGAGCACCAATACGATTGGTTGCCAAAAGAGCGGTTATTATGTTATTATGCGAATCGGTCGGAGCTAGAGGAGAAATCCGGCAGGGATGTTTTTGTACACGATTCAGTCCATATTCTTCCTGAAAGACGTTATCATCGTCATCACACTGCCTTTCGCCATCAAGAACCACATCCTCCCTCTCACCTTCCTTAAGATGGTATGCGATACTATCTAATGACGTATAATGCTCCACACCCAATTCTGCGAGTTTATCGAAGAAACTTTCATCTCCATATCGAACCACTTCTTCCTTACTTTTTCCAGCCAAGTTTCCCTCAGGGTAAAGACCGGCGTAAATGGCAACGTCCCGATAAAGCATACAAGGCATATAAGCCCCGCCCGGTTTAATGCCAGTCTTTTTTATTTGGTATGTGAACTTAACGTAGGCATCCTCCTCGAAAGTTTCAACATCGGAACCGAAATTTTTTTCGATAGCCGATGGAAAAACGCCAAACTTTTCGTGCCGCCGTTCCACCAAAGTGGACGATATCACGGTTTTGATGTCAGAGTATTTCGATAAATTTTCAAGCCAATCAGGTGAGAAAAAGTTATCACTATTAATAAGAACAACCCGTTCTCCTTTAGCGTGCATTATACCCGAGTTATAGCCTCGGTAGACACGATTCATGTACTCCGGAATGGCATATCCGCGCTGATACAGCTGTTCCTCGGTATAATGTACATTTTTATTAACGATAAAAGGATATTGTTTTTGATGAAGATATGATATTAAGGCAGCTGTTGGATCATTTGCAACGAAAAAGAACTCGGCTTCCCCCCTTGCAAGCATAGGGGTATATTTCAGGAGAGAACTCCATACCCAATCCGCCAAACTGGCGGACCTATAAATTAAACAAATAATGGATAATTTCACCATTTCACACCCCTGATTGCCAAATAAGACTCCCACTGTTTTTTTGCGGAATTTCGATCCCAACCCTTATCAAACAAATCTCCTCGAGGACTTGAAGAAGGGATAAATTCACGGTTCGAGTTACCCAAAACTCGAAAAGGGATATTGGTTGCCATTGCTTCCCATTCCGCCATAAAGTACGACCGCAGACGGTTTGTAGATAGGAAAAAATCAGCGCAATTTAATAATTCGTTAATTTGATTTTGTGGTATTTGGATAAAATTGGATGCCCCCTCCATCGGTAGGGCCTCCCGTTCCCATTTCCAAATAATTATCCAGTGGACATTTGGATGGTGTGCAGCATATTGCAATACCTCACTATACCCTTTCATTGGATGGCTCGTACCAATCCAAATCCCTATCTCGCGATCCAACGGCAATGAATACTTGGTCCGCAGGGTGGCTTTTTTATCAAGTGGCCGATAAAGATCGGTATTAACCGCTATTGGCAAAACATCGACTGATCCATATTGAGAGTAGTCAGATACGCTGGCTTCGGTCGCGACTGTTCGATACGTACTATAACGGGCGCACTCATACACCTTCTTTAAAGTATTATCCCATTGATTCGATGAGAATAGCTCCTTCATTTGCGGATACATTTCCCAGCAGAGCGCTAATTGTTTACCTTCAACGGGTAAAAATCCAAGTGTGGAATAGCGCAAGATGATATCTTCATCGCGAAGAAGAGTGGGGACTTCGAATGTGCTTGAAGGAAATTCCCGTTTGAACCATGTCCAAAACGTATCCTCCCCAAGACCGCTTTTAACCTCACAATTGAGATAAATCATCCACAGCCTCCTAAACCGGTTATATCCTTATTGGCACGGTTATCACAGGTCAACTTTATTGTGCCACAAAGCTCGTGAAAATAAGAGCCTATAAACTTTTTATAAGGAAATTCCTCACCATTTTCGGGAATTTCTTAAGAGTATAAACCCAAGGGTTAACCATTCCTTGTCCCACAACTTTTGGCTCATTTAGCCATGTAACGTCATTTCCACCCACTCCCCCAGCTTTCCGGTAAATGGCCGTAATTTCATAGGGACTATGTGGACGCCATTTGGGTATTATGCGTTCCAAAGTCATTTGACTTTGCCCAGTTAAATCATCCACCCAGACATTTACAGGATCGCCAGCAGCAGTATCCACTACGATGATTCCATTGCCAAGTTCCCTAAATCGCTCCTTGAACCAGCCGCTCACATGGTAATCCCACGGTGTCCTCCCCTCACCATAAGTGGCACCGACAAGCCATCGTAGCTGTTCCTTCTTTTTACGAAAAGTTCCAAAGTGGTAATCGTACCGCTTAATTTTCGTTAACACCTCGAAGTCAGGTACGATAATCGATAGTAACCCGCCTGGTTGCAAGACTCTCGCGCACTCGGCCAGAAATGGAACGGCTTGAGTCCGTAACTTCAGATGTTCAAGAAAGTGGCTAGTCAGAATTTCTCCAACTGAGCCGGTCTCATAGGGTAATCGCTTTGTAAGATCACAATTTATAACACCGTCAACCCGCTGCTCATAATCCAGATTGTCCCATCCATCGAGAACAATCGTCCCGCACGCTAGGTTCACTTTCTTCATGAGCATCTCCAAACGAATTCACGGACATACGGGGTATACCCTAAAATAATCCTCAAGACCTTATGCGATACATTCGCTACGGCATAGTCCGCTATAAGCCGATCATTTATATTTTGGGGCTGCGATGTAACCACTTCTACGGCTTTAAGAACGTTATGCGCCTCAAATCCAGCCATTACCAAAACCCCTTGATCATTTCCCTCTGGGCGCTCATGGACCTTTCGGGTGGTGATAGCCGGAAAGCCGAGCAATGAACTCTCCTCTGTTATCGTACCGCTATCAGAGAGAACGCAGAACGCGTTCTGCTGAAGGTGTATATAGTCGAAAAAACCAAAAGGTTTCGACAGAAGTATGCTTGGATTCAAGCGAATAGAAAGCCTTTCAAGTATTTTGCGAGTTCTGGGGTGAACAGAAAAAACAACGGGGAACCCATACTTCTTAACAAGGGCATCCAAGCTATCGAGCAGCTTCGGGAGGTTGTCAGGGTCGTCGACAACCTCTTCACGGTGTGCACTAACAACGAAAAATCGTTGCGGTTGTATTTTAAGTACATCTAAAACTTGCGAAGCTTCGATTTTGAGCTTATAGGCTTCAAATAATTCATGCATGGACGAACCGATTTTTATAATGGTCTCCGGCCTTATTCCCTCGCGCTCAAGATAACGCCGAGAATGCTCGGTGATAACTAAGTTGATATCAGCCAAATGGTCCACAATTTTCCTATTAATCTCCTCTGGAACTCGAAGATCAAAACACCGATTACCTGCTTCCATATGGAAGATTGGGATTTTCCGACGTTTAGCCGCGATGGCCGATAGGCAGGAATTGGTATCACCGTATAAAAGTAAGGCGTCCGGTTTTTCGGCTTCGAGGACTTTATCCGTTGCCGCAATTATATTGGCAATCGTTTTGATTGGGGACTCAGCTGCGGACTTAAGAAAATAATCCGGCTTACGCAATTCCAGGTCGTTGAAGAACTGCTCGTTCAATTCATAGTCATAATTCTGACCAGTATGCACTAGTACCTGCTCAAGATACCTATCCAACTCCTTGATGGTTTGGGCCAGCTTAATAACTTCCGGCCTCGTGCCGACTACAGTCAAGACCTTCATGATATTCCCCAAATCTATGGTCGTTCATGACAATTGCGTGGCATTAAAAAAGCGTCCATGTCCATCTGTTACCCAGGTGGACGCTCATAATTATTTGGTTCTAATTGGATTCCTACCACGCAAAGTGGGCGAAGGCTTTGTTGGCTTCGGCCATGCGGTGGGTGTTTTCGCGCTTGGTCATGGCGGCGCCTTCGCGCTTGAAGGCGTCCATCAGCTCGTTCGCGAGACGCTCCTTCATCGGGCGGCCCTTCTTGGAACGACTCGCTTCGAGAATCCAGCGAATCGCGAGAGACTGCTGCCGGTTGGGCTTCACCTGAACAGGAACCTGGTAGTTGGCACCGCCGACGCGGCGGGACTTCACTTCCACGAGCGGCTTGACGTTGCTGATCGCCATTTCGAAAACCTTGGCGGGAGATTCATCGGGAAGCTTCTTCACGATGATGTCCATCGCGCCGTAGAAAATCGCTTCCGAGACCGCCTTCTTGCCGTCATACATAAGGCAGTTGATGAACTTCGAGACAAGCAAAGAACTGTAACGCGCGTCCGGCTTGACGCCGGGACCAGTGACATTGGTGCTTCTTACTGACATGTTTTTCCCCAAATCTGTGGCGCTTTTGGTTGGTTTGCGCCGAATTTCTCGCTCTTCGCGGATATCGAATCCGCGACACCAGGGATACTCGAACCGCCCATTGACGGCCCGTAGTCACGAATACTTATTTCTTGGGTGTCTTCGCGCCGTATTTCGAACGCTGCTGACGGCGGTTTTCAACGCCGGCACAGTCGAACACGCCGCGAATGATGTGATAGCGCACACCGGGAAGGTCGCGCACGCGGCCGCCACGGATAAGCACAATCGAGTGCTCCTGCAGGTTGTGACCTTCACCCGGAATATACACGGTCACTTCCTTGCCGTTGGTGAGACGAACACGGGCGATCTTCCGGAGCGCCGAGTTCGGTTTCTTCGGGGTGGTGGTCTTGACCTGGACGCAGACACCTTTCCTCTGCGGGCAGGATTCCAACACCGGCGACTTCGACTTGTACTTGGGCTGCTTGCGGCCCTTGCGGACGAGCTGGTTGATTGTAGGCATAGTCTCTCTTACTCTGCTCTGCCGCTCACGCGGCTTAATCTGGCTGACTGCAACGATAATATATGGAAAAACCCCTCCCGCCCGACAGCCACAGCCGTGCGGAATGAGAGCCGGTACATAAACCGTCAAAGTATACGGAACAAAGCCGATTCCGCAATAAAAATCAGGACAAAACCGGTCCGCTCCGCATATTTACGGTTGGAGTGGACCGATTCTATTGCCCTTTCGAACGCTCGCGCGTTACGATGTGAAAACAATGGCCCTTTGCCGGTTGAGCTCGGTGCCTTCTCTGTTCGGTCCCGTGGACCCCGGCCGAACCGCCCGTTTATCCCGCTGGTCACTGTCCGCACGCCGGGGTGACGTATAGGGGAGGACGGGATGTTTTTGGCGGATCGCGAGGCCAATGTTCGCGACGTTTCCGGGGCCCCCGCCCGCCCCCCCCCCCCCCGGGGGGGGGGGGGGGGGGGGGTGGTTGGTTTCTGGGGGGGGGTGGGAGAGCGGGGGGCGCGCGT
>JAJPXZ010000075.1:8534-23777 GCA_021205245.1 Planctomycetaceae bacterium
GACGGGATGTTTTTGGCGGATCGCGAGGCCAATGTTCGCGACGTTTCCGCCCCCTCACCCCGGCCCTCTCCCCGAGGGGAGAGGGAGATGAGGTTTACCTTATTACGCGTTCAGGATATTCTCGAGGTCGGCACCGATTTCGTCTTCCGGCGCCAGGTCTTCCGCCATTTCCTGCCGCGGCAGCGGCTGGGTGCGGATGTTCGACTTCCTGAGCTGCGGGAAGCCGGTGCCGGCGGGAATCATCCTGCCGATCAGCACGTTTTCCTTCAGGCCGCGCAGGTTGTCGCGCCGGCCGGCGATGGCGGCATCGGTGAGGACGCGGGTCGTCTCCTGGAAGGAGGCGGCGGCGACCACCGATTCGGACGACAGACTCGCCCGTGCAACGCCCTGCAACACGCCGACGAACTGGGCCGGACGGCCGCCCTTCGCGACGACGTCGCGGTTGACCTTGGTGATGAGCGACTTCGACACCGCGTCCGTCAGGAGGAGCTGGGTGTCGCCCGGATCTTCGATCTTCACCTTGTTCATCATCTGACGGATGATGATCTCGATGTGCTTATCGTTGATGCGCACGTTCTGGGCGCGGTACACCTTCTGGATTTCACCGAGCAGGTAGTTCTGCAACGCTTCCTCGCCCGAAATGGCCAGGATGTCGTGCGGAACCAGCGGACCTTCGACCAGCGGCTCACCCGATTTCACCCGGTCGCCCGTGTGAACGCGGATGTGCTTGCCCTGCGGCACCAGGTGTTCGAACACCTGGCCGGAATCGGACTTGACCAGAATCTGGCGTTTGCCGCGGCGGCGTTCGCCCAACTCGACAATGCCGTCGACCTCGGCCATGACCGCCGGATCCTTGGGCTTACGCGCTTCAAACAGCTCGGTGACGCGCGGCAGACCACCGGTGATGTCCTGAGTGGTGCCGATTTCGCGGGGCGTACGGGCGAGTTCTTCACCAGCCCGGACGACATCGCCTTCGTCGACACGCAAGTGGGCCTTTTCAGGCACCGAGTAGGCGATAATCGGGTTGCCGTCTTCGCCCAAGATAACGATCTGCGGCTGCAGGTCGCCCTTGTGTTCGAGGATGACCTTACGTTCAAAGCCGGAGGCGTCTGCCTCGAGGCGCATGGTCGCGCCTTCGACGATATCGTCGAAGCGCACCACGCCGGCGAACTCGGACATCAGCGGCGTGTTGTATGCGTCCCACGCGGCCAGGGTCTGGCGCGCCTTGACGACGTCGCCTTCCTTGACCTGCAGGATGGAGCCGGCCACCACGTCCATCGGCTCGCCGATTTCGCGGCCGCGATCATCGCAGACGATGATGGCGCCGTTACGGTTCAGGACCACCCGGACGGTGATGTCCTGACCCTTTTCATCCTTCCTGATGGTGTCGACCACCTTCAGGTTGTTGAACTTGATATGACCGCCGACGTCGGCGCGCAGTTCAGACTCGCGGACCGCGTGTTTGGCGATACCGCCGATGTGGAAGGTACGCATGGTCAACTGCGTGCCAGGTTCGCCGATGGACTGGGCGGCGATGACGCCGACCGCCGTCCCCGGCTCGACCAGCTTGCCGGTCGACAGGTCCATGCCGTAGCAACGGGCGCAGATGCCGTGGGTGCATTCGCACGCCAGGGGCGAGCGGATACGAATCTTGCCGAGATCCAGTTCCTGGATGCGGCGGGCGGCGGGACGGTCGATGAGCTGACCTTTTGCGACCACCAGTTCGCCGGTGAGGATGTCGACGATGTTGTCGCACGCCACGCGGCCGAAGATGTTGTCGGCGAGGCTGACTTCTTCGTGTTCGCCCTGAATGACCGCGCCCTTGGCGACGCCGTTGACAGTGCCGCAGTCCATCGTGGTGATGGTTGCGTCCTGCGCGACTTCGACCAGCTTACGGGTCAGGTAACCCGAGTCCGCCGTCTTGAGCGCGGTATCGGCCAGACCCTTACGAGCGCCGTGGGTCGAGGAGAAGTATTCAAGACCCCGCAGGCCTTCGCGGAAATTGGCGCGGATGGGCGTCTCGATGATTCGCCCGTTCGGCTTGGTCATAAGACCACGGAAGCCGGCGAGCTGACGAATCTGGGTGGTGGAGCCTCGCGCACCCGAGTCGAACATGGCCCAGATCGGGTTCAGGTACGGAACGCCGTCGCGGTGCGTGTGGGCTTTGAGCTCTTTCAGGAGGTCGATGGTGATGGCCTCGGTCACGTGCGTCCAGGCGTCGACGATCTGGTTGTAGCGTTCGCCGTCGGTGATGTCGCCCATCTGGTGCGCTTCTTCGATGATGGCGACCTTTTCCTCAGCGGCGGCGATGATGGTCGCCTTGCTGGGCGGCGTCCGGAGGTCGTAGGCGGAGAAGGACAGGCCGGACAGCGTGGCGTAGTGGAAGCCGGTCTCTTTGGTCGCGTCCAGGAATTCCACCGTCGCGCCACGGCCGAGCCGCAGGTGGCAATCGGACACGCAGGCGTTCAGCGCCTTCTTGTTCATCAGCTTGTTGTAGAACGGCATGCCCTTCGGCATGATGTCGTGGAAGAGAATACGACCGACCGAAGTGGGCAGGAAGGTGCGCCGCGCCCGCTTCTTTTCCTCGGCCTTGGTAAGAACCTTCTTCTCCATCGCGCCGTCCGGGCCGTCGACATATTCGACCCTGACCCATTCGTCGTCGGCCGTTTCCATAACCGCCTCGGCGTCGGCCGGCATGCGCACATAGACGCGCGCCTGCAGGTGGACAATGCCTTCCTCATAGGCCTCAATCGCGTCCATGATGTCCTTGAACACCATGCCGTCGCCCGGCAGGCCGGGACGGATGAGGGTGAGGTAGTAGCAGCCGAGCACGATGTCCAGGTCGGCGGTAATAATCGGGTTGCCGTGCGCGGGCGAGAAGATGTTCGCGGTCGAAATCATGAGGAGCGACGCCTCGACCTGCGACTCCACCGTCAGCGGCAGGTGCACCGCCATCTGGTCGCCGTCGAAGTCGGCGTTGAAGCCGGAACAGACGAGCGGGTGGATACGGATGGCTTCACCTTCCACCAGCACCGGGTAGAACGCCTGGATACCCATTCGGTGCAGGGTGGGCGCGCGGTTGAGCATAACCGGGTGGCCTTCGATAACTTCCTCGAGGACGTCCCAGATTTCTTCGTCCTTGCGCTCGAGCATGGTCTTCGCCGACTTGATCGTGTCGGCCAGGCCCTTTTCCTTCAGCTTGCGGATAATGAAGGGCTGGAACAATTCAAGCGCGATTTTCTTCGGCAGGCCGACCTGGTCGAGCTTCAGTTCCGGGCCGACGATAATGACGGAACGGGCCGAGTAGTCGACACGCTTACCAAGCAGGTTGGCACGGAAGCGGCCCTGTTTGCCCTTGATCATATCGGTGAGCGACTTCAGCGGCCGGTTGCCCGCACCCTGGACGGGACGCTTGCAGCGCGAGTTGTCGAACAGTGCGTCGACGGCCTGCTGGAGCATACGCTTTTCATTGCGGACAATGACCGACGGCGCGTTCAGGTCGAGCAGTTTCGCAAGACGGTTGTTTCGGTAGATCACGCGGCGGTACAGGTCGTTCAAGTCGGAGGTAGCGAAGTTGCCTGAATCCAGCGGCACCAGCGGACGCAGGTCGGGCGGGATGACCGGCACCACATCCATGACCATCCAGGCCGGATCGTTCTTGCCGGCGATGAGGGCCTGGACGAGACGAAGACGCTTGACCAGCGTTTCGGTCTTCAGCTTCTGGGTGCAGACGGCGAGCTGTTCCTTGAGTTCCTGCTCGAGGGTGATGAGGTCGATACCCTTGAGGAGCTCGCGGACAGACTCGGCGCCCATCATCGCCTTGAAGGAGGTGCCGAACTTGTCGCGCGCTTCGCGGTGGCCGTCTTCCGACAGGACTTCCGCCATCTTCAGGGTGGTGTCGCCGGGATCGGTGACGACGTAGCGCTGGAAATAAATAATCTGCTGCAACGCGGTCGACTTGATGCCGAGCAGCGTGCCGAGCCGCGACGGCATGGCGCGGAAGAACCAGATGTGCACAACCGGCACGGCCAGGTTGATGTGGCCCATGCGGGTACGACGCACCTTGGAGTGGGTGATTTTCACGCCACAGCGGTCGCAGATGATGTCTTTATATTTAATGCCCTTGAACTTGCCGCAGGAGCACTCCCAGTCCCTTTCGGGACCGAAGATGCGCTCGCAGAAGAGGCCGTCCTTTTCCGGGCGATAGGTACGGTAGTTGATGGTCTCGGGGGTCTTCACCTCGCCATACGACCACGACCTGATGTCGTTGGGACTGGCCAAAGAGATAGTGATGGAGCCGTAGTCGTTGATTCTTTCATAGCTCATTTCAGGCATGTGACAATCCTCTTTTACTGGCAGACCGGGTCGAACCGCCCCGACTGAAAAATCTTCCTGGCTCTCCGAAAAAGTTCCCGGGCAGCCGTTATTTCAACTTGGTGACGTGCCGGCGGATGTCCTGCAGCGCCTCGTTCATCTTGAAGACGACCATGGTCAGTTCGAGCCACAACCGTCCGCCAACGATAAGCACCGCGACGGTGGCGACGGACTGCAACAGCCCGTACATCCCGTCGGAAAATCCGACCCGCGCCATCAGGGAGAAGGCGGCGACGATGCCTCCCAACCCGACCAGCAGCACCAGTACCACAAAGACGATAAAGACATAGTGGGCGAACACCGGAAAATACAGGGTCTCGAACGAGAAGAACCGCTTCCACCCATCCTGCCGCGTCTTGTCGGCGAAATCCGCAATCGGTTCGAGGATTTCGTCGTCACGCGGGCGTTCAGGTTCGGGCTGACCGGAGATTGGGTCCATTTCATCCATGGCTTGTCTCCTGCGTTCTCGAGTATTTTCGGGATATCCGTGGCGGCGACTGCTGCCGCCGCCCGGTTGTTCGTCCGTTATTCTTCGTCGCCTCCCGTGAGATGCGCAGCGCTCCGCTCCAGCTTGATGTTCAGGCCGATACCGCGGATTTCGTTGCACAGCACGTCGAAGGACACGGGCATGCCCGGTTCCACTGTGCTCTCACCCTTGACCATTGCTTCGTAGATCTTGGTGCGGCCGTCGACGTCGTCGGACTTGACGGTCAACAGTTCCTGAAGGATGTTGGCCGCGCCGTACGCTTCGAGCGCCCACACTTCCATTTCACCAAAACGCTGGCCGCCGTTACGGGCCTTGCCGCCCAGCGGCTGCTGGGTGATAAGGCTGTAGGGGCCGGTGGCGCGGGCGTGAATCTTTTCCGCAACCAGGTGGTGGAGCTTGATCATATACATGTTGCCGACCGTCACCTTTTCGTGGAACGGTTCGCCGGTTCGGCCGTCGTAGAGGACCGCCTTGCCGTCCTCGGGCAGCCCGGCTTCGCGGAGCGCCGCGTGGATCTCGTCCTCGGTCGCGCCGTCGAACACCGGCGTCACCGCGCGGAAGTTCAGGGTCTGACCGGCCCAGCCCAGGTGGATTTCCAGAATCTGGCCGACATTCATTCGCGACGGAACACCCAGCGGGTTCAGGACCATCTCGACCGGCGTGCCGTCTTCGAGGAAAGGCATATCCTCTTCCGGCAGGATGCGGGCGACGACGCCCTTGTTACCGTGGCGGCCGGCCATTTTATCGCCGAGGGACAGCTTGCGCTTGACCGCGACGTAGACCTTGACCAGTTCCAGCACGCCGGGACGGAGTTCGTCGCCACGGCGCAGACGGCCGACTTCCACTTCGCAGCGCGTTTCCAGGAAGCTGATGCGGCGGTCGTGCTCGAGGCAGATCGACTTGACCCGGTCCCGCTTGGAGGCGGGCGTTTCGAGATCGCCGAACTGGCACTGTTCCTGCAGTTCCATCATGCGTTCGTAATCGGCCTGGCGCGGAATCTTCAGCACCTTGCCGGTTTTCTTGTTCACCGGCGCGCCGCCGAGGGCTTCGGTCAGGCGCTTGAACTTGAGGTTGATTTCCTCCACGATCTTCTCGCGGGTGGTGGTCTCGAGCCGCTTGATGGCGGACTTGACCGCGGCCTCCTGCCCGGTCTTCGAATCGGCCCGGCGGGAGCCGATGGACTCTTCACCAAGCGCGGCGGCGGGGACGGTCGTCTCGACATCGCCGCCCATTTCGCCCAGAGCCTCGAGGGCGCGGGCGAGACCGGCTTCCGGATCGACGTCCGAGGACATCGCGCCGACGCCACGGCGGGAGAAGCGCTTGACGTTGATGACATAGCCCTCGGTGCCGGGGGGCACGATGAGGGAATCGTTTTTGACGTCTTCGCCGGCACGGCCGAAGATGGCGCGGAGCAGCTTTTCTTCGGACGAGAATTCCGACTTCGCCTTCGGCGCAATCTTGCCGACGAGGATGTCGCCCGGCTCGACCTTGGTACCGATGCGAATCAGGCCGGTGTCGTCGAGATTGGCGAGCGCGGCTTCCGATACGCCGGGGATGTCCCGGGTGATTTCTTCCGCGCCGACCTTGGTCTCGCGGATTTCACACGAGAACTCTTCGATGTGGACCGAGGTATAGGCGTCGTCGCGGATAAGTTTTTCCGAGACGAGGATCGCGTCCTCGAAGTTGCAGCCTTCGAACGACAGGAAGGCAACCATGATGTTTTTACCGAGCGCCAGTTCGCCGCCCTTGGTTGCCGCGCCTTCGGTCAGCGGGTCGCCCTTCTTGACGATGTCGCCCGCACGCACCAGCGGCGTTTGGTTCAGGGTGGTGCCGTCGTTCAGGCCTTTGTACTTGTGCAGACGATAGACGCGCTTGCCCGAGGTCAGTTCATTGGACGAAACGACGATACGGAGCGAGTCCGCGTACAGCACTTCGCCGTCTTCGCGGGCGTGAGCCACCATGCCGGAGTGGCGGACAACGTCCCGCTCCATGCCGGTGCCGACCAGCGGAATGTCGGGACGGACCAGCGGCACGGCCTGACGTTGCATGTTCGAACCCATGAGCGCGCGGTTTGCGTCGTCGTGCTCAAGGAACGGAATCAAGGACGCCGAAATGCCGACAAGCTGCTTGGGACTGACGTCGGCCAGGGTTATCTGGTCGGCGTTGCAGTGCATAAAGTCTTCGTTGTGACGACAGATCGGGCGGTCGACCAGGATCTTGCCCTTTTCGTCGACTTCGACGTCGGCCTGGGCGATATAGTGATTGTCTTCCTCGTCGGCGCGGAGCCAGGCGATGTTGTCGGTGATGTGGCCGTCCTTCACCTCGAAGTACGGGGTGATGAGGAAACCGAGTTCATTCACCGCCGCGTAGTTCGCGAGCGAGACGATCAGACCGATGTTCGTGCCTTCAGGCGTCTCGACCGGGCAGATACGGCCGTAGTGCGAGGTATGCACGTCGCGGACTTCGAAGCCGGCGCGCTTCCGGTTCAGACCACCAGGGCCGAGGGCGGAAAGACGCCGCTCATGCACAAGCTGCGACAGCGGGTTAGACTGGTCGACGACCTGCGACAGTTCGCCACGGGCGAAGAAGTATTCAATAGCGGCGGAAATCGTCACCGCGTTCAGGAGCTGGTGCGGACGAATCAGGTTTTGCAGAGCCATCCCGGGGATGGGGCCGTATTTTTCCTGATAGGCGCGGTAGAGGCCGCCGTCGACGCCGTCGCCCTTTTTCAGGCCGAGCGTCAAGGCCTGGAACGAATTGATGCCGTGCTTGCGCTGGGCCGCCTGGTAATCCTCGTCCGAAATAATGTCGCCTTCGATCAGGTCGGTCTCGACCGGATCGATGATGAGCCAGTCCTTGTTCGGCATTTCGGCGAATTCGGCTTTCGAATCCTCCTGCTTCAGGGACTCGACCTCGGCTTCGGTCAGGATTTTGCCGACCGGGATACGGAACTGCGGGTCGGGCTTGACCGCGACGAGAAGCTTGAGCGGACGCTTTTTCGATTCGAAGGCGGACGAGCCCCACTTCTTGACTGCGGCTTTGTAGTCGACCTCACTGATGACGGAACCACGGGTCAGTTCGGTATCGCCCGGGTTCAGGATGTCGTAGCCGAACATGTCGGCGAGGTTGGCCAGTTCGTTGCCGGCCGCTTTGATGACCATCTGCTCGCGGGTGGAGCGGCGGAGCTTGACCATGGCGGAACGCAGCTCCGACATGACGAGATCCTTGATGGTGCGGATGCGGCGGTTTTCGAGGTGGTCGATATCGTCGATCTGGCCCTCGTCCGCGCGCAGCTTCAGCAGGTAGTGACAGATGTTCAGGAAATCCATGCCCGACATGGTCATGCGCTCGTCGTCACGGATGTTGAACTTGCGGTTCAGGCGGAAACGGCCGATCTCGCCGAACGAATAGCGCTTTTCGTCGAAGAAGCGTTCGAAGAACAACTCCTGCGCCTTGTCGCGGCTGGCCGGAGTGCCGGGGCGGAGCCGCTTGTAGATTTCCAGAAGCGACCAGATGTACTGGGCGCGGTCGAGGCCGCCGGACCAGGCGATACGCCAGGCGATCCGGTTGAAGACGTTTTCCTCGAGCTTCTTGGCGTCGCCGCCTTCGGAAAGCTCGTCGCGCATGTTGAGGTCGTTCATGAGGCCGGCCAGAACGTTCTGCTCGATCTGGTCCAGCGTTTCGCGGTCGCCGTCGACATCTTCAATAAAGAAGGCGCCGACTGAACGCGGCTTGGACTCGCGGCCGTCGCGGGCCGAGACCATGGCGTCACGCACGGCGCGGGCGACGATTTCCACCGACGACGAATCGCCGCCAGCGAGAAGCGTCTTCAATTTCTTCATCGCGTCGGAGGCGCGGAGGATGTCGCGGATGACATTGCCGCCCCACTCTTCGATGCGTTCGCGGTCGTCGAGGAGGGTGTTGGCGATGAGTTCGTCCTCGAGACCTTCGAAGTTGCCGTTTTCGTCGATGGAGCCGATGACTTCCAGCGTGGCGACGCCGGCTTCGCGCAGCTTCGAGAAGACGGTGGGCTTTTCAGCGCCCTTGGGCGAACCGTCTTCGATACGGCGTTCCAACGCCGCGCGGGTCAGGCGGGCGCAGGAGGGAATGATGACCTGGCAATTGGCGTAATCGACGACGCGCGATACGCACAGCGGCAGGGGCTTGTTTTCCCGCTCCATTTTGTCGAGATCGTCGAGCGTCTCCTCGGTGAGGGGATAATCGACCACCGGGTGGAAAGCGCGGAGAATGTCGTCGTCCGAGTCGAGAATGGGCGACCACTGCTCGATGCGCCTGCCTTCACCGCCGGAGGTGGACTTGCCGATGTCGTAGACGACGGGCAGGTTGGTCTGGGGATCCATCTCGACCGCGAGGGCGCGCAGGAACGTGGTCGCGGCGATTTTGCCCGACCGGTCGATGCGGATATTGAGTTGATCCTTAGAGGTCACCTCGACCTGAATCCACGAACCGCGTTCGGGGATGATGCGGCAGGAGTGCAACCGCTTGCCGGAGGAGTGGACTTCGGAGGAGAAGTCGCACCCGGGCGAACGCTGCAACTGGGTGACGATGACGCGTTCCGCGCCGTTGACGACAAATTCACCGCCACCGATCATGAGCGGAATTTCGCCCAGGTAAACCCATTCCTCAACCGCGACCTTGCCGGTGAGGCGGACCTTGATCTTCAGCGGGCCGGCATAGGTCAACCGGAGGGCGCGGCACTCGTCAGGGGTATGACGGGGCTCGCCGATTTGGTACTCCAGATACTCGAGGCTGACCGAGCCGTCGTAGGACTCGATGGGAAAAACCTCCCGGAAAACGGCTTCCAGGCCGTCGTTTTTCCGCTCCTGCGGCGGCGTGTCCATCTGCAAGAAGTCGGCATAAAAACGCTGTTGCGTCTCCATGAGATCCGGCAACGGCAGAGTGCGGTAAGCTTTTCCGTAGTAGCGAATTTCCTGGCTCATGTGGTTCCTCGCACTGGCTATGGGTATATATTGCTTCGGCTTGCTGGGGCGGCGCTTGGGCGCTGCCCGCGCAGGGCCAAGAGTTTTCAAGTTGAGGCCGTCACTCGACCGGCAAACCCGGAGAGGACGGCGGCTGGCGTCGCGGCGGCAAAAGCGCAGATGAAAGCGCTGGAACGCCGCGTGTCACGTATGAAACGCCACCGTATTTTAATGTACCGCTCATGGGGCAAAACTACACCCTGGGTGGATTTTATAGCGGCTCCACAACCGTTGTTCGAAACCGCAGACGGCGTCCGCCGCGAAATGCCTCGCAGACGGACGCCGATGCAGAATAGCTTGGTGCAATTACTTCAATTCGACTTCAGCGCCGGCTTCTTCAAGCTGCTGTTTGAGCTTGTCCGCTTCGTCTTTCGAAGCCTTTTCCTTGACCGGGCTCGGGGCCTTTTCGACCAGGTCCTTGGCTTCCTTCAGGCCGAGGCCGGTGATTTCGCGGACCGCCTTGATGACCGAGATCTTCTTGGTGGAATCCGGAACAGCCTTGAGGATGACGTCCATGACCGACGGGGCTTCTTCGCCAGCGTCGCCGGCGCCAGCCGCGGGGGCAGCCATCATGACCGCGCCACCGGAGGCGGGTTCGATGCCGTGGACTTCCTTGAGATAGTCCGACAGTTCCTTGGCCTGCAGAAGGGTGAGACCAACGATCTTGTCGCCGAGCGCCTTGAGATCCGCATTCCATTCACGATTTTCAGCCGACATTGCAACTTCTCCCTATAGCGTTTTAAATTAAATGTGAGCCTTCACCTGCGCTTTTCGGTCTATTCCAATAATAACCGTAAAACGCAGAGAGGAACCAATCTCTATTTAAAAAGCGCTAATTCTAAAAGATACTACCGGAAAATAATAACGGGTAATGAAGACGGGCGCCTTTACGCGGCTTCCTCGTCTCCCTTGGCGATCTTCTCGATCTGGCTCGCGACCAGGCCGCCACCGGCAAGAAGCTGCGCCGAGAGCTTGCCGCCCATAGCGAGAATCTGACCGGAGATGATGGACTTGAGCTCTTCCTTGGTGGGGCTTTTGGAAAGCTCAATGACCTGTTTCGTATCCAGGATGGCTTTTTCGAGAAGCGCACCGTGCAACTGAAGCTCGGCGTGTTCCTTGCGGAAGTCTACAAGGAAGCGGGCGGTGGATACTGGATCCTCGCCCCAGACAAATGCTGTCTGTTCCTTGCAAATATCCTTTACTTCGCCGTGCCCCAGCTCCTTCATGGCGATGTTGACGAGGCGGTTGCGGACGAAAAGCATGGAGCAACCCATGCCCTCGAGCTTGCCGCGCAGTTCGTCAATTCCGGCCACGTTGAGCTTTGGATAGCCGACGGCAATCACGAAGCCGACGTCTTTCAGCAGCTTCTTGTATTGCTCGACCTGCAGTACGTTTATCCTGTTAGGCATGAAACCAACTCCCAATAAATACCACTGTTGTCCCTGCTGCCGCGACTACTAGTTGTTGGCGGCGGCGGGTTCGGCTTGATTGACGATCCGGAAACCGGGGCCCATGGTGGAGGCGATAAAGACGCCCGACATGTACTCACCCTTGACCGCCTGGGGACGGATGGCCTTGATGTGCGCGATGGCGGCGTTGATGTTGTCCACCAACTTGTCGGCGTCGAACGATACCTTGCCGACGACCATGTGCACATTGCCTTCCTTGTCGTTGCGGAACTCGATCTTGCCAGCCGCGAATTCGGCGACCGCTTCGGCGACCTTGTCGGTCACCGTGCCCGACTTCGGGCTCGGCATCAGTCCCTTGGGGCCAAGCACCTTACCCAATTTGGACAAGAAGCGCATCATTGAAGGGTGCGCCACCGCGACGTCGAAATCCATCCAGCCGCCGGCAATACGGTCCACCAGCTCCTGCCCGCCCGCCTCGATAGCGCCGGCGGCCTTGGCCGCCTCGGCCATGTCGCCGTCGGCGAAGGCCACGACGCGCATCGACTTGCCGATGCCGTGGGGGAGGGACAAGCTGCCGCGAACCAGTTGGTCGGCCTGCTTGGCGTCGATCTTGAGCTTGATGGCCAGATCGACCGTTTCGTCGAACTTGGCCGAAGCCCGTTCCTTAAGCTGGGCGACCGCGTCCGCAACCATGAACGGCTTGTTGCGGTCGTGGTTTTCCGAGGCTTTCCGGAAACGCTTGCTGTGCTGCTTTGCCATTTTTTTCTCCAGGGCTTTCACGCCAGGGCGGCGGCAAATTGCCCCACCCGGCTTCCAGCGGTCATTCGGCGCGGGATTACCCAATAACCCCTTACCTGCCGCCGTCGAAGCCCGATATCATTTGAGGTACCACTAGTCGGCGATGTCGATACCCATGCTGCGGGCGGTACCGGCGATGATCTTCTTCGCCTGGTCGACCGAGCGGGCATTGAGATCGGCTTGTTTCGTCTCGGCGATTTCGGCCAACTGCGCCTGGGTCACCTTGCCGACCTTGGCCTTGTTCGGGGTGCCGGAACCGGAATCGATGCCGACGGCCTTTTTGAGGAGCGCCGCCGCGGGCGGGCTCTTCACGACAAAGTCAAAGGTACGGTCGGAGTAGACGAAGATTTCGACCGGGACGACGATACCCTTTTTGTCGGCGGTGGCGGCGTTGAAACGCTGCACGAACTCACCGACCGGAACCTGCGCCTGGCCGAGCGCGGGGCCGACCGGCGGGGCCGGGGTGGCTGCGCCGGCAGGGCACTGGAGCTTGATTTTATTGACTACTTCCTTGCCTTTTTTTGCCATGACTTGCTCCAAAACTGCTATGTACAAGTAACAACGGACGATAAACAACAACTCTCGTCCATTGGCCGGAACGGCAAGAACCGTCCCTTATAGTAAAACCGGGTGAGAAGCGGCAGCGCCTAAAAGCTCCCTACCAAGAGCGTCTCGCAACAGGATCGTCACTGCACGGCGATAAAATCGCCAGCCAGTCACGCCCGGTTGGTCTAGACGCGCTCCACCTGGTGATACCCCAGTTCAACAGGCGTCGAGCGCCCGAAGATAAACACGTTGACCTTGAGCTGGCCGCGGTCCGGGTAGACTTCCTCAACCACGCCCTCATATGAGCCAAACGGGCCTTCCTTGATTCTGACCTGTTCTCCCGCCTCAAACTCGACCTTCGGCTTCGGCCGTTCCTTGCCGTCGTCGATGACCTTGAGGATACGGTCCATCTCGTCGTCCGGAAGCGGTTGGGGCTTACGCGGGTCGGCGGAGACGAAACCGGAGACGCCGGCGGTTTCGGTGATGATGTACCAGGCGTCGTCGTTATCCATGTCCATTTCAATGAACAGGTAACCGGGATAGGTCTTTTGATCCACGACGCGCTTCTTGCCGTCCTTGCGGACTTCGGACACGCTTTCCGTGGGAATGAGGATGGTGCGGATTACATCGCCCATCCCCTTGTTGCGGATCTTTTCCGCGATAAGATTTTTGATGCGTTCTTCCCGTTCGGGCTGAACTTTCAGAGCGTACCAGGTCGGCACGCGCTCGCTTTCAAATTCTTCGTCTTCGTCCATGACGCGATCTCCTTTTCCCGCTCTAGGCGAACAGGATTTTGCCGAACAAGCCGTAGGTGATCACGTATTGAAGGATGAGATCGACCAGCCAGATGAAAATCGTGAACAGAATGGCGCAGACAATGACCACGTAGGTCGATCCCCAGGCCTCGGTCTTGGGATCGAAAAGAGGCATGACCGACGGCCATACCACCTTGCGCAGTTCGTCGTCCATATCGATAAGGTAATCGGCGGACTTGGGGGAGCGGAAGCAAAGCCAGGCGAAAAGGATCGCAACGCCGACCAGCAGGACGAGCGAGACGACCAGATCGACCGAGAAAGCCGAAGTCGAACGGCCCACGGGCGAGAACGGGTGCCAGCGGAACCAGCTATACGACGTATAGGCGGCGATCAACACACCCACCAACATGGTGCCGATGCGAGACGGCATTCCCTGACCAGCCTTGTACACAGCAACCCCTTTATTCAATTAATAATGAATAATTCAAACCGCATTACCCACCGAGTGAAATGGCAGGGGCGGAGGGAGTCGAACCCCCAACCGCTGGTTTTGGAAACCAGTGCTCTGCCAATTGAGCTACACCCCTGTAATTCCAACCACCACAAAAGCTTGTATTAAATGGCCGGGGGAGAACCCCTTTCGAGGTTCTCCCTGACCGTGGTCATGCTGTTTACTCTTCAATAATCTGGGTCACGACGCCGGAGCCGACGGTCCTGCCGCCTTCACGGATGGCGAAGCGAAGCTGCGACTCCATCGCGATAGGGGTCAGCAGTTCGACGTTCATCTGAACGTTGTCGCCAGGCATGACCATTTCCACGCCTTCCGGCAGAAGGGCCATGCCGGTCACGTCGGTGGTGCGGAAGTAGAACTGGGGACGATAGCCGGTGAAGAACGGCGTGTGACGGCCACCTTCGTCAGCGGTCAGGACGTACACCTCGCCCAGGAACTTCTTGTGGGGCAGGATGGACTTCGGTGCGGCCAGGACCATACCACGGGTGACGTCCTTCTTTTCAACGCCACGCAGCAGCACGCCGACGTTGTCGCCGGCCATGCCCTTGTCCAGGGTCTTCTGGAACATCTCGACGCCGGTGCAGACCGTGTCACGGGTTTCGCCAAGGCCGACGATTTCAATCTTGTCCTGGACCTTGACGGTGCCGCGTTCGATACGACCGGTCACCACGGTGCCGCGACCCTTGATGGAGAACACGTCTTCGATCGGCATCAGGAACGGCTTGTCTTCTTCGCGTTCCGGAATGTCGAAGTACTGGTCCATGGTGTTCAGGAGTTCGACAACGCCGGTGTCCTGGGCCTTGGGGTCTTCGATGGCCTTCAGGGCCGAGCCACGGATAATCGGCACGTCGTCGCCCGGGTAGCCGTACTTGGTCAGGAGGTCGCGGACTTCCATCTCGACCAGGTCGACGAGGTCCGGTTCGTCCTTCATGAGGTCGCACTTGTTCAAGAAGACGATGATCTTCGGCACAGCGACCTGACGTGCGAGCAGGATGTGTTCGCGGGTCTGGGGCATCGGGCCGGACGGGGCTTCGACGACGAGGATGGCGCCGTCCATCTGCGCCGCGCCGGTAATCATGTTCTTGACATAGTCCGCGTGGCCGGGACAGTCGACGTGGGCGTAGTGGCGTTCGGCCGACTCGTATTCCACGTGCGAGGTGGCGATGGTGAGAATCTTGGTCGGGTCGCGGCGGCCCTGCGACTCGGAAGCCTTGGCGACTTCGTCATAGGAGATGACCTTGCCGCCGCCGAACTGGGCAGCCGACACGGCGGTGATGGCCGCGGTGAGGGTGGTCTTGCCGTGGTCGACGTGGCCGATGGTGCCGACGTTGATGTGGGGTTTCTTACGTACGAAATTTTCTTT
>JAJPXZ010000154.1 GCA_021205245.1 Planctomycetaceae bacterium
AACCAGGCCCCGCCCCGCTCCCCGAAGGCGTGACCTACTGCAACTTTGACGACTTTTCCAAGATTCGCCTCACCGTCGCCGAAATCATCAAGGCCGAACCGCACCCGAACGCCGACAAGCTGATCAAAATTCAGGTCCGCCTGGGCGACCGCGAGAAACAGATCTGCGCCGGCATCCGCGCCTATTACGAACCCGAAGCCCTGGTCGGACGCCGCATCGTCGTGGTCGACAACCTCGAACCGCGCAAGCTGCGGGGCGAACTCTCGAACGGCATGCTCCTGGCCGCCCACGGCCCCGACAATACCATCTCGCTGGTGACGCTGGACAAGCCCGACTTCCCCAGCGGCGGACAGGTGTCCTAATGGCGAAAGTGCGTGGACTCGGGCGCGGCCTCGAAAGCCTTATACCAGCCGCACCGCCGGTGGCGGAGCGGGACGCGCCCCTAAAAGAGGGCGGCGACGGCGTCTGGGAACTGCGGGTCGACCGCATCATCGCCAACCGCTGGCAGCCGCGCCACGACTTCGACCAGCAGCGCCTCGAGGAACTGGCGCACTCCATCGAAACAGACGGGCTGATCAACCCGCTGGTGGTGCGCCTGAGCCAGGACGGCGGCTATGAACTCATCGCCGGCGAACGCCGCCTCCGCGCCATGCGGGATATCCTCGGCCGCGAGACCGTCCCGGTCCGCCTCATGCGGGTCGAGGACGCGCGGATGCGCGAACTCGCGCTGGTCGAAAACCTGCAACGCGAAGACCTCAATCCCATCGAGGAAGCAGCCGCCTTCGATGAAATGGTGTCGAAGCTGGGCCTCACCCACGAAGAAGTGGCTAAGCGCCTGAACAAAGGCTCCGGCTACCGCTCGGTCATCACCAACCGCATCCGCCTCCTCACCTTGCCGGAAGAGGTCAAACGGATGGTAGCGGTGCGGGAACTCGAACCGACCAAAGCCAGGGCGCTGGCCGCGCTCGAAAATCCGGTCCTGCAAATCAAGCTGGCCCGGCGCATCGTCGAGGAAGGGCTCAGCACCGCCCAGGTCGAGAAGCTGGTCGCCGACCTGAAGAAGGAAAAGAACCGCACCACAACGCCGGAGAAGGTGCTTCCGCCCCATGTCGCCGATCTCGAGGACCGTTTACGGCGGCACTTCGGCTCCAAGGTGGTGGTGGAAGACAAGGACGGCAAAGGCCGCATCGTGGTCGAGTACTATTCGGTCGACGATGCGCAACGCATTTTGGAACGCATGGGGGTGAGGCTGGGCGATCTAGAGTAGGGCTTAGTGGCCCGACGACAGGGACAGCCAATGGACAACAATGTACTGATAGCGTTTGGTTTTACTCTTATGGCGGGCTTGTCGACCGGCATCGGCAGCGCGCTCGCCTTCTTTGCCGACAGGACTAATACCCGCTTTCTGGCGGCATCGCTGGGCTTTTCGGCAGGGGTAATGATTTACGTCTCCTTTGTCGAATTGCTGGCCGGCGCCTTGACCGAATTGGCTGAAGCGACCGGCGACGTGTCCCGGGGCAATTGGCTGGGAATTGGCGCGTTTTTCGCCGGCATGGTATTTATCGGCATTATCGACAAGCTTGTGCCAGAGGTGGAAAACCCGCACGAGGTCAAGCGGGTCGAGGAGATGCGCGAGGACGAAGAAGCCGCCGCATCCGCCCGGGCCGAAGCGTCGGGCCGCAACCGCCCGGGAAGAGGCAACACCCGCCAACTCATGCGTATGGGTACCATGACCGCCCTGGTCATCGGCATCCACAATTTCCCCGAAGGCCTCGCCACCTTCATGTCGACCCTCGAAGACACCAGCATCGGCCTGTCCATCGCCATCGCTATCGCCATCCACAACATCCCGGAAGGCATCGCCGTCTCTGTGCCGATCTACTACGCCACCGGCGACAAGGTAAAGGCGTTCAAGTGGTCATTCCTGTCCGGCTTGACCGAACCCCTTGGCGCGCTTGTCGGGTATCTGGTCCTGCGCCCCTTCATGACGCCTACCTTGTCCGCCATGGTCCTGGCGGGAGTCGCCGGCATCATGGTGTTCATCTCGCTTGACGAACTCCTGCCCTCGGCCGAAAAATACGGCGAACACCACCTGTCGATCTATGGGGCTGTTACCGGCATGGCGGTGATGGCGCTCAGCCTGTTACTGTTGGCCTAACCGCCACCCGCGTTCGCCGACCAAAGCTTATCCCCTCAGAAAAACCGCCGCCGGGTTCACCGGCGGCGGCCACTGCATGGAGCCTGCGTTGCTACGGGAAATCAGGTGATACCGATCGTATGTTACATGGTGATTTCTTCATCCGACGTCCTCGGCGCGCCTTTCATGAGAATGGCGTAGACAAGGCCGCTGGCGACCATGTTCAGGACCGGCGGCACAAACCAGTTATAGCGGAGCGCCAGATATCCGACGACGCCGCCGCATATCCAGGCGATAATCGCCCGGGGGTTCACGTTGGTGTGGTGCTGCGGATTGCGGACGATAAACACCTCGGCCAGCAGCAAGCCGGGCAACGCCGGGAAGAGCACCGACAGGACCGAAATCGCCGGACTCAAATAGGTGTAAATACCAAGATAAGCAAGGATGGCGGCCAGGATGGAAATCACCATGGCGATGTGCCAGTGCTTGATTTTGCCGCTGTACGTGGTGTTGGTGATGACGTTCTGCAAGGCCAACGACGCGCCATAGATGTTGTTGTCCTGGGTGGTCCACAGGCAGAAGATGGCGCAGATGAACGCGACGACGATCAGCCCAAGGCCGGCCATGGCAACGATGAAGTCGCCGCTGCCGGTGGCGATGGCGACCAGCGCCCCGGCGAACTGGAGGCCGAAACAGCCCAGAAGAAAGGCGATAAACCCGGCAAAGACCACATGCGCGCGGCTTTTCGCATACCGGCACACGTCCGGCGTAATAACCGCACCAAAGATCCAGCCGCCGACAATCTGCGAGGTGGGGGAGGCGAAGGTGATGGGCTCTGCCGGGATGTAGGGGGTAAGGTCGGCAATGGAATGGACCTGCAACATCGCCCCGACGCCCCAGACCGCCATGACGATTGCGGCCGGAACGCCAAGATAGCTCACGAACTGCAATCCCTTATAGCCGCGTACCGCCGATTGCATCCACATAAGAATGACCAGCACCGCCGTAATCGGCACAGACAACGGCCACCAGGAGAAGGTGGCGGGAATCATCCGGGCGAAAATATCGCCGTTCGCCGAGACCCAGGTGACGGCCGACAGGGCCAGCAGCACCGAGAAAATGGCCGAACCGCTGATGCCAAACACCCGCCGCGAGAGGAACGAGGTCGACAGGCCGGTACGGAAGGCGAGGAGGCCGGTCAGGATAACGATAAGAATAAGGAAGGCGTTGCCGACCAGGAGCGCCGAGATGGCGTCCGAGAAGGTAAGACCGACCCCAACCTTGCCGCCGATGACGAAGTTGGACAAGGCGATGGGATAGCCGGCCAGGACGAAGGTAAGACTGATAAGCGACTTCCGCTTTGAATCCGGAACCGATGACGCGACGTATTCTAGCGATTCGCCGCCGGATTCGATTTCCTGCGCCGAAGCGGCCGCCTGGTTTTCTTCTGCCATACGTAAACCTCCTGTTTCTGTTGCAACGAGAAATGTACCCGATCCCGCACGGCGTGCACTCACGCCCCTGCGGCCACTCAAGACGCAACGCCGCCGGGCTGGCTGGCGACGCATTCGCCAGCCCGGCGACACTTCGAGATTACGTTGTATTCGCTTTTGAGACGCTTCCGGAAACGTGGGACCACGCCCCGGAAGGCATCGTGATATTTCAATCGCTTGCTACCGCGTTACTCCGCCAGAACGATACCCATGTCCTTCGCGGCCTGTGTCGCTTGTTCCAAGGACGGGCTGGCGTCGCGGAGCTTCACGCGGCCGCCGCCACGGTTAAGGGTGTCGACCCAGGCGGTCATCTCGTCGGAGACGATGGTGATCTTCTGGATCTGTTCGACATGGCCTTCGACTATTTCGACCTCGATGCCCATGTCCTTGACCTTCTGCACCGCTTCGTTATACATCTTGTAATCGCTGGTCGGGCTGCCGAACACCGCGCCCATAAGCACACCAGGGACGTTGATGGCACGGCGCGCGAACAGTTCGGGATACAGTTCAATAATAACCTTCTTGATTTTGCCCTTCGCCAACGCGTGGGCGATGCGGGCCGCATTGGTGGGCGAGCCGACCGCCTGGCTGCTGCCGCCAACCACCGCTTCACCGAGAGTCTTGGTGATCGGAGTCGTCTTGCGGGCCAAATCCTTGGCGATGGTCTTGGCATTTTCCAGCGTTGCCGAAATCTTCGCCGCTTCGGCGTCCTTCACGTCCTGGCTTACCAAAGACTCGACCAGCGGTTTTCGCTTAAAGAACGGTTCCATAAAGTCGACCACGGTGGGGACAATGTGCTTGGCCGACTCCAGGTGGACCTGCGATGCCATGGCAAACATGACGTCGATGGGAACGTTGACGTCGATGTCGACCCGCATGAGCAGCTTGGCCGAATAAATACCGATCAAGGCCGCGCCGCCGACGTGGGTGGTGCACAGGGCCGGAACCAGCACGCGCGGCGTGCAGGGAACGCCGATGGTGGGGGACAATGCCAGCACCATGGATTTTTCCATCTGGTCGGGCGTGCCGCCCATCATGGCGACAGTGCCTGCTGCCAGCGCGGCGGCGCCTGCGCCGAAGCCTTCCATATTGCAGCCGGTAGTGACTTTACCGACCCGGAACAAACCGCCGATTTTCAGGAACAACGCCGCGACTTCGGCGATACGGGTCTTGTCGCACCCCGCTTTCTGCATTGCCATGATGAAACCGGAATAGGGGCAGGAATCGCCCGTCCCGGCGCAGGGCCGCAGGCCGATGCAATGATTGCCGACCTGGGCGGCGAGGGTGTAAAGGAGGACGTCGTCCAAGAATGAATCGTCGAAGCACTTCGGGCCTTCGACCTTCGCCAGTTGCGAGGCGACTGTGCCAAGCAGGATGGACTCGCCGTCCACGAGGCCGATTTCCAGGGCGCGGAGGTTGTGGGCGTATTCCTCCATCACCGCCGCGAGGATTGCTTCCCGGTCCATGCCGGTCTGGATTTCCGCCTCCGCCAGGACCACATCCGTGACCGGAACGGAAAACTCCCGTGCCACCGCCAGCATCTCGCCCATGGTGAGCGGTTGCATGGCTTGTATTTTATCAGTCAGTGCCGACACTGTGCTTCTCCAATCTTGTGTGGTGTCCCCCGCCCGCCCGTTGGGCCGTGCGGGCGGGGGCCGGTGCAACGGAGCTCTAGCGCAGGCCGTCTTCACCCTTGATTTCCGACTTCAGCAGACCGCCGATGCGCGGGTGCGGACGGCCGCCATTGGTGACGGCGACAGCGACCAGGATTTCGTCCGGGTGCGGCGCGTCGTTCAATTTAACTTCGATTGCGTCGTAGTGGGTGCGGACAAACGCCGCGTCCTTGTAGTGCAGCGGCACGTCCAGCGTGGTGCCGGGGCCGCCCGCCTTCTTGGCCGAGGGAATGATGGCCTTGCCGCCGCCGATGGCTTCGCGCATGGGCTTGCCGAGCTTCGGGTGGAGGATGGCGGCACCGTGTTCGAGTTCACCGTCAATGCCGATGATCGCGCCCTTGCCGTAGCTCTCCGCCTCTTCCGGCTTGATGCCCATGGTCTTGACGGCGATTTCAGTCAGATATTTGCCAAGGTATTCCCCGACGTCCATGAGTTGGGTCAGGTCTTCCTGGTACTTGCCGGCGAAGGGATTCTTAATCACGGCGGCGACGACGCAGCGTTTGATCGGCTTGTCGATCTTGCCAAAGCCTTCGGCAAAGATTTCTTCGACCGTGGTCACGATTTTCCTGATTTCCACATTTGCCATGTTCTTCTCCTATAAAAGCCCAGACTTCCATAACGGTTCAAAAACCGCGTCAATCGATATACAGCTTCTTCATTTTCCGCCACAACGACGACTTCGACAGGCCAAGCTGTTCCGCCGTCTTTAGCCGCGAGCCGCCGTTCATGAGAAGCGCCTGCTTGATGATCTGCGCCTCGTAATCCCGAATCAGCATGCCATAGACCGAGTCCTCCTCCGAGCCGCCCGCCGCTCCGGCAGGCATCTGGCCAAGCAGGCCCATCGGCAAATGGTGCTTTTTGACGATGACCGAGTCGTCCATTCCCGCCAGGACCGTCTGCATAAAGGTTCGGAGTTCCCAGGCATTGGCCGGCCACGGCTGGGCCTGCAGGATGGACATGACTTCGTCGTCCACCCCTTCGACGCGGGTGCCGTATTGCCGGTTCAATTGGCGCAGAAATACGCCGACGAGATCGCCGATAATCTCCGGCATCACCGACAACGCCGGCAGAACAATGCCCCGCCGTACCAGCAGCGTGTACAGCTCTTCGTCGAAGCGGCCGACCTTGACAAGCGGCACCAGGTTGTGAGTGGTGGAGACGATGACCCGCGCGCCGAGTTCGATCGGCTCGTTGTCCCCGACTGGGAAAAACTTGCGGCTCGACAAGGCCTGCTGCAGCTTGGCCTGCACCTGCTGGTCCATCCGGTCGATGTTCATCAGGTACAATGTGCCGCCGCCCGCGAGGACAATCGCGCCGGGATGCCGGCCGCGCATAACGCCTCGGATAACCGCGTCGGCGTAGCCGAAAATCGCACCGGCAAGGAGGTCCTGATCAAGCGCGTCGCAGTTGACGGTCACAAACGGCTTGGAGCGGCGCGGCCCGGCGTTGTGGATTGCCTGGGCGAGGGTGCGCTTGCCCGTCCCCTTCGCTCCGACCAGCAGCAGCGTGTCGTCCGACTCCGCCGCATCAAGGCCCTCGCGTTTGAGTCGGAGTATTTCCGGCGACTCGCCGACGATGTCGTCGAAGGTCGTGTCGGCGGTGCTGTTTTCGTAAATGTTGTCGATAAGGCGCTGGCGCTGCGCCACCGAGTCGTTGTTGTTGAAGCCGATGCCGAAGCGTTCCGTTACCGGAATACGCACCGCCTTCGCGCCGACAATATAGGTAGAATCGCCCAGGACGGCTTTTCCCGACTCCATGCTTTGCCGGGCCAGGGCGCTGACCTGCCCTTCGTACTCAAGGTTCGATTTGCCGGTGGAATCGACCGACGAGAGTCGCCGCCCGTCCTGGTCGAACAACACCGCCTCCCCTCCCGCCACCCTTGCGATGAGGGGAAGCGCATGCTCGAGCACTTTCCGAAGCCGTTCCGCGTCAGGCGATTCCATCGCGCCCGGCGCGAGCAGGAGAAAGCACTCGCCCATGGGCAAGACGTGATACGACTTCGCGCCTTCCCACGGCGGGACGACCGTCTCGGGGACGGTAAAGCCCGCCGTCAGTCCGGCGACGCTTTTGCCGACATGGAGCGTCTGCTGGCCGTGCCGCTCGTCGGCATGGCCGACAATTACCCCAGCCGCATCGGCGAGGGCGGCCGCCCCCGACACCATGGCGGCAAGGCGGGGCAAAGCGGCGATGAGTTGTCCGCGCATGGCGTCCACCCTATGCCACCGTCGGCTTGCGGGTGACGGGCGGGGTGTTGCGGCTGGCGGAGAACATCACCTTACCATCGACGAGAACAATGCTGACGCCGGGGACATCGCCCGCTTCGATTGCTTCGAGTGCGGTCTTGCCGACGCCGCCCATGGGCGCGTCCATAAGGACGATGTCCGCATCCTTGCCTTCGGCCAAAATGCCGCAGCTAAGCCCGTAGACCTTCGCCGTGTTGCCGGTGGCGCAGCAGATCGCTTCCGCACCGGAGACGGCGGTCATGGAGGCGACGTAGGCGATATTGCGGAGGATGCCCAGCGGGATGATGCCAGTGCCGGAGGGGGAGTCGTTCCCCATGATGAGCCGCGAGAGCTGGCCCTTTTCCTTCATCTTGTTGGCGGCGTACTGCATGGTTTTGAAGTTACCGCACTGGACGACTTCGAGAGTCAGTTTGGTATCGACCAGCTTGTCGATTTCCGCCTCGCTGATGGAGGTCGGACCGCCGTTGACGTGCGAGACGACGTCGGGGTCGGCGACTATGACCATGTCGGCAGTGACGGTGCTGGAGCCGGGGATGGAGGTGCCGCCGGTGTGCATCTGCACCTTCATGCCGTTCTTCCGGGCCCACTGCACCATCTGGTTCGCTTCTTTCGGATCCTTGACCGAGCCGAGGCCGATTTCGCCGACGATGAAGACGCCTTCCTTCGCCATCTCCTCGAAGTCTTTTTCGACAAGACCCTTCTCGAGGATGACCGCGCCGCCGTGGAGTTTAACCCCGCCCGGACGGGCGTTCTCGGCGCTCTTGTGGCAGACGATGGCGAGGGCCTTGGTGCCGCTCGGATCTTTCGGACGGCCGGGCGTGTGCGGTTCGCCGGCGGAAATCATCGAGGTGACGCCGCCGTGCATGGAGGAATTGATCCAGTTGAGGATGCTCTGCCGGGGCGAGAAGTCGCCCAGGACCGGGTGGACGTGTGAGTCGATGAGGCCGGGCGCGACGGTGGTGCCATTGGCGTCGATGACCTTATCAAGTTTTGCGCCGTCCAGGATGGAGTCGGGACCCATCTTGACGATCTTGCCGTCGTCAATGAGGATGGCGGTGGCGTCGGAGACGGGCTTGGCGATATCGCCGGTCACGAGGATACCGATGTTCTTGATGCCTAGCATGTTTTCTCCTTGTGTGTGTGGCCTTACCATTTGATGCGTATTATTCGACGACGTACTGGTCGGAGAGCTTGCCGAATTCGCCCAGCCCGACGAGATCGTTGAACTGCGAAAAGACGATCATGCTGTCCTGCAGGCCCTTGGTGGTGCCTTCCTTCTTCAGCCCTTCGTAAAGGGTGAACATCGCCTTGGCGGTGACGTAGGTGGAGGCGGTGGGGTAAATGACCAGGCTGTAGCCGAGCGCCTCGAGTTTGTCGTTGGGGAGAAGCGGGGTGCGGCCGCCTTCGACCATATTGGCGAGGCTGGGCTTCTTGATAGCCTCGTGCACCTTCTTCATCTCTTCTTCACTCTCGACCGATTCAACAAAGATGATGTCCGCGCCGGCTTCCTCGTAGAGCTTGCCGCGACGGATGGCTTCGTCGATGCCGTGCTCGGTGCGGGCGTCGGTGCGGGCGATAATGGCGAGGTCGGGGTCCTGGCGGGCGGCGATGGCGGCCTTGATTTTGCCGATCATCTGCTCGGCCGAGACGACCTTGCGGTTCGACATGTGGCCGCAACGCTTGGGCGCGACCTGGTCTTCGAGCTGTATCGCGGCGACGCCAGCGGCCTCATACTCGCGGACGGTGCGCATAACGTTGATGGCGTTGCCGAAGCCGGTGTCGGCGTCGGCGATGACGGGGATGGACACGGCGGCCGCCATCTTGCGGGCGCGGTCGAGCATCTCGGTCATGCTGAGAAGGCCGATGTCGGGTTGACCGAGGGCGCTGGCGGCCTGCCCGTAACCAGTCATGTACACGGCGTTGAAGCCGCACTTTTCGACCACGCGGGCCGAGAGGGCATCGTGCGCGCCCGGGGCGACGAGGATGGCCTTGTCGGCCAGCAATTTCCGTAATGCTTTGCGTTGTTCCATGGGTCTACTCCCTCATTGATTGGCTATAAAATAGTTCCGTAGTAAATCGAATGCGTACATGTCGCTGTGCATGCCGATGACGCCGGCGGTGAACAGCAGATAGTCCCGGTCGACGACGACATCGGCGTGTTCGGGCAGGAGCGAGATACCCCGCCGCGACAAAGCCTTGGCGACAATCTCCTTCGTCTCCTCCTCCGGCCGGTGGGCAAAATAACCGCCGACGGCGACGACGGTGGTAACGCTGCGGAGATCGCGTCCGACCGGCATGCCGGGCTGCGCGCCGGTGAGCGGATCGGCCTCGGTGACGATATGACCGGCGTGGCGCTTGAGCGCTTCTTCGACAGCGGTCTGGGCGAGGTAGTGGTCGAAGCTTTTTTCCTCCGCCGAATCGGGGAGGTAATCGGTGTTCCGTTCCAGCATCTCGCAGTACTTCTTCAGCCGCTCGGCCATGTCATCGTCGACAATGCCCTGGCGGGCGAGGATTTCCCGTGGGTCGACCGAGTTCGTCACCCCGGTGGCACTAACCCGCATACCAAGGTTGCCTTCGACTGTGCGGTAGGCGACCTGCTTAACGTTCGTCACGATGAGGCCGATTTCCTCCTGCGGCAACGACGCATAGGCGGGGATGACCGAATGCACGTCGGTGGTCGCGCCGCCCATGTCGACGACGATGACGCCGCCGACACCATCGGCGTTATAGACGCCTTTAGCCAGAAGTTCCGACGCCAAGAGGACCGCCCCAGGAGTAGGAATGACCTGCTCGTCCGTCAGTTCGGCCTGCATCTTGACCAGACCCGGGGCCTTGGTGATCTGCTTGATGAACTCACGGTGGATGGTGTGGCGCGCCTTGTCGACGTTCAGTTTGTGGATGGTGGGCATAATGTTCGGGACGCGGACGCACGGGACGTCGTTCGCCTCCAGCAATGCCGCCACCGTCGGCTGCGCGACGATATTGCAGGCGATAATCACCATCGCCCCGACCTTGCTCTCGATGATGAGCTTGGCGTTCTCAACCGCCGACTCCTCGTCGCCGTAATCGGTGCCGCCGGCGAGAAGAATGATGTCGGGCCTAATCTCCATCAGGATCTGGACGCGGTAATCGGGCGGATCCTCGGACGAGATGATTTCAAGAATCTTCGCGCCTGAATTCATCGCCACCTCTTTGGCCGCCCGGGCGGTGACGCGGGCCATATAGCCCATCGCCACCATCCGCAGGCCGCCGGCGGCGCTGGACGACGCCAACACCCGCGCCGCCTCAGGCAGTTTGCCGAGGTCCTGTGCCATCCGCTCCCTGCCGTCCCGTATCGCACCCCGGACGTCATCCAGGCTGGTGGGCGTTTGGCACGTGGCAACCAGGCGGTGGTTGTCGATCAACCGCTGCTTGGTATAGGTGGAGCCTATGTCTATGATCAGATAATCGTACACGCTGGTTTCCGGTTCTTTACAGGACGTAGTAGCAGGTGCCTTCCATGATGCGCCGTGCCGTGCGGTTCACCTCGGCGCGTGTGAGGGTCCACTCATTGCCCTCCTTCACCGCTTCGACATTCAGGTCGATGACGCCGGCCGGATGGCCGATGCGGACAGCCAGGGCCTTGCCCCGGTCCTTCGCCTTCATCGCCTCGTTGACAACTGTCCCTTCAATGCGTGCCGCCGCGCCGGTGCAGGTGGTGGCGGTGCCGGCGTATGTCTTGTGGGTCACCTGCATGAAGAGAAGACGCGAGACAAAGTCAACGTCCGTTTCCTCAATCTTTTTGCCGGTGGTGAAGTCGTTGTATGCCTGCGCGGGCGAGACAAACGCGACCATGGGGAAGGCGGGAATGGTCTTGACCGCATCCTTCCAGTTCGTGCACAAGCCCATCATAACCGCACCCTTGGCGCGGATTTCCTCGAGCTGTGCGAGGAGCTTTTTGTTTTCGTCGATCTGCGCTGGCGTCTCGATGCCGGTGCAGCCGAGATCCTTCGCCCGCACAAACACCACCGGGTTGGCGGCGTCGACGAGCGAGGCTTCAATCTTCCCAAGGCCGTCGACCTCAATCGTGTCGACGACATTGCCGGTCGGCAGCAGCTTGCCGGTGGCGGACCCGGCGGTGCCGGAAAAATCGACCACCACTTCCGCGCCAGTTCCGGGAACGCCGGCGATGGCGTAGTCGCCCTTCACCTTGGCCTTGCCGTTTTCGACCAGGACCTTTTCGATAAGGATCTTATCCGTATTCGTGTTCATGATGCGGACGGTGGTGAATGGCTCAGTCACCTCGACCAGCCCTTCGTCCACCGCGTAGGGGCCGACGCCGGCGGAGATGTTGCCGCAGTTGCCGGAGTAGTCGATAATCGGCGCAGTGTAGGAAACCTGGCCGAAGGTGTAGTCGATGTCCGCGTCCGGGTGGCTCGACTTCTTGATAATCGCCAGCTTGCTGGTCAGAGGATCCGCGCCGCCGAGGCCGTCGATCTGGCGCTTGTCGGGCGAACCGAAAACCTTCAGGATAATGGCGTCACGTTCGGGACCGGCCGGCGGCAGATCCTCTTCGCGGATAAACATGCCCTTGCTGGTGCCGCCACGCATGATGACGACGCGGATGTTGCTCTGTTCCATGGTGCCAACCCTCCAAAATCATTGATATGAGTGAGTAATTTTTTACTTGCCGGTGTCTTTTTCGCGAAGCAGCTTGCCGACCAACTCGACCGATTTCTCGCAGTCGGTGCCGGGGCCGAAGAAAGCGTCGACGCCGAGGAAACCGGTGCCTTCGTCCTTCATCATCTTTTCCATGGCGGCGTGCTCTTCTTCCTTTTCGGCGATGCGACCGCCGGCGAACAACACCGTCTTGTCGCGAAGGCCAAGCTCTTTCAGCCGTTTGTCGACGCGGGGGAAAAGTTCGCGGCCAAGGCCAAGCAGGTTGCCGACGCCGACCCCCTGCGCTCCCGTTTCGGCGACAACATCGGCGACGGTCTCGGGCAGGTTCATACCGCGCAGGAAGATGATTTCGTACCCGGCGGCCTGGAATGCCTCACGCTGCATATTGATGCCGACCACGTGGGCGTCGGCGCCAACGGTGGCGAGAACAATCTTGTACTTCTGGGTGATGGGCGCTTGGGGCGGAACCGAGGTCTCTTCCTTCGACTGCGGCATATAGTCGGCGTCGACGCCGAGGGGCGTATAGCCGGGGATATAGCGGCGGATGCCGTCGGAGTCGCGGTGGGTCTTGACGTAGCGCTTCAAATCCCAACCGCCGGCGCGCGGCGTGTCGAGAATGCCGGACTTGCCTGCCTCGACAATCATGTCGATCAGCTCGTCCTCGCCGTAGGCGTCCCAGAACGATTCGGTAATCTGGCTCGCCTGAAGCATGCGCGGCAACTTCAGGGCGGCGGTGAGGACAGCCATGGCTTCCCGTTGAATCTCCCGCTTACGCGCTTCGATGTACGGATCCTGGATGTTGATCTTGTAGGTGTTGTCGAAGACGTTCCAGCTTGCCCACAGTGACTTCGCCATCGAGTCGCCGGTGGGGATGCCGACGTTCTCGGCCGCTTTGGTCCGGTAGAAGTTCACCCCGGCCAGCTTGGCGGTATAGGCCATGCGGGCGAAGTGCGCCTGCTCGGCGATGAGGTCGGCGGGCGGGTTCTGGAAGGTCTCCGGGACACAGATGATGAACTCGGACCAAATGGTCTCGCGGAACGCCTTCACGAGCGCGATGTCGGCCAAGACGTTGATACCGGCGACATTCATCTGGATGCCGGACAGGTGCGACGGCAAACCGGCCTTGACCGCCATGCCTTCGGCCAGCAGACACATCGCCAACGCCATGCCGTCGGTACCCATGATGTTGTTAATGTGCTTGTGGGTGTCCAGTTGGGCGAAGATGCCGTTTTCGCCGCAAATCTGAATCGCCTTATAACCGTTCAAAACCTTGGTGCGGAAATCGTGGATGCCGCGTCCGCCGAAGTGGACGTGGATAACCGGCCCGATGTCGGTGCCGTCGAAACCGGCGACGAGGGCGTTCAGGACGTTCAGGTGGGTGGTGTCGCCGGTGGCGTTGATGCGGATGGGGTGCTTTGCGCCGCCGCCCATCTTCACGAATTCGCGCTCGCCCGCAGGAGTAATGCCGCCTTTGCCGCGCGACTGATCGATAAGTTCGCGCCCGGCCAGCGGGTCGATGTGACGGGTGGCTTCGGCGTGGACAAAGTGGAAGATGGTGCGATTGAACTTTTCCGCAATGTCGTACATGGCGCAGGATTCGGTATAGGTCTCCTCGGCCGAGTTGCGGCCAAGAATGGGATTGAGAATAGGAATGCCGTCCTCGGCCGCCTGACGGCCAAGCTCGGTGATGCGATAACCGCCCCGCATCACGCCCTCGACTTCGCGCGGGTAGGGTTCGGGCAGGTCAACCACATTGCCTTTGTCGTCGAGGCCGGGCATTTTCACCCCATAGGCGTCTTCGTACGCCCTGATGGCTTCGATGTCGTCACGAATAATCTTTTCCGTCTTCGGCCGTGCTTTTGCCATGATATAATCACCCTTGTTGAGAGGACGCTGCCGTTATCCAACCAGACCAGGCGGGCGGCGAGTCATCGTATGCTGTTCGAGAATTCATCTATTATTCTATGCCGGTGTTTGCAGCTTTTCCCCGCGCGCCACCAGCTTTTCGCGCACCTTGTTCATCAGCCCGCCTGCACGAAGCGTCTCGAGCGAACTCTGCGCCAGCGGCGTGAGCGAGTAGGTCTTGCCCTGGGTCGTGTTGACGATGCAGGCGTTCTCAATATCAACCTGGAAGCGATCGCCCGGCTTCGCCTCGGCCTGAATCGCCGCCGCTTCGGGGCTCGCGACCACCGGCAGGCCGATGTTTATGGCGTTCCGGCGGAAGATGCGGGCAAACGATCCGGCGACCACCGCCGCCACGCCGCTCGCCTTCAGTGCCACCGGAGCCTGTTCGCGGCTTGAACCGCAACCGAAGTTTTCGCCCGCGATAATCACGTCGCCCGGCTTCACCTGTTTGGCAAAGTCCGGAATCTCGCTTCCCGCCAAGGCCACTTCGCCCAGTTTTTCCGGCGGATACGACATGGCATAGCCAGGGAGGATTTGATCCGTGTCCACATTGTCACGCAGCAGGAAGGCCGCGCCGGTTGTCGTCTGCATTATTTGCCCTCCCGAACCACAGTTCCCGGTTCCACCAATGTGCCCGCCACCGCGCTCTCCGCCACAACCCGGGGCGAGGCGAGGTAAATCTGCGCCGCCTTATCGCCCATGCGGCCGGGGAAGTTGCGGTTGGTGGACGAGACAGCGACGTCGTCCGGGGTCAGCAAGCCTTGATGCGCGCCGAAACACGGGCCGCAACCGGGATTGGTGACAATCGCACCGGCGTCGCGGAACACTTTGGTCAGGCCGTTTTCTTCCATCTTGTCGAGGATGCGCTTTGAAGCGGGGACGACAACCATGGTCACGCCGTCCGCCACGGTGCGGCCCCGAAGAACCTCGGCGGCGATAGCCATATCTTCATAGCGGCCGTTGGTGCACGAGCCGAGGACTGCCTGACTGATGCGGGTTCCGGCGACGTCGGACAGCGGCTTGACATTGCCGGGACTGGCCGGGCAGGCGGCGACAGGGACGATTTCCGACGCCTGGATGTCGTGGACGATGGCCGGTTCGCCCAGGTCTTCGCCGCCCTGGTCGATATAGCCGATCATCGCGCCCATCTCGATCATCATGTTGGCCATGGTCATCTTTTCCGACTGCGGCAGTTTGGCGATAGCGTCGCCGGTAAAGACAACCGCTTTATCGGTAAAGCCGTTTGTCGTGAAGCGGCCGATTATCGTGAGGATGACGTCCTTGCCGTACACGTACGGGCCGAATTCACCATGGAAGCGGATGATGTGGGTCTCAGGCACTTCGAGATCGAGTTCGCCCAACGCCATCACCGCCGCCGTCTCGGTCGAGCCGAGGGGAATGGCGATTGCGCCTTTGGCCCCGGCGGTGCAGGTGTGGGAATCGGCGCCGACGACGATGTCGCCGTGGTTGTACAGCCCTTCTTCAAAGGCCAACTGGTGGATAACGCCTTCGGCGCGGTTGTACAGCTTGGTGCCGAAGTCGTCGCAGAACTGCTGGACGATGCGGTGCTGGCGGCGCGAGTCCACGGTGGAACAGGGGATGTTGTGGTCCATGACAAAAACCACCTTCGCCGGGTCGTAGACCCGGGTCGCGCCGATGGAGCGGAACTGCTGGATGGCGATGGGAGCGGTGACGTCGTGGGCCAGGGCGAGGTCCACCGAGACCGTTATTTCCTGTCCCGCCTCCACATGGCCAAGCCCGGCCTTGGCGGCGAGCATGCGTTCAATGATGTTCATGAAAAAGAGTCCTATTTCTTGCGTGCCGCCGAAGCGGCGGGTTGTGCGAGTACCAAATCGATTTACTTTTCCCTGACTTCCACGCCCGCGAATTCTTCGGCAAGCTTAATGATGGCGGACATGTCTTCCTTGCCGTAGCCCTTGGCGCGGGCGGCTTCGTAGACCTGCTGGGCCATGTTGCCGAAAAGGAGCGGCATGCCGACGTCCTTGGCGGTATCGATGGCGAGTTGCAAATCCTTGTACTCAAGGTCGACCATGAAGCCGGGCTGAAAATTGCCCTTGGAGAAGAAGTTCTCGTACTTGGCGGTAAGGGCGTAGGACGAGCCGGAACTTTTCGAAATGATGTCGAACAGGGTATGCGGAGCCAGACCGGCCTTAACGCCCAGCACCATCGCCTCGGCCAGGGCTGCCATGTTGCAGCCAAAGAGGAGGTTATTAACCAGCTTGACCGTGTCGCCAGCGCCGACGTCGCCGATGTGGTCGATCTTCGTGCCGATACATTCGAGATACGGCTTCGCCTTGGCGAAGAGGGCTTCGGACGCGCCGACCATGATGGTGAGGGTACCCTTTTCCGCGCCGGCGGTGCCGCCGCTGACCGGTGCGTCGATAAGGTCGACGCCTTTTTCGGCCGCTATTTTCGCCAGCTTCTGGATGACCCGGGGAGTGATGCTCGAAAGATCGATGACAAACAGGCCCGGTTTGGCTCCGGCGAGGATACCGTTCGCACCCAGCATCGTGTCTTCAACGATGGCCGAGTTGGGGAGGGAGGTGAAGACCACATCCGCTTCGGCTGCCATGGCGGCGGGGCTGGCGGCGGCGGACGCGCCGAGGGCCTTCATCCCGTCGACAGCGGCGGGGACGACATCGTAGACCGTGACCTGGTAGCCCTTCTTGATAAGATTCGCGCACATTTTCGCGCCCATGGCGCCGAGGCCGATAAAGCCAATCATCGTGTCAGTCTCCCTGCCGAAAAAAGAAATAAGGTTGTTATCCGCAAGACGTGCTTCCTATAAACCACAATGTTTATTATACCATATTTACCTAAAAATGCCAGTTGAATTTACCCCATAACGGATACATTTAAAGCATGTCCTTATTTTTCAACACATTGCGACGTGTCAAAAGTGACACTCCAATTTAATGCCCTTTTCAATTACCTTCGGTAATGTGGATGTCTCTGTGGCACTACCACCCTGGGTGGGGGCTTACGGGAGGTTGGACCAATCGAAAAAGAATTGGGGGGGCTGTCGGTTTAGACGGTGAGAATCGGGGCGCGTTATTCAGTAAAGTCTTGGGCCTAACAAGAGCGGAGCGCCTCGTAGGCCTCGGGCGTATCGATATCGCCGACGACGCCGGGGTCGTCCACATCCACCAAGAGCACCCGGTCGCCCAGCTCCGCCAGGATGCCGCGTGCACCCTTATCGCCGCTCACAGACTCCACCGCGTCGAAGAGCCGGGGCGACAAGATAACCGGATTGCCGCGCCTGCCCCGGTAACGGGGCGCGGTGGCGGGGTGGGTCGGGTCGGCACGGACGGCACGGCAATGCGCCAAAGCCAGTCGCCGCAGCGTCGCCGGAAGCACCATGGGCTGATCGCCCAGAGCGACCATGACGGCAGCCGCGTCCGGGTGGGATTCACGGATGGAGCGCACCCCTGCCCGCAGCGAGGTGCTCTGGCCCTCCGCCCAGTCGCTATTGACCAACGTCGTTATTCCGTTATTATCGGGAAACTCGCGCCGCACCGCTTCCGCAACCGCCGCGGCGTCGTGGCCGAGCACCAGCGTCGGGCTATTCACCACCCCCGACGCCAGCAGGGCCTCCAGCGCGTGGGCAAGAAGAGGCCGCCCGCGCCAGGGCAGGAGCAGTTTGCCGCCACCCAGCCTCGTCCCGCCGCCGGCAGCCAGCACCAGCGCGTGGAGAGGGAGTCGAGCCGGCCCGGCGGCGAGGCAGTTGAGCCCGGTCGTGTGTAGCGATCCGACATACGCGTCGTCCACGGAGGACCGGCACGCGCCTGCCACCGCGAGGCCGACGTCGACCAGTTCCGGCGTGTCGGCCTGGTTGCAGAAGAGCAGCCGAACCGCGCCAGACGGGGTATACTGGAAGAGACCGTTCTGGTGGGTAATAAGAGCCGCGACCGCCTCGGGCGTGATTTCGTCGCCCTCCCGTAACCCGGTTATGGCAGCCGCCTGCTCGAACCGGAATACCCGGTCGGGCGAGAACGGGTGCAGCATCCCCGTCAGCCCCACCACCGCAATCGTCGCCACGGTTCGGGACGGGATGACCGGTTCGTGCTGTGCCGGAGCCTTGAGAGGACGCCGCCCCGCGCCATCGGCTTCGACCAGAATCCAGTCGGCGAAACCGCGCCGGTCGAGTTCGTCCAATTCCTCGGCCGTGTAGCCGGTTACCTTGCCGCTCTCCCCCGGCCGCGCCGCCAGCAACAGGCCGCCGGACGGGAGGCGGAGATCGCGCGGATCGTCGGCAAGCTGCACCGGCATGCCCACCTCCGGACCCGGTTCGGCCATGCGGGTCGAGGTGGTACAGAGAACCCTATCGCCCCCGGCCGCCAGCGCCTTGCCGAGCCTATGCAATAAGGTCGTCTTGCCGCCGCCCCCGACCAGGCATATTAGGCCATGGGGATACCGCTGCAGTTCGCGGCCGAGATTGACCGAGTCAGTATCTTTCACAGAGGGGATCCTTATGAAGAGCGAATCACCGTTTCACCGCCCGATCATCATCAAGGGAGCGGGCGAAATGGCGACCGGCGTGGCGGTACGGCTGTATCGTGCCGGATTCCGCCATTTGCTTATGCTCGAGGTCGCGCAGCCCATGGCGGTGCGCCGGGCGGTGTCGTTTTGCGAAGCGGTTTACGACGGCGAGCAATCGGTCGAAGGCGTCGCCGCCACGCTTCTCGTCGCCGATGATGAGTCGGTCCATGCCTGGGAGCGCGGCCGTATCGCCGTCGCGGTGGATCCCGACTGGACCTGGCTCGATCGGCTCCAGCCCGCTGTCAGTATAGACGCGGTCATCGCCAAGCGCAACCTGGGAACCCGGAAGGACGAAGCGCCTCTCGTCGTCGCTCTTGGTCCCGGTTTTACCGCCGGACGGGACGCCCACTATGTCGTCGAGACCCAGCGCGGCCACAACCTCGGACGCCTTCTTGCGAGCGGCATTGCCGAACCGAACACCGGCATCCCGGGCAATATCGGCGGCTATACCCGCGAGCGCGTCCTGCGCGCCCCCACCGACGGCACGGTGGAGGACGCCCTGGCTATCGGCGACACGGTCGCGGCCGGCGACGTCGTCTGCACGGTGGACGGCGAACCGGTGAAGGCGGCAATTCCGGGCGTGGTGCGCGGCATGATCCGCCCCGGCATCCTGGTTCGGACCGGGATGAAGATCGGCGACATTGATCCACGCGGTGAAAAGTCGTATTGTTTTACCGTATCGGAAAAGGCCCGGGCGCTCGGAGGGGCGGTTCTTGAAGCGGTGTGCGCCCACTTTTTCGTCGGTCACGGCACAGTATAGGGGATGGCATGCAGTCGATTTGGGAAGAAGCGGTCGAGATTCTGGCCGGCGGCGAGTCGTTCGTCCTGGCGGCAATCGTGAACCGGCAGGGCTCGGCCCCCGGCGTCATCGGGTCGGTTATGCTGGTCAAGGAGGATGGTTCCATCCTTGGCAGCGTCGGCGGCGGGTCGATGGAGGCGAAGGCCCAGGAGACGGCTAAGGAACTCTTCGCCGCCTCGGGCGGCTGGCGCATCGTTACCATCGATTTGGCCGGAAAGGACGCGGCCGAGGCCGGCATGGTCTGCGGCGGCAAAGCGGCGATATTCCTCGACCTCGTCACCCGAAGCGACATGCCCGCCTTTGAGGTCGCGCGCGGCTGCGATGTGGAAAACGGCAGGGGCTACCTCACCTATGTGCTGAACGGCGACAGCCGCACCGTCACCTTCACGGACGACATCGACCCCAACGCCGACGAAGAACACGTCATCCGCATTCCCATGCGCGGCAACGGCACCCTGTTCATCTTTGGCGGCGGCCATGTGGGGCTGGAGACGGCCCGCATCGCCGACATGGTGGGCTTTAAGACAGTGGTGCTGGACGACCGCGAGGACTTTGTCAATCTCTCGCGCTTCCCCGAAGCCACCCCCATCCTGCTTGAATCCTTTGACGATCTGCCCGACCTCGGCATCGACGACCACTGCTATATCGTCATCGTCACCCGTGGCCACCTGCACGATCTCACCGTTCTCGATTATGCTCTCCGGACCAAAGCCGCCTATATCGGCATGATCGGCAGCCGCCGCAAACGCGACCTCGTCTACGAGCGCATGCAGGCGCTTGGCCACGACCAGGACGCCCTCGACCGGGTGCATTCGCCCATCGGGCTGGCCATCGGCTCGGAAACGCCGGCCGAGATTGCCGTCAGCATTGTCGCCGAACTCATTCGCACCCGTGCCGACGCCACTGGACGCTTGGCTGAATAGCATCCTTGCTCCGACATGAGAAATTCATCATAATGGTAACCCCTTTCCCCCGGGCATCCAGGGGCTGTATCCTATTTTAGTTGAAAGCGAGAGACCATGAACGACGTGAAGCTGGGTAACCCCGCGCCGCTGGGCCTGATGGGCTTTGGCATGACCACGATTCTCCTGAACCTCCACAATGCCGGGTTTTTCCCCGTCACCTCGATTGTCATGGCCATGGGCCTGTGCTACGGCGGACTGGCGCAGGTAATAGCCGGGATTCTCGAATTCCGCAAAGGCAACACCTTCGGGATGACCGCATTCACCTCCTACGGTTTTTTCTGGATATCCCTCGTCGGCATCTGGGTCTTGCCGACCCTGGGCTGGACCGAAGCGCCTCCGCTCGCATTTATGGGCTGGTACCTGGCATTGTGGGGCGTGTTCACCTTTTTCATGTTCATTGGCACGCTTCGCGGCGGTAAGGGGTTGCAGTGCGTCTTCGCGTCCCTGACCGTGTTGTTCGCGTTATTGGCGCTCCGCGATTTTCTCGGCAGCCATGCCATCGGCACCCTCGCCGGCTATGTCGGGATTATCTGCGGCGCGAGCGCTGTTTACGTAGCGATGGCCGAAGTGTTGGCTGAACAGTATGGGCGGAAGGTTCTTCCGTTCTGATTGGCTTCACGGTACCTCCGGCGGTTCCGGTCTACCCTCTTGATACGTCCGTGCGGGTTCCGTATGGTTGTATCCTGAGGGGACCACCGGAGTATACATGCGGCTTATCCTGACGTTCCCGCTCCTCGCGTTTGTTTTCGTTTCTTCCCTGACGGCTGCCGAAACACCCGGCACCAACCCCTCCACCCTCCGTATCGGCGTCTACCAGAATCCACCCTTTGTCATGCGGGACGGCGACCGCTGCTCCGGCATGGCCATGGATTTGTGGGGAACGGTGGCGGGCGACATGCGAATCGAAAGCAGTTACCAGGAGTACGACTCCATCCGCGCGCTTCTTGACGCCGTCTCGGGCGGCGATATCGACGTCGCCGTTACCAACCTGGCTGTCGACGCCGAGCGGGCGGAGCGCGTTTCGTTCACCTTCCCCTGGTTTGACTCGGGCCTGCGCATACTGGTCCTGTCGCGCGCGTATCGGAGCGCCTGGCAGAACCTCATCCACAACGGCCACGTACAAGGCTACCTGCTCCTTTTCCTCCTTTTCATCGTCGTCGCGCTGGTCGCCACCTTTATCCGCCGCCGGAGCGACGAAGGCTTCCCCGACGCCTGGGCAGACGGATTCACCACCTGTCTAAAGGAGGTGATCTCTGTCGCCAAGTCGGGAGAAATCCCCAGCCACAAACCGCATTGGCTTCGCAATCTCCTCGTCGCGGCGTGGATGATCTGCGGCATGGCCATGCTCGCCTATATCACGTCGTCCGTCACCTCCGCCATGGCCCAGGCGGATCAACGCCACCAGGGCGGCATTCATGAACTCGCGGATCTGCCGGGCCGGAACGTCGGGGTCTTGTCGGGCAGCGGGGCTGAAGCGTATTTGGGAACATTGGGGGTGCGGGTGCATCCGTATAACACCCTCGCGGACGCGGCGAAAGGATTGCACTCGGGAGAAATTGCCGGGCTTGTCGCCGATTCCGCCGTGCTGGAATATTACGCAGCCATCCACCCTCAGGAACTGGTGGTCCTCACCGGGCAGATGTTTCACCCCTACAAGTTTTCGTTCGCGGTGGCCAAAGCCAATGTCGCACTGGCGGACCGCATTTCCGTCGCCATCATCGGCATGCAGGACTCGGGCGCGCTCCTGAACCTGCGGACGCGCTACTTCGGCAGGACAACGCAGGATACCGGCGGCGGCGTGACTGTGGCGCCACCGCGCATCGTTTCCACGATTCTGCCCAATCCGACCGCGCCGTGACAGCTATGCGTGGCGGCGTTTTTCCAGCATGACGAGAAGAAGGGCGGCGTCGGCGGGACTGACGCCGGAAATACGCATAGCCTGGTCGAGGTTTTCCGGGCGGAAATAACTCAGTTTTTCCCGCGCCTCGCGGCTGAGCGCTCCCACCCCGTCGTAATCAAAGTCGCCTGGCAACCGCACCTGGCGGTGCTTGGCCAACTGGGCGATTTGCCGCAGGTGCCTGGCGATATAGCCTTCGTACTTGGTCTCGACCGTGAGTTGCTCGGCCGCGCGCGGCGATACCCCTCCCAGCTCGGGAAGAAGCGGCGAGACATCCTCCCACGTCGTTTCCGGACGGCGCAGCCACTCCTCCAGGGTGACGCCTTCGGCGGTGCGATTATGCTGCAACGCATCGCGTCCCGCAGCCACTTCGTCTCGAAGCCGCTTGACTCGTTCGCGCCGGTCTTCTCCGACCAATCCCACTTCGGCAGCCAGTTCGGTCAGGCGCAGGTCGGCATTGTCCTGCCGCAGCAACAGGCGATATTCTGCCCGGCTCGTGAAGAGGCGGTACGGCTCCTCGGTGCCGCGAATCGTCAGGTCGTCCACCAGCACGCCGATATACGCCTGATCGCGGCCAAGCCGAAACGCGGGACGGCCAAGCGACTGTAGGGCGGCATTGGCCCCGGCCATCAGACCTTGCGCGGCGGCTTCCTCATAGCCCGAGGTGCCGTTTATCTGCCCGGCCGTGAACAGACCGGCGATGTGTTTGGTCTCGAGAGTGTCGCGGAGTTCGGTCGAGCGGATGGCGTCGTACTCCACCGAATAGCCGTACCGCACCACCCGCGCTGCCTCGAGGCCGGGAATGCTGTGGATGACCTGGTCCTGCAGTTCCATCGGCAGCGACAGGTAGAGGCCGTTCAGGTACATCTCGACCGACCGCTCGCCCTCGGGTTCGACAAAGAGGTGGTGGCGCTTTTTCTCGGGGAAATTGGCGACCTTGGTCTCGAAATTGGGGCAATAGCGCGGACTCGCCCCAGCCACCGCGCCGTTGACGATAGGCGCGAGGTGGAGGTTTTCATCGACGATGCGGAACGTCTCCTCGTTCGTCCAGGTGGCGTAACAGGGGAGATTGGGGCAGTCGGCCCGCTCGGTCAGGAAGCTGAAATAGGTCGGGGCGTCGTCGCCCGGTTCAAGCTGCATCCGTTCTTTATCGACCGTGCGCGCATCGAGGCGCGGGCAGGTGCCGGTACGGAGCCGGAACAGCGGCAGGCCGAGCCGGATCAAGTC
>JAJPXZ010000063.1:0-9859 GCA_021205245.1 Planctomycetaceae bacterium
GCCGGGGCGGGAGCGGGGCTGGGAGGCCTGGGCGACCGGCTTGGCGGTATGCTCAATTCCGGGGCGATGGGACGCATTGCCCAAACCATGCTGGGCAACAAGAGCGGCGGCTTTAGTTGGCTGAAGGGCGCGCTCCTCGCCGGAGCCGGCGGCATGCTGTGGAAGCAATTGGGCGAACGTATGCAGGAGGCGAACAAGGCCAACCCCAAGTACAATCCCCCCTCACGTTTTTCCTCGGACGTAGCCGCACCCGGAGCCACCGATGAGCAGGCGGCGGCCAGAATGATTCGGGCGCTTGTCTACGCGGCCAAGGCCGACGGCCATATTGACGAAAACGAAAAAGCGCAAATCAACCAGCAGATCGCCTCGCAGGATCTCGGTCCCGACGCCAAGACGCTCCTAAAGGCGGTCATGGACGAAGCGATCGATCCCAGCCGCGTTGCTGTTGGCGTGAGCGATCCGGAAGAGGCGTTGAAGCTTTACACCCTCTCCGTCGCCGTGGCGAATCCGGATCAGTTTATGGAAAAAGCCTATCTGGATGCGCTGGCGCAGGCCCTCAACATCCCGGAAGACGTGCGGGATCAGGTCAACAGCCACATTAGCCAAAACCGCCAAAATTCGACGGCGAATGCATACTAGGTAACCGAGAAACAGAACAATAACGGCGGCGCGTAAAAACGCGCCGCCGATTTTTAGTCATGTTGATCCACAACTGACGAACATTGTTCTCCAAACGTCACCCCGGCGTGCGGACCTCCACCAGCGAGTTAAGCGGGCGGTTCGGCCGGGGTCCACGGGGAATGACAATGAAGCACCAAACTCAACGCGGTTTTCCTGCCATGACTGTCGGGGCATGGACCCCGGCCGAACCGCCCGTTTTTTTCGCTGATGCACGATCTGACGCCGGGTGACCTATGGGGGAGGCGGCGCGGGCCTACGGTCACAATTGAAAACGGGAGGTGCTACTTCGCCCCGGTACGCGGTGCGCCGATCTCGTCCCATGCAAGGGCTTCCGCATCGAACACCGGTCCCTCGTGGCAGACTCGTCTGTACACGGAACCGGTTCCTTCGCGAACCGGCACCACGCAGCCCATACACGCGCCAAACCCGCAGGCCATCCGTTCCTCCAACGAAACTTCGCACGGGATCCCCTCCCGCGCGGCCAGCGCGGCAACGGCGCGGAGCATGGGGATGGGTCCAATGGCGTAGATACGGTCGACCTGGCCGAGTTCGGTACGGCGGCTCAGGAACGCATCGACGCCTGTTCCCTTCCAGCCGCAACTGCCGTCGTCGGTGGCGACGTGGAGAGTGTCGCAAGTTGCGGTGAATTCGTCCCGTCCGAGCAAACCGTCGACACTCCGAGCACCGATAAATCCCGTCACCTTCACGCCGTTATTCCGGCAAGCCTGCGCCAGCGGCCCCATGCTGGGCGCGCCGCAGCCGCCGCCTAGCAGCACCGCGTGCGTGCCGGCCGGGGCGGGGGTGAAGGCGTTTCCGAGTGGGCCAAGTACCTGCACCATCGCGCCGGGGGCCAGTTCAGCCAACTGCCGCGTTCCCGTACCGACGACTGCGTAGGTGAATTCAAATCCATCGTCCGTATAGGCCGACGGCGCAAAAGGACGGCGCAGGAAAATCCCGTCCACGCCGCCGTCCACCCGTATCTGGAAAAACTGCCCTGGCTGGAACGTTCCCGCCAATTCGGGAGCGATAACCCGCATTCGACAAACGCCGGGCAGGATTGTCGTGTTGGCGGCAACCCGACCTGCGACGTCACATTTGCCGTTGCCTGCTTCATGGCCGGTGCATGCCGGAGCGGTCTGGAGCGCGAGCGTCTCCCGCATGATCGCCCGGTAGATGGCGTCAATCGAGGCAGGCGGCATCGAGCCGTCGGACAGGTCCCTGAGCCGTGCCAGGACCGCCTCCTCGCGGCCGGCCTGATACAGGGGGAGGCCGAGCGCCGCTTTGGCCACCCCGACATCGCGTCCGGCTTGGGCGCGGCGATCCAACAGGCGGACGAGTTCGGTATCTATTTTGTCGATGCGGCTGCGTATTTCATCAAGGCTCACGGAATCTCCTGAACGTGGTGGTTGCGGGGTGGTGACGGGCGGTTTAGGGAAAACTCAGTTCGAGTCGCCAAATGTCCCGGAGCGGGCATATCAAATGCATGGACATATCGGTGCCGTCCTCGAAATGGAGTTCGACAAAGGCGTCGTAAAAGCCGTTGTGGTTGCTGGTGATGATGACGCGGGTGATCGTTCCCGGGCCGCGTGCGCGCCAGGCGTTCCAATACGCGAGGCGGTCTTCGCCGAGTTCGATCGAAAGCCGTCGCATAAACGCTGGCATGGCCAGGGTGTCGACCGCCATGAACATGTCGTTGAGGGCGTCTCGGGGATCCTCCAATTCGCCTGTTCGCATGAGGCGGATAATGTCAATCGACTCCCTGACCTCCTCATTGATGCTGGGTTCGGGCGAATAGGCGAGACTCAGGAGGTAATGCCGGAGCGCGCCGTCCGGGTTGTCAAGGCGGCGGAAAAGCAGGTCGGCGAGGTTGAGGTGGCAGACCCAGTCGTAGGGGTGGTTCGCGAGGGCGGTCTCGTAATAGCCACGCGCCAGTTCGTAGTTGCCGTTACGGTATGCGGTTATGCCCAATTGCCGTGCCTCTTCGGCGCGTTTTTGCCAGTTGACATCGCGGCTGAAGATGTAGGAGGCGGCAACGATGGCGGCCAGGGCGAGGAATATCGCCAGCCAGCGCCGGAGGGGATCCCCCGGGCCTTTAGTCCGATAGCGATCGGATAGGAGGCGCAGGGTCGTGTTGGGCATGGGTCGTATCCTTTTCGGCGCCTGCGGGATGCGCAGGCGCCGAAAATCCAGTCAATCGACTCGACGTTACAGCACTTCGCCGTCGCCGTCACCGTCTTCAATCATGCTGAAGAGCTGCTGGCCTTCGTCGCGGCGGCGGGCCATTTCCTCCTGGCCACGGCAGGAGACGCAGGTGGTGGCGGAGGGGAGAATTTTCAGCCTGGACGGCGATATGCCGCAGCCGCACACCTCGCACTCGCCGTAGGTGCCTTTATCGATCTTTTCCAAGGCGACCTGGATGTCCTGCAGTTCCTGATCATTGGCGGTGGCGATTTCGAACGAGAGATCTTCGTCGTAGGCGTCGGTGGCCTTGTCGACTTCGTCCGCCGCCTTCGAATCCGCCCGTTCTTTTTGCATTTGCAGTTCGCGGCGCATGCCGGCGAGGAGACGCTCCCGTTTTTCTTGGAGGAAGGTCTTGATATCCGCCATCTCCTTTTTCGAGAGGCGGCGATCCGACGGGCGCGGCGTCTGGTCCTGTTTGGCCTGTGCCGGGCGACCGAGAATCATCACCCCGGGGGCGACGCTCAGGGCCGGTTTCTTGGTGGCAATCTTGACGCCGAGGCCCAGGTTCGAGAAGCCGATGGCGGGCTTGGCTTCAGCCGCCGGAGCAGGCTTGACGATGATGTCGGTGTCTTTGGATGCGGGCCGTTCCGGCGCCGTGTCCTTGGCTGGCTTTTTGGCAGGCGCCGCTGTCTTGCGGACAGAGGTCGACTTCTCCTTCGCGGCGTCCTTTTTCGGCTTCGCCGCCTTGGCGTCGGTCTTGGCGTCGGCTGCAGTCTTTGCGGTCTTCGCTTTAGTCATGATCATATTCCCATTAATGTGTATTTACCCAAACCCCGCAGCCCAGACGGCTGCCACAGGCCGTATCCGGCCCTTATTCGTAGCGCTCACCCAAGGCGGCTCCCACCTCCGCCGGTACCAGGAACACCGGTCCCGTCTCATTCAACCGGGCATAACGGCGGCCTTCCTTGTCGGCAATTTTCCCCAAGGCGAGTTCGAAAAGCCGCGTGGGGGAATCGTCATCCTCCCCACCTGGCTCCGGGGAACTATAAACTATGGCGGTAATCTCCGGCTGGTCAAGCCCAAATTCCGCAATATCTCCATCCACATCCGAGACAAAGCCGTCCGACCGGAGTTGGGACAAGGTCAGCAGCATCGTCACGAAGCGGTTGTTTCCGTCCATGAGCGGCTCGGACGGACTATCCTGTCGCCACCACTGCTCGTTCACCTCGCCCTCGGGTCGAATAAACGTTATTGAATCGCCCTCGATCGTCTGCTCAACGCGCCGCCAGTCGCCAATGGACAAGTCGAGCATCTGCCGTGACTGATAGCGGTAAGGGGGCAGGCAGAGGAAATAGGCCAAACCGTCGTAGGTTTGCATCACCGCCGGATTGCCCCCCAAAGAAAAGGCAATGCCGGACTGATCCCGAGGGTCGAGCAGAGGCGTGGTGGTTGTCGGGCCGGTCGTCCCTTCCTGATAGGGTTGGCTGTGAGCCAGGGTTCCCTTTGCGTCGTCGGCGTAAAGGGTAAGTTCGGGCGCACTGGTTCCATCGTCGAAAGTCAGACCTATCCGCCACGCGGGGTAGGCGGTCCACTCAAGCGTTTCCGGACCGGGCGGGACGTCGGCCAGAAATTCCTTGATGCGCAGGCTGGCGAGTCCGGAGAACAGGGCGGTCAGGGGCCGCGTCCGGTCGGTCGCGTCGGGTGGATCCACCATAAAGGTACGGGTCTGGCCATCCGCCGTGAGCGTCCCGCTCCAGCGGCCGGTGGCGCGGTCCTGGTCGATGACCAGGGTGACGGGCTTTGGCAGCAACTGTTCCACTGTCACCTGTTGTGGCCGTTTCTGGTTGAATTGATTGAGGTTGCGGCGACGGAAAAAGTTGACCCATGTCTCGGGTTCAACCCGGGCGGTAGTGAGGGAAATTTCCCCCAGCGTCTGGACAGGGAGAACGAACACCGGCGACCGATCCGCCACCCTGGCATAAACGCCGTCCTCGCCGTCCCCTTTCCCGAACTCGATACGGCGGTGGATGCGGCCGAGGGGGGTGTCGTACCAGGCCTCGACGCTGGCCGAGGGGTGGTCGAAGCCGTACTCGGCCGGGTCCTCGACCGATTCCGCGACGATGGACTCGCCCCGCAGCCGGTCGAGCCAGCGGAGCAGGTGATCGAGGCGCGCGTCGTCCGCCGGCCAGGCGACGGGCGAGCGGAGCGCCCAGCCCTGCTGGTCCCGCTCGAGGGTGATGGTGAGGTCGGGGTTGCCGGGGTCGCCCTGGAGGACGATTTTACCAGGGTCGGTCCCGCCGGCCACGCTGGCGAGGTAGTATTTGCGGAAGCGGTGCGACGGCCAATCGAGAAAGGTAAGGAGATCCTGGCTCACCCCATAGACGAGGCTCTGGTCGCCGTCGATGGTGGCTGAACGGAGGTTGTCTTCCAGATTGCCGAAAGCGAGGCTGACAGTGCCGCCGAACTGGCTCGATGCCGTCATGGTGACGGCCGTCTCCGGGTCGGGGGCGTTCCTGCCGGGTCGGGGGTCGCGCCAGGTAAGGGTGGCGAGGGCGGCCAGTTCTTCCACCGCGCCCGTGTCCAGGGTGTCGGCTATGCCGTCCTCCAGGACGATGCGCCATTCGCCTCCCGGTTCGCGGGAGAAATGGAGCTCTTGCCTACCTGGACGATTAATGCGGATTGAGGCAATATCCTGCCAGGGGAAGGGGAAAATCCGGCGCGACCGGGTAGCGCGCCAGTCGCGCGAGTCGCGTCTGGACAAGGCGACCGAAAACCCGGTCAGCAGGAGAGCAGACAGAATGAGAAAGACTACGCTGCGTCGCGACATGGGGGCCTGTTTCTCCATCCGGTTTCACGGCAGGTTTCATGCCTGTGGAGCCGATGTTCATTGTTTATTAAATAATACACTATATATCCGGGTTTAACGACGCAATCTTATTTCCGCCTATTCCCTGCGTATCCACCAGGCAGACACGCCCGCCAACAACCACGCCAAAGGCAGGGCTACCACGCCAATCCACAGTACCGCCCGCAACTGCGCGCCGGTGAGGCGAATGTGCCGGTCGACCCACTCCCTGGGCCGGATATCGCTGCTTTCCTCGCGTCCGGCCAGCCATTGGACCATGCCGAGGAGCATCTCTTCGTTGTCGCCCCGGTGGATGTCGGCGTCTGTCGCCAAGCGTCCGGAAGCGATAGCCACCACCCGCGCCTCGCCCGCCTCGGTGGGCCGTGACGACCGGAACACCAGGGTAAACGGCCCGTTCCGCTCGATGCCGATTTCAAGGTCGGTGGCGGTCGATTCCGGGTGGCTGTCCACCATGCGTTCCACTGTCCAGCCATTCTCGAACGCCCGGGGGTTGTCGCGGATGGAACGGCTGAACGGAAAGACCAGGCGCATGCCGCCGTCGCCACGGCGGTTGCGGCCAAGGACATAGAGCGGGGCGCCGTCGTGGTTGTCGGGGTCTTCGACCATGTCGTCACGGAACGATCCGCCTGCCTGGAAGAGGAAGTGGTTAAACGGCTGGTCGGCCATGCCCGACTCGGGGCCGGCCGGCGGAGCCAGGACCAGCAATCTGCCGCCACGGGCGAGGTAGTCGCGGATCTGCGCCACCTCGGACTCGTAAAACGGCAGCCGGGGCGAGGCGACCACAAGCATATCGCATTCGGGCGGAATGGCTGGAGCCTGCAGGAATGAATGCTGACGCACCCGCATGTTGGCCCCGGCCAGGACGCGGGTAAGGGTAGACACCGACCGGCCGGGGAACACTCCGGCCGCCATCCCGTGTTCCATATGTCCGTAGGTGAAAAACACCGTGGGGATGCGCGGGTCGATAAGGTGGAGGAGAGCCTGGGTGATGCGGTTCTCGCCGTCGAAGACCCACGCCTGATCCCCGGGCATCCGCCGCCGCCAGTCGGGGTCGACGGCGAGGGTTTCCGAGCGGACGGCCAGGCGGCGGCCGCCGTATTCGACTATGACCGCGTCGGCCAGGCTTTCGTCCGGGACGCCGAGTTCATCCGACAGCCGCTTCGCCAGTTCCGGCTCGTGCTCGGCGTCGGCGAAATTGACAGACACCAGCGGGTTGTAGTCAGCATAGCGGGCGAGGAGGCGGCGCATTTCCTGGGCCACAGGCACGTCATGGACCTGCAGGTTTTCCGGCAGGAACGAGTAGATCTGCGCCCGGCCCTGCAGGGCGTCCAGGGCGCGGAGGGTTGTCGGCGACAGGGAATTGCGGTGGTCGCGGGAGACGTCACAGCTCCGTTCCTGCAGATGGGCAAGGAAGCCGAGGTTGCCGGCGTCGAGGAAGGTCCGGAAAGGGTAATGGGCTAGCCAGTTGACGTTGATGACCAGCACCAAGGCTGCGAAAGCCGCCAGGGTCACCCGCCGCCTGGCCTTGAGATTTGCCTCATAATAATAGCGCGGCGCTTTCATCACCTGGGTATCGGTGATGGTGGCGTAGCGTTTTGTTCCGGTGCGGTGACTGCGGGCGGCGCGGCGGGCGGCCCGGTAAGTAAACACCGACCAGAACAGCGCGCCCAGCGCCAAGATGAGCGGGGTCAGCCAGCGCCAGGGCAGGCGGGTGAGGGTGGGGCCAATCGGCGTCCCGCTTTCCCAAAAGCCGTGGATATGCAATACCGCCGCCTGGGCAAGCATCAGGACCGCGCCGAGGGCGACCAGGAGATAGGTAGCGGTCAAACGGCGGCGCACAACCGGATTGCGGTAGCGCTTTTCCGGCTGGCGCGACCGGACCGCCAGCCACGCGTAGAACAGGAACAGGATGGTGCCGGAGACGAAGTACACCAAGCCGCGCGAATCCAGTTGTCCGCCAATCCAGCGTTTGGCATGCGGCACAAAGCTGGCTGTGTGGAAGATATCGGCCAGGGTGCCGGAGTAGGGGTCAAGGTCGGCGGCGAGGGCGAGGAAGAGCAGCGCTCCCCCCGACCCGGCTGCGGCCGCGACCGGGTAGGCAGTTAATGCCGAGACGAAAACCCCCAGTGCCATCGCCAAACAGCCGAAGGCAAACAGGGCCAACAGGGCTGCGAGGGCGGTGTTCCAGTCGAGATTGCCGCCGTAGGACAAAAGCACCGCATAAACAAGGCCGTGGACGAGGTAGACCAGGACATAGATAACGCAGGCGCTGAACTTCGCCAGGACCGCGTCGATATGGCTGACCGGGGCGGTCAGGAGTGTCTCGAGCGTTCCCGAGACGTTGTCCTCCGAGAACGCGCGCATCGACACGAGCGGGAACAGAAGGATGGACGTGAAAAGCATGAACAGGGCGACTTCGTCGAAGACGGCCAGCCTGGTGCCGCTCCGGACCATGGTCAGGTAGAAGGCAAACGAGTTGATGAGGATAAAGAAGGCGGTGGTGAAGAGTATGGCCGGGCTCATAAAAATGCCGGACGCCTCTTTCCGGACCAGAGCCAAGAATCGCCGCATGGACTGTCCCTCACGCTATGGCCGGTAGCGGCCCAGGGGGTTCATAAATTGTGGATTGAAAAGCCTTACGTCATTCTGTGGAAAAGGTCGTCAAGCCGCACCGGCTCCATACGCATCTCGGTCACCAGCCAGCCGCGCCGCGCGCACACCTGCGACAATTCCTGGCGAAGATCCACCCCCGACGGCACGGTCAGGTGCACGACCATTCCTTCCTCGCCGTCCGCCTCCGGTTCCACCGTCACGGTGCGGATGCCGGTGACGGCGCGGAGGGTCTCCCGCACCGGCTCGCGGGAGACGAGGCGCAGGTTGATGACCCGCTCCTCGACATAGCGATCATACAGGTTGTCCAGCGTGTCGTTCGCCACCACTCTTCCGCGCTGGAGCACGATAACCCTGTCGCAAATCCGTTCCACTTCGGGCAAACGGTGGCTGGAAAATACCACCGTCACATCGATGAGGCTTCCGAGCAGATCCCGTGTTTCCTCCGTCGCGGCGGCATCCAGCCCAAGCAGAGGCTCGTCCATAAGAAGGACGTCCGGCTTGGCCAAGAGGCAGTCGGCCAGCCCGACCCGGTGACGGGTGGACTTCAGGAGATGGAGGATCATCCTGTCCCAACTGTCGTCCAGCCCGCAACGGGCAATGACCCGGTCCACCGCCGCCCTGCCGTCAGCGCCGTGCAGGCCCTTCAGGCCGGCTCGGTAGAGCAGGTATTCACGGACGCGCAGGTGGTTGGGGAGGGGATTTCCTTCAGGGAGAGAGCCGATTCGTTCCCGGGTGCGGGGCAGGCGCGGATCCATGCCGTCGACGCGGACCGCACCGTGGGTGGGTTCAAGAAACCCGGAGAGGGTGCGGAGGAGCGTTGATTTTCCCGAACCCGCCGCTCCGAGAAAGGCAACCGTTTCGCCTTTCCGGATGGCAAAGGAGACGCTGTCCAGGGCCTGGCGCGGCCCGAAGAACTTGTTGAGGTTGACAGCTTCAAGCATCATCCGAGACTTCCTCCCGGCATCCGTTATACCAACTATTTCCAGAGACATCCATGAAAAACCGGCGCGAACCGGACGGGCGGTCGGTCGGCTCGCGGGCCGGTATTTTCTCAAAAGTCACCGCGCGACTGTCATTTTGACAAAGGCGTGGTCGGCTTGTGGGTCGCGGCAATGCCGGCAGCCCCGTTAAAATGAGTTTTACCTACGCGTTACCGCTTGTCATGTAATAAATTATAAAGACGAAGCGCGCATTTGGGCAACTTTCATCCATTTAGGCAAGATTATTGCTAATATCTCCTTCGTGGACCGCGATGGCACTACCGGCCATGGGTCCGTGTTTTATTAATGATATGTTATCTGAACGAGTTATTGAAAGTTTACCCTATAGTAAGGAGTACGAGATGGGGAAAATCATCGGAATTGACCTCGGTACCACCAACTCATGCGTTGCGGTGATGGAGGGCGGCGAGCCCAAAATCATCCCGAACAAGGAAGGCAGCCGCACCACGCCGTCCGTCGTCGGCGTTTCCGCCGACGGTCGTCTAGTGTTACAGCTGGCCAAGCCCCAGGCCGACAA
>JAJPXZ010000063.1:9869-20421 GCA_021205245.1 Planctomycetaceae bacterium
GTCACCAACCCGACCAACACTATTTATTCGATCAAGCGCTTCATGGGCCGCCGCCATTCGGAAGTGGCTTCTGAAGAAAAGATCGTTCCCTACAAGGTCGTCGGCGGTGCGGACGAACTCGTGAAAGTTGATGCGTTCGGCAAGGATTATACCCCGCCGGAAATCAGCGCCATGATTCTCCAGTACCTGAAGCAGTGCGCCGAAGACTACCTGGGCGAGGAAGTGAAGGAAGCGGTCATCACCGTTCCCGCTTACTTCAACGATGCCCAGCGCCAGGCCACCAAGGACGCCGGCCGCATCGCCGGCCTCGAGGTAAAGCGTATCGTCAACGAGCCCACGGCGGCGGCGTTGGCCTACGGCCTTGAAAAGAAGAAAAACGAAAAGATCGCCGTCTTCGACCTTGGCGGCGGCACCTTCGATATTTCCATTCTCGACGTCGGCGACGGCGTGTTCGAGGTTCTCGCCACCAACGGCGACACCCACCTCGGCGGCGACGACTTCGACGAAGCCATTATCGATTGGATCTGCGAAGAGTTCAAGAAGGACCAGGGCATCGACCTCCGTAACGATAAGATGGCCCTGCAGCGTTTGAAAGAAGCGGCGGAAAAGGCGAAGTGCGAATTGTCACAGGCGATGTCGACCGACATCAACATCCCCTACATCACCGCCGACGCCTCTGGCCCGAAGCACCTGCAGCTCAATCTCAAGCGGGCCAAGTTGGAAGAACTGGTCGATCACCTGGTCGAACGCTGCCGTCAGCCATGCACCCAGTGCTTGAAGGACGCCGGCCTCACCAACAAGGACATCGACGAAGTGGTCCTGGTCGGCGGCTCGACCCGTATGCCCGCCGTTCAGGCCATCTGCAAAGAGATCTTCGGCCGCGAGCCCCACCGGGGCGTGAACCCGGACGAAGTCGTTGCCATCGGCGCGGCCATCCAGGGCGGCGTTATCGCCGGCGAAGTCCACGACGTCCTGCTCCTCGATGTCACCCCGTTGACCCTCGGTATCGAAACGCTGGGCGGGGTCATGACGCCGCTCATCCCCCGGAACACCACGATTCCGGTGTCGAAGTCCGAGACCTTCTCGACCGCGGCCGACAACCAGCCCGCTGTCGCCATCCACGTGTTGCAGGGCGAACGCAAGCTCGCCAGCGGCAACCGGACCCTCGGCAAGTTCCAGCTGGACGGCATTCCGCCCGCGCCGCGTGGCGTGCCGCAGGTTGAGGTGACCTTCTCAATCGACAACAACGGCATCCTTTCGGTTTCGGCGCGCGACAAAGCCACCAAGAAGGAACAGTCCATCACCATCAAGTCCGCTTCCGGCCTGTCCGAAGAGGAAATCAAGGAGATGGTCAAGGACGCGGCCGAGCACGCCAAGGACGACGAGGAAAAGGAAAAGCTGGTCCAGGCCCAGAACCAGGCCGACCAGACCGTGTACCAGATGAACAAGACCCTCAAAGAAAACGAGGACAAGCTGGACGCCGACGACAAGGCCAAGATTGAAGAGGCCCTGAAGAAGCTCGAAGAAGTCAAGGGCTCTGAAAACGTCGCCGACATTGAAGCCGCCATCAAGGAGGTCGAAGCCGCCTCCCACTCGATGGCGCAGAAGATGTACGAGCGAGCCCAGCAGCAGCAGGCCGGTTCCGACGCCGAGCCGCCGGCCGACGGCGCTGCCGGTCCCCAGCCGGAAAAGCGCGGCGATGACGGCGTGGTCGATGCGGATTACACCGTTGTCGACGACGACAAGGAAGACAAGAAAGAGTAAACGGCGGCGATGATTTGTACCGCCTCGCAGTGAATACCTAAACGCAACCGCAATCCCCGGAGCAATCCGGGGATTTTTTTTGCCCCTCCGCCAAGAGCATCCATACTGGTGACAGTAAAGGAGAGATGGCGGGTACGCAACCCGCCCGACCGTGGTTGGAGGCAATGATGAATGATACTTCCGGCGGTACGAATGATATGAATGACTCGAACGATTCGAACGACAAGCCCGCCCTCGCGTCCGAAATGGAACGCCAGGGCGCGGAATGGCAGGATATGGGCGAACTCGGCAAGGCGCTCTCGTGTTACCGCAAGGCGCTCCGGTTGTGGCGCGAACTGGCGGCAGACGCTCCAGAACAGTATCGGGGCAAACTCTACGACAACCTGCTCGCTCTCGGCTATTTCCGCATCATCATGGGTGAGACCGACGAGGGCATCGGCCATTGGGAAGAGATGCTGGTCATCAACCGCTCCCTGGTGGACAGCGGTGAACTGACGGAATCTACCCTGGCCTACAATTTAAGCATGTACGGCTTTATGCTGGAACGGGTCAGGCGCATCAGGGAGTCCTTGGACGCGCACCTGGAGGCGCTTGATTATTACCGCCGCCTCGCCCGCGAAGACAGCACCTACCTTTCCGCGTTGGCGAAATGCCTGAACACTGTCGGCAGCCGCTTTGCCGGCCTGAACCGTGTCCGCGAAGGCATCCGCTTTGCTCATGAGGCGCTCACCTGCATTGCCCTGCAACCGGAGCTGCACTCCGAGGAACGCGTCTCGTGCCTGAGTGATTTTCTGTTCAACCTCGCCGGCATGTACCGCCGCCTTGACGAAGGGGACCACGCCATCGCCTTGTGCGAGGAGGCGGTAGAGGGAGCGCGCGGCTTGGCGTCGTCCGGTGCGCTTGGGGCGCAGGTGTTGCTGGCCGGGAATCTCGAGCGTCTCGCCGTATTCCTTATCCGTGAAGGCAGGCATACGGACGCGCTCGCGCCCATTGACGAATCGGTTGCCCTCTTCACCCGCTTGGCCGCCATGTCGCCAGCCGACTATGCGTCGCGGCTTGCCGGGGCGCAGTTGACCCGGGGCGAGCTGTTTGCCCGCATGGAGGACGCAGGCGAGGCGTTTGCAAGTTTTCAGGCTGCGGCCGACGGGTATGGCCGGTTGGCGCAGGAAGACGGCTATGCCTTTACCGGCAAATTCCTAACCAGCCTGTGTCGGCTGGGCGCAGCGGCCAGCCAGACCGGGCAGCGCGAGGTAGTGCACGAAACCTACGCCAAGGCTTTACAGACGGAGAACCGGTACATTCGCCGGTTTGGCCTGACGTTTGCACCGTTTGTCGAGGATTCGTTTGAAAGCTTGCTGTAGAGGGGTGATTTTCGGAGATAAAAAAACAACCCCGGCGTGCGAACGCCGGGGTGTTGTTTTCCCATGTATTTATCCACCGAATCAATACGGATCAATAAACACCGGCACTTCATTCGGCAACGGCGGCGTCGCGTCGAAGTCGGCATAGGGGATATCCGGTTCAGCCGGCATGTCGGGACCAACCGCGGCACGCGGTTCCTCATACCCACGCCTGCCGCGCGATTCATCCTTTGCATAGCGCATGTCGGTCCGGGCCTGACTGGCGGCGCGGAGCTGGGTGGCGCGGTCAAGCACGTCGTCGATATCGTCCGCCTCGGCCACGCGCTCGAGAACGTAGTGGAGGTTGTGCTGGTCCCGGAGAGTCGTGGGAAGCAACACTTCGGAAACGAAATCAAGGCCGGCCTTTTGGTACGTGGGCGCTTTCACCGGCTCGCCGACGTGGAGCGGGTAAAACTTCACCATCCGGCCGTTTTCTTCAACGCCGGGGTGCTCAATCCAGATGTCGTATACGCCATAGTGTTTAAACGGCACCACATACGGCGTCGTTCCCTGCCACTGCTGGTTGACCGTCACCGTCGCGCCCGGCGGGTCGCTGGTGATGACCAACGCCCGTTCCACACAGCCTAATACGCCGACCGTGGCCAGGGCCAGGAACGCTACACACCACTTTTTCATTAAAATCTCCCGTATACAGGGATAAGGAGTACAGGTATATCCAAACCCCTGGTCGGTGTCAAAAGCTATTTAACGCATTCCGGTGAGGGTGGATCCACAGAATCCTAGAATGAGCCGAGGTTGAACGCCGCGTTTGCGCCGGCGTTATTGGCCGAGGCCGCGCCGGAACAGCCCGCCCCGGCAAATAAACAGCCGACCGCGAGTGCCACGACCATGACCACCACCAGCAGCCTGCCCATGTGGTTATCCCCTCAACCATAGCCGAAAACCCGGTAAACCACCCCGATTCCGCAAAGGATGGCGGCGGGGCGGAGACAAATAATAGGATGGTATTATCTTATGCATCCCTACCCCCGTGTCAAGACGCGTCCACCGCTGCCACAACCCGGCGCAAACCAACTTTTTTCGTATATTTTCCCCAAAAAGTGGGATTTTCCGGTTATTTCTTGAATGGCTTTACAGCTTTCGGTACTATTTTTCCGATAGAATATGTAGGATCTCGATTTCGGGTTCCCACCCAGCCCCCCGGCAGGGTCTATCGATGAAGCTGCGGCTTCCAGCTTTTCGCAAAGGGATGATCGTGAAAAGATTCGCCACACTCGCGCTTTGCTTCGCCGTCATGGCACTAAGCCAGCGGGAGGGGATTGCCTATGCTGCGAATGCCGACCCGTATTGTCCACCCGGATCCCTCTTCTGCCCCACGCCCTCCGATACGACAGCCGTGGCTGACGGCAGTTTCGGCCTCGGTACCTACGGCAGTCCTTCAGGCAATACCGGCTCCTATTTCGAAAGCCAGTTAAACGAAGGTGAACAGCTCCTCATGGTCGCCCCCGGCGGCGACTATGCCAATGTTCCCGCTCCCGGCACCGTCCCGATGGCAATTGCCCAGGCCCCGATGCCCGCGCCCGTTCCCGCTCCGGATGCACGGCCCGTGACCGGCAGTCCTATTTATAGTCCCCTAAACACCGGATATTCCGCGCCGGTCGATGGCTTGAACGGTTTTATCCCGCCTCCTCCCGGTGCGCCGCGTCCCGCTGTTGAGCCGGCGAGCTATGCCCAGGCCCCGGCGACGTATGCCCAGCCTCCGGTTATGGCTCCGGTAAGCGCTCCAATGCCTGCTCCGGCGCCGATGGTCCATGCCCAGCCGCCCATGCAGATGGCGCAGGGCGGGCAGCAATCCTACGGATATCCCCAAACCGCCCAAGCGCCCGGTCCTGTGACCGACGCCGCTTTCGGCAGCTATGACAGCCAAAATTCGTATGCGTCGAGTGCGCGCGAACCGCAGATGGGTTTTGCCGCCAGGCAGCCCGAACCGGCCGTGGTCGAGCGCGATCCCTACGGTGTGGTGACCCGTTCCGATTTCACCGGGACGCCCGAACGCAGCCACCCGTACCAGAATACTTCGACCAAAAAGCGCCGTGCCGACAAGCTTTCCGAAGTCGCCACCGAGACGTCCCAGAAAAAGGGCTTGGGCAATGTGGATTTGAAGCCCAGGCCGGAAAACCGCCTCCCGTGGTGGAAGGGCGGCTTCTGGCGCAACGATGACGATGACGACGCCCAGGAAAAGAAGACTCGCGCCGAACGCAAGGCCGAGAAGAAACAGGCCAAACTCGCGGCCAAGGAAGCGAAGCTGGCTGCGCGGAAAGACGGCGATGATAGAGAATCGAAGCTGTCGTCGTTATTGTCCATATTTTAGAGACAGTGTAGAATTTTGAATGGTAGACGATGTCCGTCCCGGCCATGCCCGGGCCGGACGGCGTTTCAACCGCCGTCGGTATCAAGCCGGCGGTCGGCGCACACGCGCCACGGTCCATAAAAGCAAGGGGAACATCGTGAGTGGAAAAACCGCGCTTGTTATTGTCGTGTCCGCCCTTTTCCTGGGCGCGTCGGCGCAGTCCGGCGAACAGGCAGCGCTGCCTTGCCCCCCCGGGGCCAAGTTCTGTCCGCTGCCAGGCAGTAACAACCAAGCGTTTATGCAAAACTATTTCGCCATGGACGCGAAGACGGGGCAGGTGACGACCGTTTCTTCGATTGAGAGCCAGGCTGTCGACAACAGCCACCTCGACACCGGCGAAGTCCTGCTTATGGTTGCCCCCAACGGCAACTACGACAATGTCTATGTCCCGCCGTCGCAGGTCGCCGGAGGCGTGGCCGCACCGGTTATGCAGCCGTCGGTCTCCGTTCCCGCCCAGGCGATGCAACCCGCTCCGGCCATGGCCATGCCCATGCCGCAGCAGTGGGCGCCGTTCTACCAGCCGCTTCCGCCCGCCCGTCCCATTTCCGCCGCGACCGCACCGGCGAGCGATACCCATTCCGAAGTCGCGAACCAGGCGGTGCAACGCACCAGGCAGCCTCTGCAGGCGGACGAACGCGTCCCGTGGTGGAAGGGCGGCTTGTGGCGTAACCGTGGCGACGACGGCCAGGACAACGGCGACGACGATTCCCGCAATGGGACTGGCAACAACGACAATGATAACGCCAGCGCCAATGCGCGCCGGAACGCCCGGGGTAGGGCTGCCCGCTCCGCCCGCGACGAGGATACCCGCGACAACGACACCGCGTCCGCCCGTTCGAATACCAGGAGTAACGACAACGCCCGTTCCCTTGGCCGCGCGCCGCGCATGCTCGATGACGACGAGATGTGGGAGAACGACGACTATACCGGCTACAATGCCGACGGTTCTTTCGGCCGTTCCGCCGCCCAGGCATCGGCCAACCGCCGTCCGCCCAATCCCCCCGCGCCGCCGCAGCCGCAGGCGAATCCCTACGGCCCGGCGCCCCAGGGCTATCCCGCGCCAGGACCGCAGCAGCCGTATCCCCAGCCCGGCTACGCCAACGCTCCCATGTATAACCCCGGCGCTCCCATGGCCGCCCCTGGTCAGCCCTATGGCTATCCGGCCCAACCGACCTATTCGGCCAATCCCTACGACACGGTTCCCACCATCGTGTTGAACTCGGGCGCGGTGGCCAGCGACCCCTATGCCGCCACCTACGCCGGTTCGACCGGTTATCCCGCTCCGGGTCCGGTCTATAGCGATCCGTACGCAACCGGCACGGCGGGAATCTACACCGATCCCACCGGACTCGGCGGCTATACCGCCTCCAGTTCGGTTGATTCCACCGCCTGGCCCCTTGCTCCTATCGACACGACGCCGAACTACCAGGCCAGCCCGTCCATAGACGCGCAGGGCAGCCCCCAGTTCGAAAACGCGGTCAGGCTGGTCAAGGACAACCGCTTCAGCGAAGCCAAGGCCATTCTCGTCAGCGAGACCGGCCGCAATCCGTCCAATGCCGCCGCCTGGCGCTGGCTGGCGGATTGCCACTACAACCTGCTTGAGCTTGACGAAGCCATCACCTCCTATCAGCGCGCGCTCGAGCGCGACCCGAACGATTACTACGCCCTCCGTGGTCAGGGTTTCTCCTACCTGCACCGTGGTCACGAACACTGGCGTCGCATGCAGGAGGAAGTGGGCAGGGGCGAAAAAGAAACCGCCGCCGCCACCTTCGCCCAGGCGCACGAGAACTACAAGCGCTCGCTGGAAATGCTCGGCCTTTGTCTTCGCCGCGCGCCCAACGACGGCGAGGCTGTCTACGGCGAGGCGATGGCTGCCGAAGGCGCGAGCCGCAAGCTCTACTCCAACGCCATCAGCTACCTCAAGCTCGGCCCTGAACAGCGCGAGCGCGCCGAACTCTTTGCCGAAAACTGCATGACCGTTATCAACAAGGGCATCGAACGCTCCAACGAACGCGCCAAACAGGTTCCCGGCGACGCCGGTCCCCGCGCCCTCCTGGGCGGGCTTTACCTGCGGAAGGCAATCCTGTATCATCAACTCGGCAAGAACGATCTCGCCCTTATCGAACTCCGCAATTCGCGCGATGTGCAGAACTCCATACTTGACGAAATCGACAAGAACAACGAAACTGCCAAGCGTAACATCCAGGAAACCGAAGTGTATTGGGAAGCCTGGGGAGGGAATGTACAGTAGGATGGAGAACGTTATAGCATGCTGACGATTTCGAAACCGACCTTGTTCAGTCCCGACGGATTGGCCGCGCGCGGCCAGTGTAACCACGATTCCCCCGGCTGGCAGCTTCGCTGGTTCGACCGCAAGACGCCGCCCATCATGGTGTGGCAGGGCGCGTTCAAGACCTGCCGTCACCTGCAAATGAGTTGCGCCAAGGCGGATAGTCTGGACGAAGTCAGGAAGATGGTGGAGGAGCTCCTGAACGCCAATTCCTTTGGCCAGTTCACCAGCCAGCCCACCGACGCTTATCCCACTCCGTCACGGACGGAGATCATCACCCGCGACGGCGACCCTGTCTCCGGCGGAGGGAAGAAAAAACGGAAAAAGAAAAAGCACTAGTAAGGCTGCGACAACCTAAAAGCTTTATGCCGCGTTACAGGGCAATTACAAAAACCCGGAGGACGCCCTCCGGGTTTTTGCGGTGGTGGCGGTACGGCACGCAAGGAGAAGAGCCATGAAGGGGAATGCTGAAGCGGAACCAGGTGCATTTATCGACGACGCGGCAATCGAGCAAACGCTTCGGGACACGCGCCGTCCCGATCCCGGTCGGGTGCGGGAAGTCCTCGCCAAGGCGAAAACGCTGAGCGGCTTGTCCATTGACGAAGCCGCCGTCCTCATGCCGGTGTCGGATCCCGAGTTGCTGGGCGAGATGTTCGAAGCGGCGAACCATGTTAAAAACGCCATCTATGGACGCCGCATTGTCATCTTTGCCCCTCTGTACATCTCCAACCTCTGCTCGAACGAATGCCTCTACTGCGCCTTCAGAGTCAGGAACAAGGAGGTCCGCCGCCGCGCCCTCACCCAGGAAGAAATCGCCCGCGAGACCCGCATAGTGGTGGAACAGGGTCACAAGCGCATTCTCCTCGTGGCGGGCGAAGCCTATCCGGAGCAGGGCTTCAGCTATGTCCTCGACTCCATCAAGACAATTTACTCGGTGAAGTCCGGCCCGGGCGAAATCCGCCGCGTCAACGCCAACATCGCGCCGCTGACGCTGGACGAATTCAAACAATTGAAGGAAGTCGGCATCGGGACATACCAGTTGTTCCAGGAGACCTATCACCGCGACACCTATCACCGTGTTCACCTCGCCGGCCGCAAGGTCGATTACGGCTGGCGCGTCACCGCTTTCGACCGGGCCATGCAGGAGGGGATTGACGACGTCGGCATCGGCGTGTTGTTCGGCCTGTTCAATTGGGGCTACGAACTGCTTGCCATGCTCCAGCACATTCGTCACCTCGAGCAGGAATTCGGCGTCGGTCCCCACACGATTTCCGTGCCGCGCATCGAACCGGCGGTCGGGTCCAACATGGCGGAGCATCCGCCGGCGGCGGTATCGGACATTGATTTCCGGAAGATTGTCGCCATCCTCCGCCTCACCGTCCCCTATACCGGCATCATCATGTCGACCCGCGAGACCGCCAACCTGCGGCGCGAACTGTTTGCCCTGGGCGTGAGCCAGATCTCGGGCGGCAGCCGCACCAACCCCGGCGGTTATTCCGAGGAGGGCATGCAGGAGGACCGCGAGGCGCAGTTCTCCCTCAGCGATCAACGTACCCTGGACGATGTCATCCAGGACGTTGCCAAACTCGGGCTGGTGCCGTCGTTTTGCACCGGCTGCTACCGGTTGGGCAGGACGGGCAAGGATTTCATGGACCTGGCCAAGCCGGGTGAAATCCGCCACCACTGCGACCCCAATGCGTTTTCGACCTTTACCGAGTATCTCCAGGACTATGCCAGCCCCGAGACAAAGGCTGTCGGCGACGCCCTTATTGCCCAGGCGGTCGGGGAAATGGAACCTGACGAAGCGAAGCTGGTCGGTGATATGGTCGCAGCGGTGCGGGCGGGCAAACGCGACGTCTATTGTTAGGGATAGCTGCAAAAAACTTTGACCTGCACGCGGCGTGTGCCGCGTCCATACATTGCGCAGGCGTGGTTGTTCGGATATAATGGGTTGGGCGGCGTTGATCCGCGACTTGACTCGGGAGACGGGAATGCTCAATCGCAATTCGGCCAGGCATTTGCTGTTGGTTGTCAGCATCTTGCTCTGCTTTTTCGTCTATCTCGGCTACCGGCTGCTCGGATCGGGCGACCGGGCCGAGCCCGTTATGCAATACCCGGCGTTTGAAGAAGACATCGCCTCGCCTGTCTCCACTCCCGGCGACGCCCTGCGACCGCCCACCGATGTCTCTGTTCCAATCGACGACGACGATACCGCCTGGGTCTCGTCAATACCGTCCAGCGCGGTCGAGAGCCCGGCCGCCGCGCCTTCCGGCTCGCTTATTCCCGCGCCGCCATCAGCAAGCACACCCTCGGTTGCACCCGCCAGCACGGTCCATTCCGGAGCCATCACCGGGTTAATTCCTTCGCCGCCGGCGGATGAGTCGGCCTCGGTGGCTGTGCCTGACGATGCTGCGCCGAGCGGCCTGCCGGTCGGGTTGCCCATTCCGTCGGACACTCTCGCAGCCGCTCCCTCGACCGGCACGTCGTTGCCCCTGCCTTCCGCCACCGGGTTGCGCCCGCCTGGCGGCGACGAGAGCGCCGATACGCCGCTGGCGTATCTTCCGCCTCCGGGCGCGGGTGCGTCCGCCCCGGCGGGAAGCGTGTCAGGCACGCGATTGACGCAGCCGCCGTCCACGACGGCCGCACCCGTTGCGCCTGGCACCACCTCCATACCGCCTGCCACTGCCGGAGCCACTGGGACGGACGACTACGATTATGACTACGGGT
>JAJPXZ010000063.1:20431-23375 GCA_021205245.1 Planctomycetaceae bacterium
CAATGGCACGGGTTCCGCCGCCATTCCGTCTCCGCCTTCGACCCGGACGCCGCTACCGGACGCGGTGGACACTCCTTCCGAAGCCTCGCCGGAGCGTCAGGGCGCGTCGCCGTACGGTCCTTACCAGGAGTTGCCCGAGTCGCTCCGCATTTACGTGGTACTGCCGGGCGACAGCCTGTCCTCCATCGCGGTGCGGGAACTGGGATCGGCGTCGTTGGCTGAAAACATCTTTCTCCTGAACCGCGACGTTATCGAAGACCCCGACCACCTGCTGGCCGGCGTCAAGATTCGCCTGCCGGTGCGGGAATCGGCAATCGTCGACGAACCGGCTCCGCCCGATACCACCACCCCCGGCCGCCGTCCGTCGATGGGGCTTGGCCGCACCCATCTGGTGGTGCGGGGAGACACCCTTTCCTCCATTGCCATGCAATATTACGGCACCAGCGCGGGCTGGCGCTTCATCTACGAAGCCAACCGCAACATCCTGCCGAACCCGAATGTCCTGGCGGTCGGCAATGAGCTGACCATCCCCCCCTACGAAGAATAACGAAGGATACGAAGAAAACACGGAGCGACGATGCGTATTGAATTCGACAAAATGCAGGGAGCCGGCAACGACTTCATCCTGATCGACAACCGCGAGAATATCGTCGCGAAAGCGGATCGGCCGCGCCTCGCCACAACCTGGTGCCGCCGCTGCTTCGGCATTGGCGCGGACGGGGTCATCTTCATCGAGAACGACCAGGAATTGGATTTCGCCTGGGACTTCTACAACGCCGACGGCTCTGTCGCCGAGATGTGCGGCAATGGCGCGCGCTGCGCCGCCCGGTATGCGAACCGTATCGGCATGGTCGGCGAGACAATGATCTTCCGCACCATCGCCGGCCCCATCAAGGCCCGCCTCACCGATATGGGGGCAAAGGTGCAGTTGACCGATGTGCGGCTTCCCGCCGGCAGCGAGAAGGTGGATGTCGATGGGCAGAAGTTCGACATCTGGTTCCTGAACAGCGGCGTTCCGCACGCGGTGGTGCAGGTTGATGATATTGAGGCGGTCGATGTCCGTGGCCTTGGCCGGGCGCTCCGCAACCATCCGCACTTCGCTCCTTCGGGAACAAACGTCAACTTCTTCCGCCCCGACGCGGGCGACTCCCTCACCATCCGCACCTACGAGCGCGGCGTCGAGGACGAGACCTTCGCCTGCGGCACCGGTTCGGTTGCCACATCCATCGTGGCAGGCCTCTCCCTGGGCCTCTCCAGCCCGGTCCTGGTCCATACCCGTGGCGGCGGCGACCTGGTGATACACTTCACCCGCGTTGGTGATACAGCGCGGGAGGTGTTTCTCGAAGGCGGGGCCGAAACGGTGTTCAAAGGCTCCTTCGAGTTCTAAGGTGGTAGAACCATACGCATATGCCGTCGCCCGTTTAACCCCGGCGGCGGCTATTTTTTTGGCGGTTTTTCAATTTTGGCTGTAAGGTGTTGCTATGCATGGGCGATAGCAGTCGGAATAAAGTTGCTTTTTCTTTCGCCTGAAATTGGCTCCATGTCAATAGCCGGAATTGCCTAAGATCAGGGTCCATTGAGGGTTAAAAATACTACGGTTAAAGTTGGATTTTTTGCCTGCTGTTGCGGTTCCTCATTCTGTTTCAAAAAGAGTAAATTTATGGCTACGCGATAAAGATTGTTTCTTGTAACAATTGTAATGGTAAGGATATGGTTAGTTTCCGGTGGGGGTTGACTTTACCAATCCTTTTCGTAATTGACAACCACCCTCATTCCGTTATGATCTCTCCCGTAATCAGTACACCGCAAGAAGGGGAAATCACCGCCGCGCGGTCTGTACCGTAATCATGCCATTGTAGCATAAAATGAGTCTAAAAAATGTTTCTGCTTAATTCCCTCGGAGAGGGAAGGGGGGTGTATTGTCTTTTGTAGCTGAGGAAATACAGATTCACCTGCAGGAAGCACTGCGCGACCGCATGCCGTCGGCTCTGTACGAGCAATGGTTTGCGGGGTCGGAGGTCGTTTCCTGCACCGGGGAGGTGGTCGAGCTTGGCGTCAAAAACCGTTTCTTCAAGGGCTGGATAGAGACGCGTTACGCTTCCGTCCTTGCCGAGGCCGCGGGGGCGGTCGTCGGCGAGCCGGTGCGGGTGCAGGTGGTGGTTGCGCCGCATCTCTACGGCAGCTTCAGGAAGGAACAGGCCAAGGCGGAGGAGGAGGCGGCTGTTTTCGAGCCGGCTCCAGTCTTTACGGCGCCTGCGCCGGTCCGCCGGGTCGAATTCGGGATGGATCTAAATCCGGACTTCACCTTCGACTCCTTTGTCGTCGGGTCGTCCAACCGCCTTGCCCACGCGGTCGCCCTGCGGGCGGCGGAGCGAGCGGGCGAGTATGACCGGGTGTTTTTCTGCGGCGATCACGGGGTGGGCAAGACCCACCTCATGCAGGCCATTGCCCACGAGATACGGCGCAGCCGTCCCGGGGCGGCGGTGGTCTATATTACCGGCGAGCGGTTTGTCGCCGATTTTGTGGCAGCGCACTCCGGCGGAAAGGTCAAGGAATTCCGCGCCGGATACCGCTCCTGCGACGTGTTGGTGTTGGACCAGTTGCAGGTTCTGGGTGAGGGGAACAAATCGGCGACCCAGGCGGAGTTGTTGGCGCTTGTCGACGAGCTGGATGCTGCCGGGCGGCAGTGCTTCTTCGCCGCCACCGATGGCCCCGGCGAGTTGACCGGCCTCGACGTGCGCCTGCGGGACCGGTTGGGCGCGGGGTTTGTCGACCGCATGACGCTTCCCGACGATGCTATGCGGCGCGAGTTGCTCGCCCGCAAGCTGCGGGAGCGTGGTGTAGAGCTCGGGGGCGAGGGGAGGACCGGCCTTCCCTCCGACCTCGGCGGCGAGGGCCGCCGGTTCGCTGGAGGCGGCAGCCGTCTCTCCGCGTGGATTGGCGT
>JAJPXZ010000028.1 GCA_021205245.1 Planctomycetaceae bacterium
CGATCACATCCCGTCCCACGCGAAAACCGGAGGCTGTCCGCGCGGGGCCTGGACGCTGCCCGCCCTGGCCACGGTGCTTGTCGCCGCTGCCGGGTTGGTATTGGGATTTGGCTATACACGCTCCGAAGGCGTTATCGAATCACTGCCGGTGGCGCTACTCGAACGACCGCCGCAAGCGGGTGGATTCGGCGGACCGCCGCCGGTTGCACGCTATGCCCGGGCTAGGCGCATCCTTACCGAGCTCCAGGGCCGTGTCCTGGAAGGATTGGCTCGGCCGTATTCCGCACCCAAAAAGGGCGTTGCGGCTGTGGAAGCGATGTTTATCGAGAATCTCCGCAGCTGGCTACCCGAACCCGGTAACCCGTATGCGGAAGAACCATGGCTGGACGGACTGCTGGGATGGGCTGAACTCGAGGCGTCGGCAAAGCCAATACGCTTCCGCACACCGGCTGGACGGGAATTGGCGTCTCTCCCTGGCAAATATGCGCGTCCCAGTCGGAACGCCGCCTTTGCGCTGTTGGATGAGTGGGGTCGGTACGTGGATGAGGCGGACCGTGCCGTCCTCGAGGGTTTGAAAATAAAATTCGACGCCAAGGTATTTGCCGCTTGGCAGCAGGCGGGTGAATCACTTGCCCTTCGCGTCGGCGAAATGTCCATGGGCGACATTGCCATGGCGCGGGATGCCATTACCGCCAACGCGGGGGTGAACTTCATCGAAAAGGCGGGCGAAGAACTGTGGCAAGCCGATCCGTCTTCGGCTTCTACGCCGTGGCTGGAAGCTGTCATGGCGGTCCGGCAAATGATGGCCGCGAGCTCACTGTTAAATAGGGAATGGGTAGCGATGACCTCGCTTTCCTCTTTGGGCGATGCGGCGGCGAAGGTGTGGAACGACGACGAACAGCGTCGACGCTTTGATATGGTTCGGAGCGTCGCCGAGCAGTGGCGGCGTTACCGCGATGTCTTGTTCGCGCTTTATCCCTCGGCGCAGTCCGACGCCGCTATGGCGGAATTGGCTGCGCAATGCTTTAGCGGAAGGGATGGCGACCCCGGATTGAGCGGTCTTCACGATGCCTGGATGGTACTGGCGGCAGGATTGATTGATACCGACTCGGTATTTACCACGCCGGGTGGTGAAAGCGTACTGACACTCTTGGGGCAGGGCGATAACCTGTTTATGCATGCGGCGGTGCGCGCGGCGGCGGAAGAGGTGCATCAGGATTGGGAGGAGACACTCCTGGCCATGCCGGCTGATATGCGGGACGAGGTGACGTTGGAGGAGGGCATCCTCATTGAGGCGTCGCTCCAGGCATTCCTTAATGGGGCGGCCAAACCGTACTTGGCTGTGTGGCGCGGGCTGCGTCTTCCTAAAATGGTAATGGGAACGTCATTCCCGTGGACTGACGAGTTCATCGCGTGGCTGCAGCGCTGGGAGCTTATCTCTCTGGCGGCACGGCGGGAATACCCGGTTCGGGTTCGCATCCTGCCGGTTACGGTCAATTCGAGCGCGAGTAAATTTCCGCGTGGTCTGACCTTTTCCGTTGCTTGTTCCGACAAGCCGGTGGCCGCCACCATGTATAATTACGGAAGCGCCGTACACCTCAATTGGAATCCGAAACACTGCGCCGATGTGACCGTAACGGTGCATTTCGACGACCACGATCTCGTGCGGGTGTTTCCTGGTCCAATGGGATTCGCCGACTTTCTGAACGCTCTAAAAGGCGGTAGGCTGGAATACGCCGCCCACGACTTCCCCGAATATACCGACCGGTTGTCCAAGTGTGGCATTAAAAGCGTCTTCGCCGCATTCGCAGTCGAAGGCGGTGAGGCCATCCTGGCATTGGGTGGCCCCCCGCCGCCGCCTTCGGCGCGGGTAGTACTATTTCCAAGACAGGATGGTGTACCGATAAATATCAGGCTTGATAGTGACGGCAATGGCACTTCGCCAGTGTCTGCCTTGTGGCAGTCTGCTGAAGCAGTTGAGAGATGATTTTTCGGAAGGGACAGGCCCGGGGAAAATAACCACTACATAGTGACAAAACCTAAAGAATTTCATGAAACGAAAAAACCGCAACTCTTTCTGGTGAAAGTAGTTGCGGTCATTTTAATATGGAGCGGGCGAAGAGATTCGAACCCTCGACCCCCACCTTGGCAAGGTGGTGCTCTAGCCACTGAGCTACGCCCGCGTTGCGTTTTGCTTTGAAGTGTTACCCTCAAAGGTCTAACCACTATACGCATTTCACCGATTCATGTCAATTCTTTTTCATCGCTTTTTTAGCACTTTCATTTCGTCCCGGATTTTACATAATTATGCAAATTCGCTCCCGCGCGACCCTTCGCGCCGGATTCTGCTGCGGACAAAGGAGATTTCGTGTTCACCGGCTTGGTAAAATGCCTCGGTACTGTCAAAAACGCCACCCCATTCGGCAATGGCCGACGCTTTCGTATCGATATTAACGTCCTCGCGCCAACCAGCGCCGTCGGCCAATCAATCGCCGTCAACGGCGCATGTCTCACCATTACCTCGCTGCACGGCAGCGAGGCGACCTTTGATGCGGTCAGTGAAACCGTCGCCCGTACCAACCTCGGCCGCCTCCGTGCCGGCGACAAGGTCAACCTCGAACCAGCCCTGAAGGCAGGGGACGTCCTGGACGGCCACATCGTGCTCGGCCACGTTGATGCTTTGGCGCCCGTTCTCGCCATAGACTCTGGCAATGCCGACGATCGCCGCCTTAAAATCAGCCTCCCCGTATCCATCCGCCATCTGGTGGCGGAGAAGGGTTCGGTGGCTGTGGACGGTATTTCGCTCACTGTCGCCGAGGCCGGCTCGGACTGGTTCACTATAGCCGTTATCCCCCACACTTGGGCCAACAGCAGCCTGTCCCGTCTCTCGGTCGGCGACGGTGTCAATGTCGAGGCCGACGTCATGGCCCGTTACGCCGCCCGTCTGATGCAATATCCGCAAACCACAGTCGAATCGGACGGAGTCACCCTGGACCTTCTCCGGCAAAACGGTTTTGTGTAAACGGGAAAACGCGCCTGTTCATGCGGTTGTGGTTGACGAAGACCATGGTGAATTCTATAATACAAGGCTTGGGTGATCGCCGGCCCAGCATGGGTGATCGCACGACCGCGCCTCGAGCGGGAGGTGAGGGGACGCCGCTTTCCGGAGGGGCGCGTTCTTTTTTTGGGCTATGCCCGCAGTCGGCTTTTCCGGCTCGTTTAAGGAAGTGCACATGTCAATTAGCGACACCATTCTTGAAGGAATGTCCAAGGTCTTTGCAACTTTTTTCGGTTCGGCCAACGACCGCGAACTGAAACGCATTTGGCCCACTGTCGTCAAGGTCAACGAAGCCTGGCAGACCATCCGCACCCTTTCCGACGACGAAATCCGCAATAAGACCCGCGAATTCCGAATCCGCATCCTGAACGGCGCGAGCGAGGACGACATCTTGCCCGAAGCGTTTGCCGCCGCACGCGAAGCCTCGCACCGCACCCTGGGCGAAGGCAAGATGATCGAGGCCAAATACGACGAAATCTCCATGGAAAACGGCAATTTCGTCTACAAGCCGGTAGAGGGTAAAATTCCACTTTTCGCCCACTTCGACGTCCAGGTTTTGGGCGGCATCGTTTTGCACGAAGGGAATATTGCTGAAATGGTGACTGGCGAGGGCAAAACCCTTGTCGCCACCCTCCCCAGCTACCTGAACGCGCTCCGCCCCGCAGCCGAATGGGTGACAATGGCCCGCGAGCTCCAGGGCGATGACATGGATAAATGGATCTTCAAGCCCTACGGCCGCTACCATACCGAGGATGGCCAGGAGGAGTGGGTCCTGCTCGACCGCCTTTGGGCCGAACCGGGCGACCCTACCTTCCGCAATCCCGAGATGATAATCCCTGTTTCCCGCAGTGTGCACGTGGTTACGGTCAACGATTATTTGGCCCAACGTGACGCCGATTACAACCGTCCCCTCTTTGAATTTTTGGGCGTACACGTCGGAGCTATCCAGTCCGGCATGGACTCGGAAGAGCGATATCCCATCTACCGTGGCGATATTGTGTACGGTACGAACTCCGAATTCGGCTTTGACTATCTCCGCGACAATCTGAAAGTCAGGCGCGAAGATCAGGTCCAGGCCGACCGCAACTTTGCCATCGTCGACGAGGTGGACTCGGTCCTCATCGACGAAGCCCGTACCCCCCTTATTATTTCCGGTTCGACCCATCAGACCGCCGACAAGTACTACCTCGCCGACCGCGTTGCCCGCAAGCTCAAGGGCGGCGAACACAATGAGGTGGAGGACCGCATCGCCTCGCTAATGAAGTCGGAGGGTCTGCAGCGCGAGGACGCGCGAATGCGGGCGGAAGAAGATTGGGACTTTGTTTTTTCCGAACGGGATCACTCGGCCAAACTGACCGAACGCGGTATGCATTCGGCCCTGCGCCTCCTTGGTATGCAGGACATTTATTCGGGTGAAAACCTCGATATGCCCCACTATATCGACAACGCCCTTCGCGCTCACGCCCTGTACAAAAAGGATCATCATTATATCGTCCGTGACGGCGAAGTGTTTATTGTCGACGAATTCACCGGCCGCGTCATGGAGGGCCGCCGGTGGTCGGACGGCCTGCACCAGGCGGTTGAGGCGAAGGAAGGCTTGTCCATCAAGGATGAGTCGCAGACAGTCGCGACCATCACCTACCAGAACTTCTTCCGTCTCTACGACCGCCTCGCCGGCATGACCGGTACCGCCATGACCGAGGCAAAGGAATTCGACCGCATCTACAATCTGGGCGTCATCGCTATTCCGACGAACCGTCCGCTGCGACGCATCAATTACCCCGATCTTATCTACGGGACGCTCGAAGAAAAGTATCGGGCCATTATCGATCACGTAGCCGAGGTACATGCCTCCGGCCAACCAATCCTTATCGGTACCGTCTCAATCGAACGGTCCGAGGTTATCGCCGATCTCCTCACCCGGCGCGGCATTCAACACGAAGTTCTGAACGCCAAAAACCACGCCCGTGAAGCCGTGATTGTTTCCGACGCAGGCAAGATGGGCGCAGTCACCGTCGCCACCAATATGGCTGGCCGAGGCACCGACATCAAGTTGGGTGAATTTACCGACGAGGAGCTGTTGGAGCACTGGCAGAAACGCGGCCTTGCACCGAAGAAGGGCGTGTCGGTCGGGATGCCCGCAGACGCGTTTCGCGCCATTTTGGTAGAGCATTGGGTCGATCATTACCTCCGCCATCCCGAGAGCAAATTCAAGGACGTCGACTTTGCATCGAAATCGGTCGACGAATGGGAAAAGGATCTCCGCTCGTTCTGGAAGGAGTGGGGCCTCCACGGTCCCGCCCTTACCGATAGTGTCGCCGGATTGGGCGGCCTGCATATCGTCGGCACCGAGCGCCACGAGGCGCGCCGCATCGACAACCAGTTGCGTGGCCGTTCCGGCCGACAGGGCGACCCTGGTTCGAGCCGGTTCTTCCTGTCGTTGGAAGACGACACTATGCGCATGTTCGCGGCCGAGAAGGTCAAGCGCTTCATGCAGTGGGCCGGTCTTAAGGACGGTGTGCCGATTGAATCCGGCATGGTGACGAAGACTGTCGAAAACGCCCAGCGCAAGGTGGAGGAACGAAACTTCGAAATTCGTAAGAACCTGCTTGAATATGACCAGGTTATGAACGAGCAGCGCATGGTTGTCTACGGCCGCCGCCAGCAATGGGTGGAAGGCGACAACCTGAAAGATTCCATCGTCGAATACGCCACTAACTACATCGACCGCCAGGTGGCGCGGGATCTTGATTTGCCCGCCGACGAATGGGACTTCCCCGCAATGGCGGACCGTTTGCAGGATGTGTTTACGATAGAAGTACCACCGTAAAAGCTAAAGGAACTCGCTACCCAGCCATCCAGTCATGAAGCCCTTACCGGTTATATCAACGAAGAACTGGAGAAGGCATATGTCGCCAAGGAGGAGCGCCTTGGCCCAGAAATCATGCGCGTTATCGAGAAAATGGTGCTCTTGGAGACTGTCGACCGGAAGTGGATGGATCACCTCTACGCCATGGATCTCCTGAAGGACGCAATCCACCTGCGTTCCTTTGCCCAGCAAGATCCCAAAGTCCGCTACAAGATTGAAGGCTTTGAGATGTTTGGCGAAATGTGGGAGAACTTCGAGAACGAGGTGGCACAACTTATTATGCGCGTGAACCCGGCCCAGGAAATGCGGGTGCGGGAAAAGGTTGAAGTTAAGGAGGCGGTGCAGCAGGACTTTGACACCCAGGCAGACAAGGCGAACGCTATCGGCGCGACCGCGGGCGAGCAGCACCGTGCTCCCATTCGTAATGTTGGACCAAAGGTAAGACCGAACGACCCATGTCCCTGCGGCAGTGGCAAAAAGTATAAGAAGTGCCACGGCAGATAGCGATGGGTCCGCACCGCCGTGCATTGAAAGAGACAAGAGCCTCCATGAATCTTCTCGACGTCGCCTATTCCCTATCCATCGGGCCGCACTATTGCTGGCACCGTTTTGTCACGGGGAAATATGGCCCGAAGACCCCGGAAAAAACAGGTCGCTTGCCAGACCGGTTCAGGTCATCAGCCACCGCCGTGCTTGGCCCAGGCGACCCGCACGTCGAATCACCTTGCCTTTGGTTGCACGCGGTGAGCGTTGGCGAAGTAATGGCGTCTGGAGATCTCGTCCGCATGTTCCGGGAGGACAACCCGCGCTGGGATTTGCGCGTCTCGACAACCACGGCGACCGGCAGGGCGGTGGCTGAAAAGATCTGGAACGAAGAGACGGTTGTCTACTATCCCCTCGATTTTTCCGGTATGGTGCGCCGCGCCTACGACAATATCCGGCCCAACTTAATCGTCCTTATGGAACTGGAAATTTGGCCCAACTTCCTGGCCGAAGCTGCCCGCCGGCGCATACCCGTGGTTGTCGCGAATGCACGAATCACCGAGCGGTCGGTAAAACGCTTATCCTTCGCTCCCGGCGTCGCGAGAAATATGGCCAGGGCGGTCGAGGCATGGTTTGCCCAGACCGACGAATATGCCGAACGACTCCAACGTATTGGTGTGCCAGAGAAGCGCATTGAGGTCACCGGATCGGTCAAATACGACGCGGTTCCACTGGAAATCGACACCGAACTGGCCGGGTATTACCGCCGCCTCTTTGGCTGCGGCGAGACGCCGTTTGCCGATGGGGGGGATCTTCTGGCCGTGGCCGGGAGCACCCATCCGACAGAAGAAAAGATAGTGTTGGAGGCGCTACGCCAAGCCATAGGCGACAAACCCGTCCACCACAAGGTTGTGCTGACGCCGCGCCATCCCGAACGGCTGGATGAAGTCGAAGCAATGGCCCGTAGCTATGGCAGGGTTGTTCGTCGCAGTACTCTGCCAGAGCCGTCGCCGAACCAGGAGCGGGGCGTCGTCGATGCGGACATTATTCTCGTCGATACCATGGGTGAATTGGCGAAGGTTTACGCTGCCGCGGATGTTGTCTACATTGGCGGCACCTTCCATCGTCACGGCGGCCAAAACTTTTTGGAACCCTGCGGTTTGGCCAAGCCAACCCTGGTGGGACCGCATTTGTGGAATTTCAGCGAACCGGCCGAGCTGCTTCGCGGTGCCGACGGGCTGCGCGTTGTCGACGCGCCCGAGCAACTCGCCGAAGCGTTGACTGAGTTCGTGGACAACCCAGCCGGTGGCATCGCCATGGGCAACCGCGCGCGCGAGGCGCTCCTGAAGCAACGCGGCGCGGCGCGGCGCATGGTCGACCGCATCAACGGCATCGCGAACGCGCTGACACGGCGGTATTGAACGACTCGGGGAGTTTACGTATGGAGCATCCGGGACCGGTCATAATTCCATCCGAACCAACCGTCGCCGGCCTTGAGGGGTCGTATCGGGTTATCCGTTTGCTTGGGCGCGGCACCATGGCCTCGGTGTATTTGGCCGAACAAGTATCCATGGCCAGGCCGGTTGCCTTGAAAATCCTGTCTCCATCGCTGGCGGCCGATCCGGAGTTTGTCGAACGATTCCTGCGTGAAGCCCGTGCCAGCGCTCGTCTCAACCACCCGAATATAGTCGCCGCCATCGATTTTGGCGAGTTCGACTCGCGCTTCTTTTTAGCCATGGAGTTCGTCGACGGCCAGCCCCTTTCCGCCATACTTGCCCGCGACGGCATGGTTGAGGAGGAGCGGGTCATCACTATTGGCCAGGATGTCCTGAGCGCTCTTGCCCACGCGAAGGAGCACGGCGTTATCCACCTCGACGTGAAACCCGCCAATATCATGATCTGCAAGGACGGCGGCGTTAAGCTGGCGGATTTCGGCCTTGCCATGATTCTCGAGCATCCGGGCGCGGCCGAAGCATCACGCCGCGCCGTTGGCACACCCTACTACATGGCGCCGGAGCAGGTGGAAGGGGGCAAGCTCGATTGGCGCACCGACCAGTATTCACTCGGAGCCAGCCTTTATGAGGCTGTCACCGGGACAAAACCTTTCCAAGGCAACAGCGTATCCGACATTTTGGTCAAGCGCTTTTTTGAAAAGCCGGTTCCCGCATGGCGTATTGGCAGGCGGAGAACCAGTCGCGCCTTTTCGGCCGTACTCGCGAAAATGCTGGCGCGGTCGCCTGACAGCCGCTACCAAACCATTGCCGATCTCGAGAGCGATTTTAGCAGGGTTAAAGCAGGACGCAGTCCGCACTATGCCAAGTTGACCAGCGTCACCACGTCCATTCCCAGCGCCGCATCATGGAGCTCCCTCGGCCTCAACTCCGTCGTTGGCCGTATCAATGGCCTGCGCTGGCAGCAGCGTTGGAATTGGCTTTTTTATACATCCGCCCTGTTTTTGCTCCTTTTGGCCGGGTATGCCGGTCTCCACGCGCGCGAATTGATGGGTCCAACTCCGCCGGGAATGGTCAGGTACGAACTGGTAACCGAGGCCGAAAACCCGGGAGAGGATATTTCCGCAAAACTGCGGGAGACATATAGCGGGGCCTATGCGCTGCTGCTCCGGGCGGAAAAAATACCGTCGCTCGATAATATCCGCCGCGCCCTGTACAGCCTGCGGATGGTGACGGATAACCCGGACTTCCGCGACACCGCCTATGCGGCGACAGCCCGGCGACGTATCGCTACCCTGGAAGCGCAGTTGAAGCGCATGGGGATGGTCGATAACCCCGCGACGGGCGGCTTGGAGGTTGAGGAGGAATCGCCATGATGCGTTGGTTGCTGCTCTGCTGCTTCGCCGCCTGCGCCTCGTGCGTGCAGGCGCGGGACTTTTGCGAAGGTATGCCTGAATCCTGCCGCGAAGATCTTGTCCGCATTGAGGACGCCTTTTCGACCGGTCTCTCCGGTGCAAGCGACGTGACGGAACGCTATGAAGTCCATCGGCTGCGCGTTGTCGCTTTGGCTGAATTAGTCGAGCGGACCTACGGATCGACCTTGACCTGGCTGGCCGAACGCGAGGACGAGGAAGCCGCCACGCTTCAATCAGAGCAGGGCAGGTGGTTGCGGGAATTGCATGAGGCACTATCCGGAGCGGACACGGTGGAAGGGATGGCTGCGGTGGGGGAAATGCTGCTTGCCCGTCTGCACGACTTTGGCAATGCCACCCGGGGCGGCACGTGCACGGGAACGGAATGCCGCTGACGCGCCCTTACCGCAACCCGTGTCGTTCTATCCACACCACAATTTCACGCTGTAGCGACTCATCCTTTGGCCACATCAATTCCAGCCGCCCATCGGGATGGCGCTTCATAAGTGACGCCCGCTCAAAGGTCTTGACCGGATCTTCCGCCATCTTTGCGCCCACACCCAACGAACTCGCGATTTTCGGAAGCGTCATGAACTGACCGGCGTTGGCGTAGACCAGCCGCAGCAGCCGCTGGTGGATCGGCGTTGCTGTCAGGGCGTTGATGGCCATGGGACCGGACAGGCGCACATCCGCGCCGCCGGACTTGGGTATCGGTTGGACCTTAATAAATGTCACACCCATCCGCGTCGCTTCGGACCACCGCACCAGGCCGAGGCCGGACAGTTCCTCGTCCTTGGCGGGATCGCGGAAGCGCACCTCAACAACGGTGTTGAGGGGGAATGGGTTTTCCGAATCAATAGCCACGCCGCTATCGTCCTGGATAGAGGTAATCATGCGGGTCAGGACGTCGCCGCTCGCTTCGACCCGAATGATACGGGTTATCCGGCTGGCGGGAAGGGGCCGGAAGGCGCCGCGCTGGTCTTCGGGAATTTCGGTGATTTCGGCCAGGGACGGCGGCGGCGCGGCTGGCTTGAGGATCTCGTGGACCGTCTTGAGTTCTTCCAATAGCTCGGCCGGACCGGCGGGCCTGTTCTCTGGATCCTTGTCCATCATTCGCATGATTAGGGAACCGAGGACCGAAGGCAGTTCCGGTTTAATGGCGCACGGGTCCGGCCGCTCGGCCGATATTTGTTTCAAAAGAACCCCGACCACACTGTCGGCATCGAAGGGAACGTCGCCAATGACCATGCAATACATCGAAACACCGAGGCTGTAAATGTCGGACCGTGAATCCATATGCAGGCCCTTGGCCTGCTCCGGACTCATGTAAAATGGGGTTCCCATGATGAGACCCGAGTCGGTCGACACTGTGTCCGGTGTCATGCTTTTGGCAAGGCCGAAGTCGGCGATTTTTAATTGACCCTCTTTGGTGAGCATAAGATTGTCGGGTTTGATGTCGCGGTGGATGATGTTGGCGTCGCACGCAGCCCGCAGCCCTTCCGCCACCTGCATGGCATATTCGACCGCTTCTTCCGGCTTGAGGCTGTTCTTTTCTTCGATCAGCTTCTGAACCGTACCGCCATTGATGTATTCATTGACGATGTAAAACAGCCCGTTCTCAGAACCAAAATCAAATACCTTGACGATGTTGGGATGGTTGAGCTGTGCGGCCGCACGGGCTTCCATCTCGAATCGCTCGATATACGATTTGTCCGCTGAAAACTTTGGATCGAGAATCTTGAATGCCACCTCCCGACCGAGATCGATCTGATTGGCAAGATACACCACACCCATGGCGCCCTTGCCGATGCGCTTGATTAACTTGCACCCGCCCATGGTTTTATTGGCGAGTTCATCCAGGGAAGAGGTGGTGCCCATCGCGGTTCCTGTATAATGCGCTCCGTCGAAGCCCGCGGGCCTGGAGCGGGCGCACGAGCGGGACAATCTGCTTATGAGAGAACACGAGTATATACGACACAACCGCCAATGCAATACAATACGCCCCCGCGTTCGCCAATCACGCGGGGGGCTATGTGATTCGTCACGCGATGTGCGGGCCGGAGCCGTCCTCCGCCGGCGGCATCGGTACCAAACGTTCGGCGCGGATAGAGTCGGTGAAACGCTTTGGTCTGACAACAGTAGGGTCGGCCTGGACAACCGCCGGGTCGGGTCTGGCGAGGAGGCGACCAGATTTTGACCGTTCCGACTGCCGGTTGGCGCCCCGTTTGTCCATGGGGAGGTAGGTCCGCATGGGCGGGCCGACGTAAATCTGCCTCGGACGGGCGATACGGGCATCGGGTGAGTGGCGCATTTCCCGCCAGTGCGCGAGCCAGCCCGGGGTACGGCCGATCGCGAACAACACCGTGAACATGTTGAAGGGGATGTTCGCCGCCTTGAGAATAAGCCCCGAATAAAAGTCGACGTTCGGGTAGAGATTCCTGGACAGGAAGTACTCGTCCGACAGCGCCGCCTCTTCCAAACGCATGGCGATGTCGAACATCGGGTCGTGCATACCTGGTTTGGCCAAGAGCTTGTGGCAGAGTTCCTTCATAATCTTGGCGCGCGGGTCAAAGGTCTTGTAGACGCGGTGGCCAAAGCCCATAAGGCGGGCCTTCTTGTTTTTGGCATTATCGATAAACACCCGGCCGTCGTCGCCGGAGGACTGGATTTCGTCCAGCATGGAGATGACGCCCTGATTCGCGCCGCCGTGCAGCCGACCCCACAAGGCGGAGATGCCGGCGGAAATGACGGCGTAAACGTTGGCCTGGCTCGACCCGGTGATACGCACAGCCGAGGTGGAACAGTTCTGCTCGTGGTCGGCGTGCAAAATGAGGAATGTGTCAATCGCCTTGACGATATCCGGATCCTGCTGGTAGTCTTGAACCGGCGAGGAGAACATCATGTTGAGGAAGTTCTCGACAAAACGGAGCCGGTAGGAAGGGTAGATCATCGGTTCGCCTATGGACATCTTATAGGAGAAGGCGGCGATGGTGCGCACCTGGGAGACCAGGTTCGCGATGATCTGGCTTTCTTCCTCTTCACTCAGCTCGTCCGGCACCGGGTAAAATGCCGAAAGCGAGGCCACCATGGTCGTGAGAATCGCCATGGGGTGGGTATGGTTGGGGAAGCCGCCGAAAAACTGCTTCATATCCTCGTGGATAAGGGACGAATTATTCAGGAGGCCGGAAAAGGCGTTCAACTGCTTCGGCGTTGGCAGTTCCCCATACATGAGGAGGTAAGCCACTTCGACGAAACGGCTTTTGGCCGCCAGTTCCTCGATGGGGTAGCCACGGTAGCGAAGGATACCCTTTTCGCCGTCCAGATAGGTGATGGCGCTTTTGCAGGCACCGGTGTTGACATAGCCCTCGTCTATGGTGACGTATCCTGTGTCGCGGCGCAGGGTGGAGATATCCACGGCCCGTTCGCCTTCACTGCCGACAATTATGGGGAGCCGCGCTTCCTTGCCGTCCCCGTATTGGAGGTTTGCCATTTCGCTCTGGACACTCATGATGTTGTACTCCTCTCTCGTTGTTTCGTTCGCTGCGTTTATAGGTTCTTTTGGTAGATGATTTTGTCGTCGCCGAGGTCGTAAAAGTCGGGTAGCCGTGCCGCTACGCTATAGCCGGCTTTTTCGTAAAACCTCTGGGTCGGCTTGTAGAGATCCTTCCCGGACGTTTCGACATACATCCGCCGTCCCCCCATGGAGCGAGCCGATTGCTCGGCTTGGTGCATCAGTTGCAGGCCAAGACCGTTACCTTGACTGGCCTTGTCCACTACTATCCAATACAGGTCAAACGAGCCGATTGTGCAGGGTGTGGGACCGAAACAGACATATCCGAGCGGCGGGTCGTAGACCGGCTCTTGCGTTTCGTGCCGTGCGGGACCGACGGCGAAGTGGAAATAATAGCCGGAATCCGTCCCTTTGGCAAGATGTTCCTCTATCAATTCGGCGGCGACGTAAACTTCGTCCGGGCGAAAGAAGCCGGTTTCGGTCGCCATTTTCCGAATGGCGTCGACGTCCTGGGGCAGCGGGATCGATCTAAAATTCATGGTGGTATCCTTTCGTGTGGTCTGGCGGCATGTGCCGTCACTCGCCCTCGCGCACACTCGTCTCGATAATACCCCCGCCCAGCACAATTTCCCCATCGTATAACACCAAACTTTGTCCCGGCGCGACGCCGTGTATAGGATCGGCAAAGTGGACCTCGAGATTTCCGTCGGAAGACGACACAACGGTCATGGGCCGTATCGCCTGGGCCGACCGTACCCGGCCCATAACCTCTCGGCCCACTTCGGGCGGATTACCGGACCAAACCGTTTCCCGAATGACGCAGCCATGAGCCAGCGCTTCGGCCCACGTTCCGACCACAACCCGATTTGCAACCGGCTCCAATCGCACCACGTATAAAGGTTCAGTGTACGCGACGCCGAGACCCTTGCGCTGGCCCGGGGTGAAATTCCAGAAACCCTGGTGATGCCCAAGAACGCGGCCGTCAGTGAGGACTATATCGCCTTTCGCCTCGCCCTGACACAGCAATTCGGCATAATCGCCGCCGGAGAAGTCCTGACTGTCCGGCTTGTCGAAGTTCTCGAGGCCACGCTCGCGGGCGATCTCGCGGACAGCCTTCTTGTCCATCTCGCCCAACGGGAACTCCACCATCGCCAGGACATCTGAAGGAATGCGGTAGAGGAAATAAGACTGATCTTTGGTCCGGTCCACGCCGCGCATGAGGACCGGTCTGTCTCCGTCCCTGCCGATACGGGCATAGTGGCCGGTGGCAATCCTGGCGAATTCCCATCCCGCCTCGCGGGCGAGGGCGGGGAGGGCGGTGAACTTTACCCCGGGATTACATTGGACGCAGGGGTTTGGCGTACGGCCAGCCAAGTATTCGTCGCGGAAATTATCCAAAACCGCTTTGCGGTAATCGGCGGAGCAGTCGAATACCCGAAAGGGCAAATCAAGAGATGCGGCAAGACGGGCCGCCGCATCGACGTCCCCGGCTGCGCCGCAACCGTGGCCGGACTCGTCCTTGACAGACATCATGGCGCAATGCACGACATAGCCCCGCTCCCGAAGAAGCAGGGCTGTCACGGCAGAGTCGACTCCGCCGGAAAAACCCACCAAAACGCTCTTTTTCGTCACACGTTCATCCTAATACTATAGACCGCTCGAAGGTGAACCCCTCGGGCTTGAACTTGGTTCGCAGCTCCCCGGCGTCGAGACTATACAGGGGGGAAATTTCGATCGCCTCCGGCGTTGACACGGTGATACCGGCCTCGCGTAGCCACTCGGCAAAATACTTTGTCAGGAGTTCCCGGCTGGTGGCGACGGAGTCGACCCCTTCAGCGTTCTTGACCGGGGCGAACTCATGCTCGCGCTGGACCTCCATATTAAGCGTCTTCTCGGCAAAGGGCAGGGCGTCGAACACAAACGTCTCGAACTTGATGGCGTTCTCGCTTCCCGGTTTGACCACCTTTTCCCCATCGAAATAGGCGACTTTCTTGCGGCTTTGGTGCCACGGAAGACCGGCGCCGCCAGCGACCCTTTCGACAAACGTCGTATTGATAATGTGGATGGCGATAGAGCCAGCCCAGAACTTCAGCCTGCCATCTGCGCCAAGGGCTTTCTGGGTCGCTTCGTCCAGGTCAATGTACTCGACCACCGCCGGACGGCCATTCTGGCTGCAGACGACGCCGATACGTTCCGCCGGGGAATTTTTCTCCAAAACCTTGGACGACATCTCGGATCCCGCCTGGACGTGCAGGCCGATGAATACCGGGTCGCAAATGGTGACGAGCGGGTTGTCGACCTGGAAATAGCTGATGTACTCGATACCACGCCGCCGCATGTCGTCAATTGCGCCGGATCGATGCAGGCCGGACAGGGCGCCGCCGTGACCATTCGGGTTCATGGCCAGAGTGGACGGCGTCGCCAGCATCAACTTGCCATTGAGATCAAGGCAAGGGACCATCTCTTGCTGGAAAAAGACGACATCCCCTTCGGGCAAGCCGAAGTAGTTGTTGTCGGCAAAGAACCGACGGGTATCAGCGTCGTTGTCGCGGCTGGTCATGAGGTAAAACGGAATCGGCGCGCCGTAGCGACGGGACCGGGCGAGGATCTGTTCCGCGTGCCATTTGAATAAGGTTCGGCCGCTAATCGGCCCAACGGGGAAGCAGCCTTTCGGGCCGGAAAAACCGAGCCGGGTGCCTTGACCACCCGCCACCAAAAAAGCGGCTACCCTACCGGCTCTGAGCTGTTCCTCGCCGATGGCGCGAGCTTCATCATAGCGCGCTTTTTCGGCCTCGGTTTTCGGCAATTCGACCACCGGGGCAACCTCAATTTCCGCATCGGCGGCACTTCCACCCGAAGCTTGCATTTCGGCCCAACGGGCGTCAAGCCAGCCGAAGTCAACCCGCGCGCAATCCTCCAACAACTGGTCCCGCTCGTTGGCGGAGAGGTTGTCGTATCCGGCCAGGATATGTTCTTGACCGTGTTTTTGCAACAACGTCAGCACCGTGTTATAATCAGGCATTATTCCCTCCTCTGGCATTGTCCGCACCCAATTCAATAAGTTATATATGGGTATGGGCGGTGGGGCAACTGCTTTTCCCGGCAGGACAAGGGACGTTTTTCACATTTTTTCGTGTGAGTGCGGAAGGTGGATGGTATACTGCCCAACGGTGTATTTTTAAAAAGGAAATAGGCAATGCCCTGGTTCAGTCGTTCAGGCCCCCGCAAGCCAGTCAACTGGAAGTCGAATCTCGTCGCGGTGTGGCTTTCGCAATTCATATCGTTGTCCGCCTTTTACTTCTGCCTCCCGTTCCTGCCGCTTTATCTCAAAGAAAAGCAGATTGTTCCTCTGGAGGAGGTTTCGTACTGGTCGGGCGTGTTTATTGCCGCCGCCCCAATCAGCATGATGATCATGTCGCCGATTTGGGGCGCGCTCGGCGACCGTTACGGCCGCAAGATGATGCTGGTCCGGTCCACCTTGGCCGGGGCCTTTGTCCTGTATTTGATGTCGGTGGTGGATAACATCGAGGCGCTGGTAGTGCTGCGTTTGCTCCAAGGCGCTTTTACCGGCACCATCCCGTCGGCACAAAGCCTTGTATCAGCCGCAACACCTGAGAAGAATCAGTCCTTCGCGCTCGGGTTGATGATGGCGGCCATCAACGCCGCCTATACGGCAGGGGCCTACTTCGGCGGCATCTACGCCCAGCACTTTGGCGCCGAGGCCACCTTCAAGATGGCTGGATACCTCCTGCTTATTTCAACCATTATGGTGTTGGCCATGGTCCGGGAGGACTTTACTCCGCCCGTTCGCTTGTCGTCCAATACCAGGAGCGCCCGCTTGCGGCAGCGCCGCGCCTCCATTACCCAGTTCCGTACCGGTATTCCAGCACTCCTCATCATCGCTTTTATCGCTCTTTTACAGACATATGACGGACCCTATCTCCCGCTTTATGTTGAAAGCATCGTGACCGGAGGCACTGCCACCGTCGCGTCGATATCGGGCGAAGTGTACCGTATGACCGGCAACATCAATGCCCTCGCCAGCATCATCGCCGTCGGCGGATCCATTTCCATCAGCTATATTATGGATAAGAAGACGCCCCGCATCGCCTGGGCGCTTTTGGCCCTGGGCTGTTCACTGGGCGTATGGGTTATCGGTTGGGTGGAAACTATCGCCGGGCTGACGCTTGGGCGGACCATGTTCCTGTTTTTCGTCAGCGGGCTGGCTTCCGTTTTAGTGGTGCTGCTGAGTCGGTTGACCCCAAGCCATAAACGAGGTGCGGCCATGGGCTGGACCGTCACCGCCCGCTGCGTTGGCTGGGCGGTTGCGCCCATGCTCGGGTCGATCGTCGAGCAGCGGTACGGCTATCACGCCGCCTACTGGTGGCTGGGCATAATCAGCCTGATGCTTATACCAGCTTTCTTATGGCTGACCGGACGATATCCCGAGGCGTTCCGCCCGCCGGCTGAGGATGAAGCGGACGAGCCAATGGAGGCGGAGGTTATCCTGCCGCCGCAGTCCCTCCCCATCACCCCGCAACAGACGAGCGCGTCAGTGCGGGGCAAGGCGGAGGATCGGTAGTTACTTCCAGGTGATATTGGTATTTTTTCGGGGTGCGGTCCGGTGGAAGCGGATGTTCGGGTAGCCGAGCAGCATGGCGACCAGGAAGCCTTCCCCGTGGGTGCCGAGGAACTGCAGAGCCTCGCGGTTGATCTTGGCGACATAGGACAGGTACTGGTCGTACATCACCCCGAGGCCGTGGGCGACGGCGGTCAGTTCCATGTTCTGCGCGGCGATGCCGGCGTCGAGCTCGGTGTTGCATTCTAGGAATATGACCACCGGAGCATTCCGGAAAAGGTAGTCGTGATTCGGGTCTTTGCGGCGCATATCGCAAAAGCGGCTGATGGGGCGGAGCATATCGCGGGGCATGTTGACTTTGCTCTCAAGCTGGCGCTCAAGCATGTCCCAGATGATTTTCTTGAAATCCAGGAGCCGCTCCTGGATGACATAAAAGTGGTAATCCTGGCGGTTTGAGGCGCTGGGCGAACAGCGGCCGGCGTTGATGACGTCCTTGATTTTGGCCGCTTCCACCGAGCGCGGCTGAAAATCCCGGATGCTGCGGCGGAATTTGATGGTCCGAAGCAGCTTTTGCGGATCCAGGTCGAAGTTCTCCGGGCTGTACTCCTCCACATCCGACATGTCATAGGTGGGAATCGTAACCGCCCCAACCGGGCATACTGCGACGCAGTGGCCGCATTTTATGCACCGCTTGCGATAAATCGCCTTTCCTTCACGAAGCACCAGGCATGCCGAAACGCAGTCGGCGACGCATTTGCCGCAGCCGACGCAGCGCGCCGTATCGATGTTGATCATTGCTATTATCTCCACATAAAAACGGCCCCGCATAAAAGCGGGGCATGAAGAGATTGTACCCTCCCGTGGGGAGAGCGCAACCCTCAATAAATATTCCCTTCCATCACACAGAGACGGAAGGGAACCAGAGGAGGAGGATACCGCTTGTGCCGCAGACCCTCTGCCCGGAGTTACCCCGGGTACCACGGAGAGGAGACTCGTTGGATTTCGTAATTTAGCTCTGCTTAATCCTCCTGGGGTGCGACGCGAAGGACTGCTTCGCTTGTCGCGAGATCGTAGAGATCGTTGACCATGTCGAGGAGCTGGCGGTCTGACGCGCCGCTCGCGACCATTTTCATCGGCAAACTTTCCTGGCCGTAGGTGACTCCCGCCAAGGCGGCAAGGTAGGCGAGGCTTTCCCGCGAGCGCAACATCTCGCGTCCTTGCGCCAGAGTCGATTCGTAACCGTCACCCTTGTACCACAGAAAAATCGCCCGCTCGAACCTGCCCATGGCGCATTCTTCGCCACGCAGATATTTCCAGTCCTTGACCCTGACGGCGCGGAGATCGTGCTCTGTGTCGGTGTCGCCACTATCGGCGGCGGCCATACGAAGCCAGGCGTCTTTGTCGTGAGTTTGCGAAATCAGGACTCGGCGCAGCAGCGAGAACGCCGCTCGTGCAACCGGTCCGCACCGGAGATCGTCGTCCTTGAGGACGGCAAGCTGGGTCGCCGCCTCGAGTCCATCTTCCGGGTAGGCGGCATACACGACGGCGAGTGTCGGCAAATAGGCTAGCGTGCCGGGCGTGGAGATACCTTCTCCTGCTTCACCAGGAGCCATTGCCCAATTGTCGGAGCTGCCGCGCATCCCGGAGCGCCCGACACGGCCGGCAACCTCCCACGGCTGCGGCCGGGATCCGGTGGCGGCGTCCAACTGCCGTACCCTGCGGGCCACCCGGGCTGTAGTGACATTTTCGTAGCCGAGTAAGGTATAAATTTCCTTGGGATAATAGCCGCCTTCATAGACGAGCGAACCAGCGAATTCAACCACTTTGGCGCGTTCCCGTAAGCCAAGCGCTTTTGAAGGCGAGACCGAACCGAACTGGGCGCCTTCCATATTATGGACAGACCCGGTCGCCACCTTAACCGGCGGCTCATGATAAAATAGAGCTGTGAGAAGAGCCGCGACCCGGCCGCGTGCAGGTAACTCTTCGGCGGGGTCACCTGGATGTGCCTCAGCCGCATACACCAGGACCAGCGCCGCCAGAAGGAGGAGGCGCAAGCCGCGAATAGTGGTAGATTTCATCTGTTGAATTGCCCCCAGAGACAGGTATGGTGCGGCTTGGAAGCCGGTTCCTTCGGAAGGTGTCAAACCCGATGGAATCGACTTCGGCCGCGTCAACAGGCAGGCGCGTTCCCCCGCGACCTGCCAAAAGTCCCGTGCCCCTTCTCCCTTTTTCCACAATGTGGCCAGCTTGCAGGGCGTCTGTCATGCGACAATGTACCGTCCGGCGGGTCCGTGCCGTATCCGGCCGCATACGCGGCCTTCGAGCGTGTGTCGTGGTAAAAAAGTAGAACTGGCGTTACGATTTCCGAACAAAGTTGAAAAAACTGGCGCAGCATACCGCCCCCGCGGTTAGCAACGCTTCATCTTGCTCGGCAGTCTTTATACTATTCCGATTAAAGTTGAAAATCAAGTCTTCTCTTAAATTTTTTTCTTCGCGGGTTTCTACTTTAAACCGTACATTGATTTTGTTGGACCCAACGCGTACTGTAGAAACGGTGAGCGGACGATTGTGCGTCCGTTCCGCCCGGTTCTCTGGATGGAGAAATGCCTCATGTCGCGATTACGTCCCGGAATTATTCGCTTTGCCCTTCCCGCATTTTTGTTCGCGGCCTTCATCTGCGGCAGACAGTTTGCCAGCGCCGGAGCTGTGACTCTTACTCCCGAAGAGCAGACCGCCATAGCCACCGCCACTACCATTTCGCGCGCCTTCACCGGCGCCGCCAAGCTTATCCGACCTGCTGTCGTCAATATCAAGGTCGAAAGGCGCGTTGCCGTGAGAGGCTTTAACGACCCGCTGGAATTCTTTTCCGAAATGTTCGGACCCGGGTTCCCCGCGCTCCCACGGTCGCAGCGTCTTCCCAGCCACCAGACGCAGATCGGGCAGGGCTCGGGCGTCATCGTCGACCCGAGCGGCTATATTCTGACCAACAACCACGTCGTCGGTGATGCCGACGCCATCCGTGTTTATCTCCTCGATGGCCGCGAACTGCCGGCAGAACTCATTGGCGCCGATCCGGCTTCCGATGTCGCCGTTATCAAGGTAAATGCTGAAAATCTTACCACCGCCACCATTGGCGACTCCGACTCCATCGAGGTTGGGGAATGGGTGCTTGCGGTCGGTAATCCCTTCGGGCTCGATTTCACCGTTACCTCCGGCATCATCTCCGCCCGCGGCCGCACCGGCATGAACGTTCTCGAAATGGAGGACTTTATCCAGACAGACGCCTCGATCAACCCCGGCAACTCCGGCGGCCCGCTCGTCAACCTGCGCGGCGAAGTCATCGGCATCAACACCTTCATCTTTTCCGGCGGCAGCCAGGCCGGGAACGTTGGCGTCGGCTTCGCGATTCCGTCCAATATGGCTCGAAGCATTATGCAGAGCCTGATCTCCCATAAGCAGATCACCAGTTCCTACTTGGGTCTTGAAACGCAGCCGCTGACCCAGGACCTGGCGGAGGCCTTCGGTTTGCAGTCCCCCCGGGGCGCTCTTGTTCAAGCAGTGAATAAGGGAAGCCCTGCCGAAGAGGCAGGCATCCGCCGTGGCGACGTGGTGGTGCGTTGGGGCAGGCGGGATATTGCCGACGATCAGCAATTCCGTAATCTCGTGACCATAACCACCCCGGGCGAACCCATCGAAATCGAAGTGGTGCGTGATGGCAGCCCGATGAAGCTCCAGGTTGTTCTCGACGCCAGCCCGCCGGAGATGGTTATTGAAGGCCGTAGCGACCGCTTCCTCCAGAATCTTGGTATCCAGGTTACAGACCTCACTCCCGAATTGGCGGAAGAGATTGGCTATGAGCCAACGGCTTTTGGCGTCTTGGTCACCGGCGTGGACCGAAGCAGCCCGGCCAGACGGATGGGCTTCCAGCCCGGTAGCCTTATCATGACTGTTAACGGCACCGAGGTGCGCAACCAGAATGAGCTGAAAAACGTCCTGGGCGCTTCCGAACGGGTGAAAACATTCACCCTGGTTTGGCGTAATGGCGAATTCCTTCGCCGCGTTACCCTCAGCGTCAACTAGGGTAAAGCCTGAATTAGTTTCACTTTTGCCGGATCATTTACTCTTTTCCCGGCTTTTCTCTCTTGCCAGACGATTTAGGTCGCGGTTATAATCGGGTGGTTTTTTATCTTCCCCACAATCGCAGGAGAGACCATGAGGCTTATCCTTCTGGGCCCGCCCGGTGCCGGTAAGGGCACGCAGGCGAAGTATATTTGTGAGCGGTTTAACATACCGCAAATTTCCACCGGCGACATGCTCAGGAGCGCGGTACGGGCTGGAACCGATCTTGGGAAAAAGGCACGTGCGGTGATGGATTCGGGCCAATTGGTCTCGGACGATCTCATCATCGTTCTGGTCAATGAACGTATTGCCCAACCCGACTGCGCCAACGGCTTCCTCTTTGATGGATTCCCACGGACCATCCCTCAGGCGGAGGCAATCAAGGACAGTGGCGTCAAACTGGACGCGGTTTTGGAAATTCTTGTACCCGACGAGCATATTGTTGAACGGATGTCGGGTCGTCGGATTCATCTGGCGTCGGGCCGTACTTATCACGTCGCCCACAATCCGCCGAAGATCGACGGCAAGGATGATGTGACGGGTGAGCCGCTGATCCAGCGTGAGGACGACCGCGAGGACACGGTGCGGCGGCGTCTGGAGGAGTACCACAGACAAACGTCTATTTTATCGCAGTATTACCAGGATTTAGCCAAGTTCGCACCCGAAGCGCCGAAAAACATCCCCGTTGATGTCTGCAGCCCTATCGAGGACGTGACGGCCCAAATGATTGCGGCTCTCGCATCGTTGTAGACTGGCGACACCGAATAATAGCTGAAATCGGACGCCGGAGTTGCCGATAATAATGGTAGGCGCTTTTGCCGATAGCCGACGGTGGGTGGCCTGTGGCAAATCAATTCTTGTGGCATAGGTTGGAGGTTACGATGCGTCAAGCGTTAGTGGTTGCGTTTTCCCTGCTCATGATCGCCGCCATTGTCGGATGCGGCAATCCCATTAAGCGGCCGCCTCGTCATGTTTTCCCCGGTAGCGAGGATTATGACAAGCGGGTCAAGGATTTTAAAATTAGCCCGACCCAGGCCTATGATATTGCGCATGAAGAGGCTTCCACCGACCGTAAACTACAGTTCCTCTCCGCTCGCCCGACCTGTATAACCGGCCGCTGGTATGTGTTCAGCTTGCCGCAGGCCCAGGGTGCGTCGTTGAACGGGTACCACGTCAACGGCGACAGTGGACAGGTTAAGTTTGTTACCGACAAAACGATTGTCTTCAACAAACGCTGACGACTGCTCGTTACTC
>JAJPXZ010000125.1 GCA_021205245.1 Planctomycetaceae bacterium
CAATATATCGCCTCAAGCATGGCAGAGAAATGGCAGACCGTGAATAGCACCTCAAGAAAAGGCATGAAGACCGACAACCGGAACCATGTCCTCGACATTGTCAGGAATTACGGCGCGGTTGATATCGCCCGTCTGGCTGAAGTATCGGGGCTTAGCAAGTTGACGGTCAGTAAGATTATCGCCCATTGGCGTGACATGGGTGTGGTTATCCCCAAGGGAAAAGGCATCGCGTCAGGCGAGGCGGCTGGTAAAAAGCCCCCCCTCTACGCCATCAACAGCGAATACCGGCTTGTGTTCGTCTCTCAACTCTACGAGACCTCGCTGTTTTCCGCCGTGGCCAACCTGGACGCGAACATCATCATGTCCGAACGGGTCGAATTCCCCAAAGACACGCCGCTCGAAACGATTCTCGACTTCGCCCGAAAAGCGTTCGACGAGATGTCGGCCAAGCTGAAGCTGACCGACAGCCGCTTCGCCTCGGTGGTACTGGGCACTTCCGGCATCACCGACGCGAACGCGGGCGTCATCGTCTACTCGCCGCATTTCCCGTCGTGGGGGTACAACGTGCCGGTGGCGGGGATGCTCAGGCATATCTTCCCGCGCGGCTTTACCCTCCACGTCGACAACTGGGTCAGGTACCAGGCCTATGCGGAATCGAAAATCGGGCAGGCGCGGCAGGTGCGGCGGTTTTTGGAAATCGGCACCGAACCGGATGGGGTGACCTCCGGGCTGGTATGGGACGGCAGTCTGGTGAGCGGGAAATGCGGCCTGGCTGGTGAAATCGGCCATATGCCGGTGGATATGGACTCGGACGTCGTCTGCGCCTGCGGCGGCCGCGGCTGCCTGGAACCCGCCATTTCGCTCCTGCGGATGCAGGCGCGGGCTCGGGAGCGTGCCGTCGATTGGCCCGACTCGGTCCTGGTGCGGGACCGCGACCCCGCCGACATTTCCTACCGGGATGTCTTCCCGGCGGCCGATCTGGGAGACGCCTTCGCCCGAGACCTCCTCGACCGGCCCGCGAAGTTTTTCGCAGCCGCCATTACCAATGTCATGCAGGTCTGCGATCCCGAACTCATCATCATCCAGGGCGAATACGCCAAGGCGGGAACCTATTTCCTCGATCTGCTGAAGGACCGGGTCAGGAAGGTCACCCTACCGGGCATGGACAAGAACATCCGCATCCAGTACTCGACCCTGAGCGACAAGCAGGGACTGATCGGCGCGGCCCACTTCGCGGCAGACCAGTTCTACGCAACGCTTGAGTAGCGGAGCGATCCACCGAATCACACCGTTTGCTCTATCTCTTCCACTTCCCGGAGCCATGCGTCCGGGACGGCGTCGCTGGGCATGCGCCAATCCGCCCGAGGCGACAACGTTACCGAGCCGATTTTGGGTCCGTCGGGTAGGCAGCTTCGCTTAAACTGCTGGGCAAAGAAACGCCGGATAAACACCTTCAGCCAGCGAAGAATGACGCCGGGGTTGAACTTATCCGTGAAGGCCAAGCAGGCGAGTGCATGGATTTGCCGTGGCGTCCGTCCCCAGCGGATAACGTGGTAAAGGAAGAAGTCGTGCAATTCGTAAGGGCCGACCAGGTCTTCCGTCTTTTGGGCGATGTCGTCGCCGTCGGGCGGCAGGAGTTCGGGGCTCACCGGCGTGTCGAGAATATCCAGCAGGACTGTTCGAATCTCCTCGTTCCCGCAGGTGTCGGCGACGTGCCGAACAAGATGCCGCACCAGCGTCTTCGGAACGCCCGCGTTCACCGCATACATGCTCATGTGATCGCCGTTGAAAGGCGCCCACCCGAGGGCCAGTTCCGACAAGTCGCCGGTGCCGACAACAATGCCGCCTACCCCGTTGGCGAGGTCCATGAGTTGCAGGGTGCGGATCCGGGCCTGGGCGTTCTCATATACGACGTCGTGCGCTGCCGGGTCGTGACCGATGGCGCGGAAGTGCGCCTCGACCTGGTCATGGATATCGATAGTGCGGCAATCGACGCCGAGGGCTTCGCATAACCGGATTGCATTCCCCTTGGTGCGCCCCGTCGTGCCAAAACACGGCATGGTCACGGCAAGAATGTCACCGGATTTCTGACCCACCATTTCGCAGGCGCGGCAGGCGACCAACAGGGCCAGGCAACTATCCAGCCCGCCGGAAATCCCCAACACGGCGCGGCTCTTCGTATGGCTCAACCGCGTGGCCAGGCCGGTGGCCTGAATTGACAGGATATCCTCGCACCGCTGGCTGCGTTGCTCCGGATTCGACGGGACAAACGGCGCTGGATCGATGCGTCGCCTCAGTTCTGCCGTACGGGGCGGCTGGTCAAAGGGAATGGTCAGGTAGCCGTCGCTACGCTCCATGGTAAAGGTGTTCATGCGCCGTCGATCATGGGAAATGCCGTGTAAATCAAACTCAGCCACCGCGAGATGGCTGGCGAATGGCGGCGTTTCGGCGAGGACCGCGCCGTTTTCACAAACGAGATGATGGCCGGCAAAAACCATGTCGGTGCTGCTCTCGCCTTTCCCCGCGTCCGCATAGACGTAGCCGCAGAGGAGGCGGGCGGATTGCCCCGTCACCAGCTCCCGCCGGTAGCCAGCCTTGCCCACGGTCTCGTCGCTCGCCGACAGGTTGAGGATAATCGTGGCTCCGTTTATGGCGTGGCTGACGCTGGGCGGGTTCGGCACCCATAAGTCTTCGCAAATTTCCACCGCAAAGCAGAACTCCGGCATGCCGTCGCACCGGAAGAGGAGCCGCGTGCCAAACGGCACCTCGCCGCCCGACAACGCCACTGTCGCGGTCTCCACGGGAGCGGGGGTGAAGTGGCGCGGTTCGTAGAACTCGCCATAGCCCGGCAGATGCGTCTTCGGGACGACGCCAAGCACCCGCCCCTTTTGGACGACAACGGCGGTATTGTACAGTTTGCCATGCACCGATAGGGGCATTCCCAACACGACCACCATGGTGTGACGTACGCTCTCCTTGAGGATATATTCCAAGCCATCCAATGCGCCCTGCAGCAGCGGCCGCTGGTGGAACAGGTCGCCACAGGTATAGGCGGTCAGGCATAACTCCGGCAGGCAGAGGAGCTGGACTCCTTCCGAATCGGCTTGATCCATCAGCGCGACGATTGATTCGGCATTCCCAAACGGCGCTGCCACACGAATCGTGGGCGAAGCGGCTGCGACACGGACGAACCCGTCGATCATGTGGCTTCCTTTCAATCAAATACGAGGGTGATATTTCGCGTCAAACATAGCAAATCATTTTGGGTGCGTCCACCGCATATCTGTGAGAACTTACTGTTTTGTTGATATATCCATCCCGCCTTGCCCCATCCGGCCGAACCGCCCGCCTGCGCCGCTGATGGAGGTCCGCACGCCGGGGTGACGTATGGGGGAGGGTGATTTGGCAATCGTGGCAGATGCAGTGGGTGCGGCGAGTTACCGACAATTGGGCCGCCGGTCCAGAAGAACCGGCGGCCCATTGAGTTTAGCATTTACCGTCTTCCCTACCCCTGCCTTCCGAAGTACATCCCCAATGCCACCAGGATGGCAATCCCCGCCACGCACGCGACAATGACCATGTTCACCGTCCGTTCTGACACGGTCAGGTTGGCGTAGAGATTGTGATGGAGCGCCTTGGCGTTCATGGCTCGTTCGCGACGCTCGAGTTCTTCCTCGCGCGCCGCCAGGGCAGCCATACGCTCGCGCAGTTCATCCGCTTCGGTCATGGCTTACTTCTTCTTTATGTACTTACGGACGTCGATTGCCACCGCCATGATAATAATCAGACCCTTGATAATGTACTGGAGGTAGGCGTTGATGCCCAGGTAGTAAAGGCTGTAGTTGATGGTCTGGAGAATCACCACACCGAGAATGACGCCCGGAATAGTACCCACACCGCCGGTAAAGGAAACGCCGCCGATGACACAGCCGGAGATGGCGTCGAGGTCGTAGTTGAGACCGGTGTTCGTCGTCACGCTCTGCACTCGGCCCGCTTCCAGGAACGCGGCAATACCATAGAGCACGCCGGCGATCAGATAGACGCCGAAAATGTTGCGGGTCACGTTGACGCCCGAAACAGCCGCCGCCTCGGGGTTGCCGCCGATGGCGAACATGTTCTTGCCCAGCACCGTCTTGTTCCAAATCACCCACATCACCACCGCGCAAATCGCCAGGTAGATGACCAGGTACGGCAGTTTGGTAAAGCCGAGGTCGAAGTAGCCGTTCACGAACGAGATATAACGCGCGTCCAAGTTGGCGAGGGGCTGCGCGCCGCCGGCCTGGCTGTCGATATACAAGCACAGCGTACCGTAGGCGATGAGCTGGGTGCCGAGTGAGATGATGAAGGGGTGCATCTTCAGGACGGCGAAGCCAAATGCGTTGATGGTGGTGAAGAACATGCCGACCAGAATGCTAAGGATAAGCGGCACGATCATCGGGATGGGTTCGGTGATGCTCGGATACATCCTTGCCCCGTACGTCACGCTCTGCAACAAGGACGCCGATACCGCCGCCGATGCGCCGAGGATGCGCCCCGCCGACAGGTCGGTGCCGGTATAGACAATCATGCCGGCGACGCCGAGAGCGAGGATTCCCCTGGTGGAGGCCTGGGACATGATGTTCGAAAAATTGCCCCAGGACAGGAAGGTGTCGTCGACGACGACCACCAGGACGATCAGGAACCCGAGGATAATGTACAGCGAATAGCTGAGAAGCCATTCCTTCCAGTCAAACGTCTTTGTGTCGTTCATAGCTCTCGCTCCTCATGCATATTCCGCGGCGAGCCGCATGATTTTTTCCTGGCTGGCGTCCTGCACGTCCAGGATGCCGGCGAGCCTCCCGCCCGACATGACCATGATGCGGTCGCAGATCCCAAGCAATTCGGGCATTTCCGACGAGACAACCATGATGCCCTTGCCTTCGGACGCCAGGTTGATAATCAACTGGTAGATTTCCGCCTTCGCGCCGACGTCGATGCCGCGCGTCGGCTCGTCCATCAGCAGGATGTCGGGGTTGGTCAAAAGCCAGCGGCCGATGATCACTTTTTGCTGGTTGCCGCCGGAGAGGTCGCGAATATACGTTTTATGCGACGGCGTCTTGATGCGCATACTGGTGATGGACGACTGGGTGTCGGCGTTCATCTTCCGCCCCGACAAGAGTCCGGCGTCTTTGTATTTCTTGCGGTTGGTGCTATTGATGTTGGAGATAACGGTGTTGAAGGTGATGTCAAGTCCGGCGAAGATGCCGTTGGCGCGACGTTCTTCCGTGATCATGGCGAAACCGTTCTTGATCGCCTCTTCGGCGCTTCGGTTCAGGATTGGTCGGCCTTCTTTGTATATCTCGCCCGATGCACGATGGGCAATGCCGAAGATGGTCTCGAGCAGTTCCGTCCGCCTGCTCCCCACCAGCCCGGCGACGCCGAGAATTTCGCCCCGGCGCAGGGAAAATGATACATCCTTGCAGGTGGGCATATAGCGGCCGGTGAGGTTCTTCACCACCATGAGGTCTTCACCCGGTGTGTTGGTCTTGGGCGGGAAGCGCTGAGTCAGGTCCCGGCCGACCATCAATTTGATGATTTCGTCGATGGTGAGGTCCGCCGCCGCCTTTGTTTCAATCCACTGACCGTCACGCATGATGGTGACGTCGTCGGAAATAGCCAGGATCTCCTCCATCTTGTGGGAGATGTAAACAATGCCGACGCCGGTGTCGCGGAGCTTGTTGATGATGCGGAACAGGTGTTCGACTTCCTGGTTCGTCAACGAACTCGTCGGTTCGTCAAGAACCAACACCCGGGCGTGGTAGGATACCGCCTTGGCGATTTCCACCATCTGCCGCTGCGACACAGACAGTTTGCCGATGATCGCCTTGGGGTCGACCTTGATGTCGAGGTCTTCGAAGATGGCGCGGGTGCGGTGCAGCATCTCCCGCTGGCTCACGAACCCGTAGCGGCGCGGGAAACGGCCCAGCCACAGATTCTCCATGACGTTCCGCTTGAGCACCTGGTTCAATTCCTGGTGCACCATGGAGACGCCGCCCTCCATGGCTTCTTTTGGTCCGGTGAAGTTGACCGGCTTACCGTTGATAAGCACCTGCCCCGCGTCAGGCTTGTAGATGCCGAACAGGCACTTCATCAGGGTCGACTTGCCTGCGCCGTTCTCCCCCATCAGCGCGTGGACCGTTCCCGGGCGCACCTGCAGGCGCGCCTGGTCCAGCGCCTTGACGCCGGGGAACGACTTGTCGACGCCCAGCATTTCGAGAAGATATTCGTTGTTGTCCATAAGGCCCCCGTTTGCGGACGCCCCCGGGACCGCGCCGCGCACTTGCGCCGACCCGGGGAGTCCTTTCAAGATTGCCAGGGAATGCCGGGGCCGGGATTTTCATCCCGGCCCGTTAGGCGTTACTTGCCTTCGTAGGGAGAATAGGGGATGCGTACCGCGATGCCGCTTTCGTCATACTGGTAGTCGGTGCCGTCGAGGGGGGCCTTGCCGTCAACCATGTTGAGGATGATGTTGGCAAGGGCCTGGCCCATGGCTTCGCCGTCCTGCTTGACAGTGGCGCTCATAATGCCGCGGTTGATGGCGTCCACCGCTTGTTCGGTGGCGTCGACGCCGACGACGGGGACGTACTTGCTGCCGCCTTCGAGGTTATAGCCGACGTTCGACAAGGCAGCGACCGCGCCCATGGCCATGGAGTCGTTGTTGGCGATGACGAGTTCAATCTTGCCTTCATTGGCGGCGAGGGCGGATTCCATCGCGCCCTGGGCGAGGGCGGTGTCCCAGTTGCAGACAAAGGTCTGGCCGATCTGGTCCATCTGGATGCCGTTCTCGATGGCCTGTTTGACGCTCCATTCGGTACGGGCGATGGCTTCCGGATTGTCGGGTTCGCCCTGGAACATGACGTACTGGAACTTGCCGTCCTTGTTGAGATCGTATTCGGGGTGGTTGGTCCACAGATTGCGGATAATGTCGCCCTGCATCTTGCCGGCGTCGGCGGCATTGGTGCCGACGAAGATAGCCTTATCGTAGGTCTTCAGGACGTTGAGGTCGGGCTCGCGATTGAAGAAGACAACGGGAATGCCCGCGTTCTTGATCTTCGTGAGAACGCCGGATGCGGCTTGGGCATCGACCATGTTAACGAGGAGGCCGTCGACCTGGCGGGCGATCATGACGTCGAGCTGGTCGTTCTGGGCAGCCTGGTCGCCTTTGCCGTCCTGCATGGTGACGTTGGACCTGCCTTCAAGCGCCCGGGAGAGGGCATTACGGACGGTGGAAATATAGGTATCGTCGTAGCGATAAATAAGGACGCCGATGCGCGGCTGTCCCGCGTGGGCTTGGGATCCTATCGTGACTGCCGCAACCGTCAGAGCAAGCGCCACCATCACCCTTTTAATCATATGCGTCTTCATAGAGCTGCCTCCTTAGAACTACGGCGAGAAAATAAAATCGACCAATATAGTCGACACCATGACCATATAGTATCGTCCGAATCATAATGCGCGCCAGCCTATTTTCCTCTAAATCGTTTAGATTTGCGTTAAAAGGAGCTTTCACGTACCGCCAAGGCGCGAAACCAGTTCCAAGTTTGAGACGCCAAGGACTCCGGACGGGTGCGCAGCCAGATGTTTCCGGTCTGACCATATCGCGCCGCCGGTTCATCCAACAGCACCTCCACCCGGGCATATGGTTGCGGCAAGACGTATCCACCCTGCCCGTCCGCAACCGCACCCAGCGCAGCGGCGAGGTGGGGGCTGTCCAGCACCTCGGCCCGCGACCGATCGATAAGGGTGACTGCGCCGTGAACCGGCCCAGACCCGTCGTCGGCGAAAAAGACCGCTCCCTCCCCTGCCTCAAGCCGGTAGGCGACATCCGCCGGCGCGTAGCCAATCAATCGCCGGGCCGGACCCTCGGTGATCCAGCCAAGCAATTCGCCCCGGGGCAAGGCTACGCCTGGCGCCAAATCGCTCTGCCACGCCGCGATAACACCGGCGATGGGAGCGCGGGCGGAGAGAGCGTCGTAGGCTCCCCGGAGCGAGTGGAGCTCCGCCTGGCGGCGGCGCGTCTCGGCCGCGCGCGGCACGCCCTCGGCGCGGGTCGCTTGACCATACCACGCCCGCGCCTCGGCGAGTTCAGCCTCGCGCAGACGCGACTCGGCCTGGCGGCGGTCGTAGTCGAGCCATTCCGACCCAAGTTCCGCCAAGGCTTGGCCCTGTTCGACCCGGTCGCCTCGGGCGGCAGCGGTCCACAACAGCGTCCCGCCCCGTCGCAGCCGCACCGCTTCCTCGTGATCGGCTGTTGTCACGGCGGGGAACGAGACCTTCCGTGGCCACGCGCCGAAAAACCACACGCCAAGGCCCAAAACCGCGAGTGCCAGAATCCCCATGGCCGGAGTTATCCGCATTGTCCCACGCGCCCTCCATAATGCCTGTACGCCGCCAACCACCGGCCTGCCGAAAAAGAGCCACGCCATTAATGCCGCCACCGGCAACCCCATGGCTTTGGGGAGGAAGTGGAAGGCCATGGCAATCAACCCAGCACCCAGGCTCAGGCGATACACAAACGCGTACACGGCGTAGACCAGTACCGCGCCGCGCTTTTCCACCCGCACCGGTTGGGCGGGGAGGCCGAACCCATGCCGTCCCACCGCCCCCCACAGCAGCGCCGCGCCCCGATCGCGCAGGTTCTCAATCCTGAGCAGGCAAGAGAGAATAAAGTACCCGTCAAAGCGCGGACCGGGATTGATATTGGTAATAAGGGTGGACAGGAACGCGACAGACGAAAGCCGCGCCAGGGTCGCCGATGCCGCCCCGGGCGGCGATAACGCCCACAGGAACAAGGCCACCCCCGCCAGCGCCAGTTCCGACCGCAGCCCCGCCGTAGCCACCCTAAGCCGCCCGGACCACGGCAGCCGCCAGGCGTCGGTGACATCGGTGAAGGGAAGCGGCATCAGGAAAAACAGTGCCACCCCCATGACCGGCACCCGCGCGCCGGAAAGGGTCGCCTGGTAGGCGTGGCCGAGTTCATGCGCCGCCTTGACCACCACCACCGCGAGAAGGAAAGCGGGCAGGCTCTTTGCATCCAGTCCGCCAAGGCTGTCCAGCCAATAGTCCTCCCAACGGTTCAGGGCAAGATAGAGGCCGGCCAAACCAACCGCAACCAGCAGCATCTGGACCACCGGATTGAATATCGCCTTGACCACACCGGCGGTTTGTTTGAGAAATCGTTCAGGACGGAACAGCGGCACCTGCACAAACATCAGGCCGGCAAGGGCGGAAAACCAGCTTCGCTTCGCTGGCTCGCGGTAGCGTTCCGGCCAGAACGCCGGTCCTCGGAGCCAGCCCCGTTGGCCAAGGTCGGCCATATAATCGACGATCTCGGCGCGGGTGGGCGCGATGGGATTCATATCCATAAAGCCGCGCATCACTTCGTCGATACTCAGCGGGCGTTGAAGCAACCGCAGCAGATCGGATTCGGGCCAATCAACCCGATCGTAGGTGTCTGGCACCGGATCGTGGACGAGGAGAGACGGCCCTCTCCCACCCGGCTCGGCTTCCACCAGGTGGAGGTCGGGCCGGAGCGACCACATCCAGCCCGTCGTGGTCACAGCCCCACCCAGCGCCGCAACCACGCCATGGGCCGGCGAAACAGCCAGTAACCAAGGGATGCATTATCACCATAGAGGCTCGCGCTGCCTCGTAGCCCGAGTGGGGGCGGCGGCAGATCACCCTCCCATTCGGCCTCGGCCTGGAAGGCATAGATGCCGTCCGGGGTGGGCTGGGCAAAGGAGGATACATACGTCAGCCTCGCCTCCCGGGCGGCTCCTCCCAGCGCGTGCAGGTGGACCCGAACCAACCGGTCGGGGTCGATGTCGATACGGTCGTCCTGCGGCAGCCAGATCGTCAGGCGGGAGTCGTCCGGGTCGACGAGATAGAGAATAGCCTGCCCGGTGGCGACCGGACGGCCGCGCCAGGCCCTGGCGTCATCCAGTTGCACCAGACCGGGCCGCGCCGCCGTAACGGTGCGCCGCGCATAGCGGGCCTCCAGAGCCTCCAGCCGCGCCGTCTCCGCCTCGAGCCGAGCTTCCAGCAAGGCGATATCGCCACGGTACCGGGGATCGGAAAACCCCCTCGCTCTGGCGGCGGACAATTCAGCCTCCACCACCTCCACCTGACGGCGGGTGACGTTCAAATCCTCTTCCATCATGCGGGAGTCGTAGCGGGCCAGCTCGTCCCCCGCCTCGACCCGTTGGCCAGGCCGGACGACGACCTCGTCGATGACGCCGTCCATGGGCGCGGCGACCAGGTGCGGCGTACGGGCCGTGACCTCGCACGGCGCGACGACGCGCAAGGGCAGCCGGACGATGAGAAGGAGGGCCAATATGGCCGCCGCTACGGCGAGAGGGACCAACCCACGCTTGATGCGTTTGAGCGGCCGTTTCCGCGCGCCCGGCCACACCATATTGTAGGCTTCGACGAGATCGATCAGCGCCGCCGCTTCGCTGTGGGTAAATTCGTCCTCGCCCCAGCGTTCAAACAGGAAGGCGGCGTTCCGTTCCGGCAGGGGGAGCCAAAGGGCGGACAGCCCCGCCGTCTCGTCCCACTTGTCGTCCCATATGGTGGGCGGATTGAAGGCGTCGCGGTTCAGCAACCCGCCGGTGGTCTGCGACCGCATCGCTTCCACAAGCGCGGTCCACGAGGCGGCAAAGGGGGAACGTTCGCCCAAGGGGTCGGGGCCGGATACGGCCTGTGGAGCCGGGTGCGGTCCAAGCCGCCACAGGGTGGCGCGGTCGTAGCGGACGATGGCGACGGAGCGGTTGAGGACGGTAAAGGCGAATTCATTCGGGCTGCGCGCATTCCCGGCCAACAGCACCAGGTCGAGCGCCTCGACGGGCGGAGGGGGGATTGCGCTCATTGCCCGCCTCCGAGGGGCCATTCGACCTCGGCGGTCATGCCGGCGCGGAGCAGGTCGTCCGCATTGTCGACATCGGCCCAGACGTCAAAGGAGCGGCTGGCCGGGTCGAACACCACCCCGACGCGACTGACCGTCCCGGGAAATGTCCGCCCGAGAGCGGGTACGTGAACCAGCACCGCGTCCCCCTGCCCGATGGCGGCGAAGCGTTCCTCCGGCAGGAAAAACCGTGCCTTGAGGAGGGCGTCATCGACCAGCAGCAGCAACGGGCTGCCCCGGTTGGCCCACTCGTGCTCGTCGACCCGCGCCTCCACCACCTTGCCGTCGAAGGGAGCGGCGACGCGGCACGAAGCGAGTTCACGTTCGGCTGTGGCGTATTCGAGTTCGGCGCGGGCGAGCTCGGAATCGGCGCGGGCCAGCTCGGCCGGGGTGGACTGGTTTCTGTCGAAAAGATTGCGAACGCCGTCGCGGGTGAACCGCGCCGCCGCCATCCGCGCTTCGGCTGCGGCCAGGGACGCCCGGGGAACGGTTTCGTCGAATTCGAACAGGATGTCGCCACGGCGGCAGGATTGTCCCGGCTTGACCGGCATGGCCATAACCCGCATCGACACTTCGGCGGCAATCAACGCCTCCTGGCGCGGTTCGAACACGCCACGCCAGCGGCGCGGTGTTTCCGGTTCGGCGGCGACGATGAGGGATGATGCGGTAAGAAACAACAAGAGAAAACAACGCATGCGCATAGGGATCAGTCTCCGGGATTGGCCGGGTGGGGATGATTATTCGTGTGCGGTAAATGCACTGTCGGGGGCAAGGAATTCCTCGGCCGAGACGATACGCGACCCGGGAGGCAATCCTTTCCATTCCGTGCTGGTGGGCGCGCGGACTGTCACGACTGGAGCCTCGGGCCGGGACGCGAAAGCGGTTCCGGCTATCGAACCGCTCCAGACGAAGCAGCCGTTTTCGTTGAAGTCCAAACCCACCGCCGCAGCGAGCCTGGCCTCCGCTACCTTGGACTCGGCTATGGCCCTGACCGCCATGGCCCATTCCTCCAGCAGCTTGACCCGCTCCTGCAGCACCTCACCCGGACGGGTCTGTCCGTCCCGCTCACCCTCGGCCAACGCTTCGACCAGCCGCCTGCGGGCGGCGGCGCGCTTCTCCAGCACCTGCGCTCCGTCGAACGACAGCATCCAGTCGGAATAGGCGATACCGACCTGAGCTATGACGCCGGCGGCGAGGGCCAGCCCCTTCATCCTGGCGCTTTCACCCTGAATTTTGGCCATGCGCCGCTCGGAGATGCGGGCGGGGATGTTCAGGAGATTCCAACTGACGCGCGCGCCGACCGTCATCCAGTCGTTCCACTGGAGGAACAGGTCGGGGTCGTGGTAATAGTTCAGGGACAAACTCGCGTTCGGCGCCATCTGCACCAGGGCCAAGCGGGCGTCATGCAGGGCTATCCGTTCCTGCGCGTCCTGTTGGTAAAGTTCGGGGCGGCGGCGGAGCGCCTCTTCCTGCAGGGCGGTCGGGTCGCTATCGGGCGGGCGCTCGTCCTGGCCGACCGGGAAGGCATCGAGGGAGATATCGCGGGCGCTGCCGCTGCCGAGGGTGCGGGCAAGCTCGAGCAAGCCTTGCGCAGCGGCGCGGCGATATTGTTCGAGATCGGCGAGGCCGTTGTGGGTGACGAGTTCGCGGCGCGCGCCTTCGGCACCGGAAAGGATACGCATGTCGACCGAATCGCGGATGAGTTCGGCTTGTTCTTCCAGCTCTTTCCTGAGGCCCTCGGCTTCGCGGGCGATTTCCATCGCCGCCGAAGCGCGCCAGTAGGCGGAGAGGACGTCGAGGGTGACTTTTTGCCGCACACGGCGCAATTGTTCTTCCGCCGAGAACAGCCGTTCGCCCTGCTGCTTCGCCTTCAGATAGCCGACGCCGAAATCGAGCAAGCTCCACATCGCTCCCACCTCGGCCTGGCGGGCGACCCGATTGGCTGAATAGGAAGAGACGAGGGATTGCTGACCGCTATCAACCCCCTGCGACCAGCGGGCGGCGGGATGGTTGGAATTATTGGCAGAATAGCGCATGGTCAGGGACGGCAACAGACGGCGGTGGGCTGCCGCTATTGCCTCGTTCTGGTAGGCGAGGTCGATTTCCGCCACCCTTGAGTCGAGGCTGTTCTGCAACGCGTATTCGACCGCCCCGGCTGGTGTGAGTGGCGTTGGGACGGGCGGCAGGGCGTCGTTCAGGGACAACGCTTCCATGACCCGTTCGTCGCGGTCGGCATAGGGGTCGGTTGGGGCGAAACAGCCGACAACGAGCAGCAGGCATAATGCTACCGCCGTCACGACCGCCATGGCGACAGTCGGGACGCGATGCCTGACAGCCCGCGTTTGTCCCCGCTTATCCATAATCTTCCAGGACACCAGTCCAGCCCCGCCCCTCGGTTACCGTCCGGCATAGAGCCGGTGGTATTTCCGATAAAAGTCGAAGCACCGTTGTAAAAGCAAATCGATAAAAACACAAGGAAAAAGCGGACAGTGGCTGAACGGAATCGTCGACTGCCGGCGTGGCGGCTATGGTCTGTCGGTTTGCGGTCTGAACCACACGGCGTCACCTCTGTTCCAGCTGGAAAAGCCCGCCCTTGATTTTTCTTAAGGCGCGGTTAGAGTCATGGTATGGGGTGTGGCGTGACGACGTATCGCAAACGACCGGCCTGCCGGAGTAAACCGAACAGAAGGGAATGCCATGATTGACAAACGCACGTGGGGGACACTACCGGACGGCCGCGAGGCAAGCCTGTTCCACCTCCAGGGAGACGGCGTCGCCGCCACCATCTCGGATTACGGCGGCATTATCCAGTCACTGCGGACGCCGGACCGGTCGGGCGCAATGGGCGAGATCGGCCTCGGTTTCGAAACGTTGGCCGGGTACCTGGCCAAACCGAACTACTTTGGCGCGTTGATCGGCAGGGTCGCCAACCGGATTCGCGACGGCCGATTTGTTCTGGACGGAAAAACCTACAGCCTCTATACCGACGCGAGCGGCATTCACCTCCACGGCGGGAAGATCGGATTCAACCAGAAGCTGTGGCGCGCAACGGTCGAAGGCGACCGCCTCCGCCTCGATTATCGTTCCCCCGACGGCGAGGAAAATTACCCCGGCAACCTCGACGTCACCGTCTGGTACGAGGTTCGGAGCGATGCGCTCCGTATTGACTACGAAGCGGTGACCGACCAACCGACAGTGGTAAACCTGACCAACCACGAGTTCTTCAACCTGAACGGCGGACGCGGCGACATTCTTAACCACGAGGCGCGCATCCAGGCGGAGTTCTATACGCCGGTGGACGCGACCCTCCTGCCGACGGGCGAGGTGCTGCCGGTCGTCAATACGCCGATGGACTTCACCACCGCCAAACCCATCGGCCGGGATCTCGAACACATCCCGGAAGGGTATGATCATAACTACGTGCTCTCGCGGAAAAAAGAACCGGGGCTGGACGAGTGGCTGGTGAATGTGTTTGACCCGGATTCCGGCCGCACCCTCGACATGGCGACGACTGAACCATGCGTGCAATTGTATATCGGGAACTTTTTGGACGGGACCGATGTCGGTATCGGCGGAACGGTGTATAAAAAACGCTACGGCTTTTGCCTCGAGACACAGAAACACCCCGACGCCATCAACCAGAACAACTTTGCCTGCACCATACTCCGCCCAGGTGAGACATACCGGCAAACGACGATTTACCGGTTTGGCGTGCGGTAGAGGTGATGCGGTACTGAGAACGATACAAAAACGCCGCGACGGAGCATCGTTCCGTCGCGGCGGTCATATTATGGCCCTTGGACGCCGGGGCGGCGTACGGGGGATGGCTTGGCGTTTTACCCTTATCCTGCAGCCTAGCGTCCGCGCAGACGGCGAAGGCCGCTGGCGGCGGCGCGCTCGCACTCGGCTTCGCGCTGCTTGCCCATCCGCTCCAGCAAAGCGGCACGCATGAGGCGCGGGAAGGGATCGTTCGGTTCAAGCCGCAGGGCGATATCGTACTCGGCCAGGGCGGCTTCGTACTCGGCGCGGTTTTCGTAGAATTCAGCCAAACGGAGATGCGGTTCCATTTCGTTCGGCGATTGCGAAATGATTTCGGTATAGCAGTCGCGGGCGGCGTCGTGGCAACGGGCTTCGGCCAGCAAATCGCCTTTCAGGAGCATAAGGTTCGGCTGGTCGGGGTGACGGCCAAGTTCGCGGTCGAGCAGACGCAGGGCGGTGACCGGATCGCCGGCGTCGCCGATGGAACGGATCCACCTGCCAACCAGGTCCGGTTCGTCAGGGCTCAGGCGCACAGCCACGGCGAAGTCGGCGGTCGCGCCGGGGAGATCGCCCTGGCGGCTGCGGAGATCGCCCCTGGCGATAATCGCCTCGACCAGATCGCCGTCAAGGGCGATGGCCTGGCTGAGGTCGCGCATGGCGTCGTCGTAGCGGCCAAGTTCCATATTGAAGACGCCACGGCTGGCGTGGATATCCGGGTTGGTGGGTTCGTACTCGAGGGCGCGGCTGCAATCCTCGACCGCCTCCTCGCGTCGTCCCGCCAGCGCCAACGCCTCGGCCCGGCCGAGATGCACGTCGGCTCCGCCATGGCCAAGCTCGATGATAATGCTGTAGGCGTCGATGGCTTCCCTGACCCTGCCGCACCGCCAGGCGCTTTCGCCCAGGCCATGCAAGGCGCGGATGTTGTTGTTATCGACACCGACGCACCAGGCATAATCGAGAAACGCCTCGTCCATTCTGCCGGTCCGCAGATGCATGCAGGCACGTTCGAGCCGGGCGCGGAAATGATCCGGGTTAATCCTGAGGGCGCGGTTGAGTTCACTGAGGGCGCGGTCGGTCCTGCCTTTTTCGGCCATGGCCATGGCCTTGATGACCCGGGCGTCGACGCAGTTCGGGCTGATGGCCAAGAGCCGGTCCGCCAGGGCGACCGCCTTGGCGTCCTCGCCCCGGTCCATCCGCAGGCTGGCGAGGGCGGTCAGCGCCTCGATGTTTTCGGGAGCCAGGCGCACGGCGCGGCGGTAACTGGCGAGCGCTTCGTCTTCGCGGCCGGCGGCAAGGAGCACGTCGCCGCGAATAAGGTGAACGCGGTGCCAGTCGCCGTCAATGAGTTCGGCCCGGTCGATGTATTTAATGGCGCTTTCGAAATCGCGGCCGGCGGCCAGGGTCTGGGCCATGATGACGCAGGGTTCCGGATTATCGGGTGCGGAACGAACCGCCACCGAAAGATCCGCCTCCGCCTCGGCCAAACGGCCCTGACGGCGCAGGCACTCGGCCCGGCACATGCGGGCCTCGGCGACGTCGGGTCCTGCCGAAACGGCGAGATCGAGTTCCGCCAGCGCGTGTTGGGCCAATCCCTCGGCCTGGTAATACTCGGCGCGCTTCAAATGGGCGCAGGAACGTTCGTGCGATGGCATATCCATAAGTATTCCGACAAACCGGGCCGTAGCCCCGGTATTTTCCGACAATTTAAGAGTAAGAATCATTCTGGTGAGAACGAAGGAGAGGTTACCCCATTCCCGCCTGCGGTCAAGGTGCAAAAAAAAACTTCCGGTGTGGGTGGACAGCCCCTGCCGGAAACGCAATTGAGCCTTATACGACAAGGGTTGACGGCACCCAACGGCACGCTTATCCTACCTGTCATGGACGCGTGTCCGTCCCGCCCGCCGCCGGGCGATTTATCGTCCGGGATTTATGTTGCGAAATGATATCCGGCGGCCACAATTCAGGTATCTTTACGTTTCTTCCATATCAACCACGCGTCCGGCCTTGCCGCCGGACTGCACCAGGAGGACTGTATCCATGTTCATGGGGATTGACTGCGGGACGCAGGGAACCAAGGTTTTACTGTTCGACGACCAAAACGGCCGGGTAGCCGGCATCGGCCACGCGCCCCATGAAATAATCGCCACCGACGCGGGCCGACGCGAACAACACCCGTCATGGTGGGTCACGGCCATGATTGCCGCCGCCCGCGCCGCCATGGCCCAGGCCGGCTGCGCGCCGGAAGACGTAAAAGCTATCGGCATCTCCGGCCAGCACCACGGTCTCGTCATGCTGGACGAAAACGGCGCTGTCCTCCGCGAAGCCAAGCTGTGGAACGACATGGAAACAGCCGAAGCGAACCGCGACGTCATCCGCGAGGCCGGCGGCGACGACGCTGTCGCCAAGCGCCTCGGCACCGCCCTGCCCGTCGGCTATACCGCCTCCAAGGTCCGCTGGATGCTCCGGAACGAACCGGAACTCTGGGCCAAGACCCGCCATATCATGTGCCCGCACGACTACCTGAACTACTGGCTCACCGGCCGCATGGTGATGGAACCGGGGGACGCGTCCGGGACCGGCTTTTTCGACGTCGCCGGACTCAAATGGGACGTCGATATGGCGAACCTTATCGACCCGACCGGCGTGCTGGCGAAGGCGCTTCCTGAAATTATCCGCTCCGACGACTGCGTGGGCGCGCTCACGCGCGAGGCGGCGGCGCAGATGGGTTTGACGACAGCCACCCTCGTGGCGGGCGGCAGCGGCGACAACGTCATGGGCGCGTTCGGGACCGGCAACGTGTCGCCCGGCGGGGCGACGTTGGGACTAGGAACGTCCGGCGTCCTGAACATCCACACCGACAAGCCGGCCACCGACCTGGACCCGGTCCTGCAGGTCTTTGCCGGGGCGAGCGGCGGTTGGCTCCTGACCTCCTGCATCGTTAACGCCACCTCGGCCACCACCTCGGTACAACACCTTCTGGAAATGGAACTGGCCCCCTTTGCCGCCGCCATGGGCGAAGCGCCGGCCGGGGCCGAAGGCCTCCGACTGTTCCCCTATTTCAATGGCGAACGGACACCGCCGCTTCCCGAGGCGCGCGGAACCCTCCGGGGCATGACCACCACCAACCTGACCCGTCCCAACCTAATTCGCGCCGCCGCCGAGGCGGTGGTGTTTGGGCTGAAATGGGGCCTGGACCGGCAGATGCCCTTCCTGACCGAACGGCCGGCGATGCTCCGTCTCACCGGCGGCGGCACAGGCAATCCGGTGTGGCGGCAGATTATTGCCGACGTCTTCGACGCGCCCACCGTCGGGCTGGTGCATGATGAAGGCGGGGCGTTCGGCGGGGCGCTGTTGGCCATGCTCATGCTGGAACGCCGTAACGGCGGGAGCGCGACAGCGGCGGATTTGTGTGATAGGTTTGTTCTGTTTGACGACCGCAAACGGACTGAACCGACGCGAGACGGCGTGGAGTTTTACCGTGAGTATTATGGACGGTACGATCAGGAACGGAAGTTGTTGTACGGGATTTGATGGTGCGTAGTGGTGGGCGACGAATAAATCTTTCGATACCAGGCGAGCCGGCGCTATGCGGCTCGCCTTTTTTACTTTGCCGCGACCAGCTTTTTTGCGCCCACCCGTTTTGGCCGGTTTTGCTCGCCCCATTCACACATGGTGTCGAGGACGGGAATCAGGGACTGGCCGCGCTTCGACAAGGAATATTCCACCTTGGGCGGAATTTGCGGGTATTCCTTGCGGATAATTAGGTCGTCCGCTTCCAATTCCTTCAGGGTGGCACTTAGGGTTTTAAACGAAATCGAGCCAATCCCCCGTTTCAATTCGTTAAAGCGGATCACCGGACCAAACTCCGAAAGCCAATAGAGAATGATCATCTTGTACTTGCCGCCCACCAGGGAAAGGGTATAGCCAAATCCCGTCTCCTCAAGGTTCGTGGCGGCCGTGACGCATTCCTTCTTCAGCATTCTACACTCTCCTCAAGGTAAGTATATAACCATAATGTGCGTACTTTTCAGCAATCGTATAATGATTATAATGAAAGTCAACTCGAACGCCAACCCACAAGGAGAAACATATGAGCAAGAAGATTGTAGTTCTGAACGGCAGCCCTCGCGCCAACGGCAACACCTCCGCCCTCATTGCGGCCTTTACACAAGGCGCGGAAGAGGCGGGGCATAGCGTTACCTCGTTCCACCTGCAAAGCATGAAAATTGGGGCGTGTATCGGCTGCTTTGGCGGCGGCAAAGATCCGAAAAGTCCGTGTGTGCAGAAGGACGATATGGACATAATTTACCCGGCCTACCGCGAAGCTGATATCGTCGTCCTTGCCTCGCCACTGTATTATTGGACGGTCAGCGGCCAGTTGAAGTGCGCCTTTGACCGGCTGTTCGCCGTCGCCGAGGGGGAGCCCGGTTACAGGAATCCACATAAGGAGAGTGTCCTCATTATGGCAGCCGAAGGGAGTGGGTTTGAGGAAACCGTCTTCTGGTACGACAACCTGATGAGGCACCTCGGCTGGACCAATCTTGGCAAAGTCCTGGCGAGCGGGGTTATGAACCCGGGCGACATAGACGGAAAGCCGTTTTTGGAAGAGGCCAGGAAACTGGGGGCCGGACTTGCCTGAAGTGGAAAACGGGGTGCCGGCATGAACGGCACCCCGGAATTTGTTGGGTATTACACCTAAATCCTCTTTGCGATCACATGCCGTTTTTGGGGAATGTGCGCTTGAGGGATGAGGGATTATTAAATTCACAATTGTGAATGTCTTTTACTAATCCGCAAAATACCGCGAATACTTCTCGTAAATCGCCTCTTTGTCGAGCTGGTAGCGGGACAGATGCATGTGCATGGAGACGGCGGCACGGTCGGGGTCGCGCGCCTGGATGGCGTCGAAAATCGCGGCGTGATCCTCGACGATACGGAGGTGCTTCACCGCCATTAGGGACATTTCCCGGACCCGGTCGAAGTGGGCCGCGAGGGTGCGGATCAAATCGAAAGAGAGCGGCTTCTTGGCGATGGTGAACAACATGCGGTGGAAATCGTTGTCGGCCGCCATCAGTTTGTCGGGGCTGTTCCGTTCCAGATACAGCCGCTGCAGGGAAAGGTTTTCGTCCAGCCGGGCGATGTCGTCCTCCACCGCCATGCCGCATACCTCGCGGACGACGGCTGTCTCAACCACGCGGCGGGTAAAACTGGCCTCCTCGACCTTGTCGTAATCGATTTTCGAGACCATGCTGCCGTGCTGGGGATATATTTCGACTATGCCGCTCTTCGACAACTCGATCAGGGCCTCGCGAATGGGCGTCCGCGACAAGCCGAGCTCGGTGGCCAGCTCGTTCTCGCTCACCATGCATCCCGGCTGGAGGCGCAACTTGATGATGTTGTGGCGAATAACCCGCACCGCATAATCGCGGGCTGTTTCTTTTGGCTGCTTTTCCAACAAATCCATGCGCCGCCTCTCGATCAAATGAAGGGTTTACACGCCGCCGAAGCGGGTGACGTCGATATCCAATTGCCGCACCCGGTAGGAGACGACCCGGGGCGTGGTGCGGAGAAGCGCCGCCGCGCGGGTGAGATTGCCGCTTGTCTCCTGCAACGCCTTTGTGAGCACGCCGCGCTCGAATTCCTCCACCATCGTTTTGTAATCAAGGTCGGTGGCCTGGGAAGAGTCGGATATTGCGCCGACATAGCGAAGCGGGGCGGGCAGGGGCTCCGGCAGAATAACGGATCCGGGCGCAAGAATGACGGCGTGCTCGACGCAATTCTCCAATTCGCGCACATTGCCCGGCCAGGCGTGCTTGAGGAAAATATCCAGAACCTCGGGCGAAAAGGAATGGATGTCCTTGCCCGCGCTCTCGGCGTATTTCTTGAGGAAATGGTCGGCGAGAAGCGGCAGGTCGCCCGGCCGCTGCCGCAACGGCAGCAGCGTGATGGGGAAGACGTTGATACGGTAATAAAGGTCGCCCCGAAACGTTCCCTGCCTCACCATACCGTAGAGGTCGCGGTGGGTGGCGGCGACGACGCGCACATCCACTTGCAGCGTTTTGGAACCGCCGACCCGCTCGAATTCGCGTTCCTGCAACACGCGCAGCAACTTGACCTGCATGAGGGGCGAAATGTCGCCTATTTCATCCAGGAAAATGGTGCCGCCGTTGGCTTGTTCGAACCTGCCTTTCCGGGCCGCGACCGCGCCGGTGAACGCGCCCTTTTCGTGGCCGAAGAGTTCGCTTTCGATAAGGGTCTCCGGGAGGGCGGCGCAATTGACCCGGACAAACGGCCCTGCGGCGCGGGAGCCGTTGTAATGCAATGCCTGGGCGACCAGCTCCTTGCCGGTGCCGGTCTCGCCCCAAATGAGGACGGTGGAGGAGCTGTCGGCTACCTGGGCGATCTGGTCGAAGACGATCTGCATCTCCCGCGACTTGCCGATGATGTTGCGAGGGCCGCGATGGGAACGGAGTTCGATGCGGAGGCGCTCGTTTTCGTCCTGGAGCTTTTCCTCCTTGTCCTTGATAAGGAGGCGCGTTTTTGAAGCCTGGGCCATCATGGCGGCGACGACGCCGAGGAAGCGGGCGTCCTCCTCCAGCGCTTCGGCCGGGCGGCAGTCGCCGTCGACGGAGAGGGTGCCCAGTATCTCGCGTCCAAGAATGACCGGAACGCAGATAAACGACGCGTCGCCGGAACGGATGCCGGTTTTGTTGAGGAAGGCCGGTTCGGCGGCGATGCTGGGGATAATGGCGGCGGTGCCGGTGGCGGCGACGCGGCCGACGACGCCTTCGCCCATGGTGTAATGGCCGCGCCGAACCTGCTCGTCCGAAAGACCGTGGCCGAAGTCGATGGAAACGACGCCGGTTTCGGAATTGATCAGGGCGAGGGTGGCGTAGCGCATACCAAGGGTGTCGCCAAGTATCTGCAGGACGCGGGGAACGGCGTCGTTGAAATCTGTTGTTTCGGCGGCGACGGCGGCGATGCGGTTAAGGGCATCCAGTTCCAATTCGCGCATGGTTGGATTGACTGTGTTCATGCGCGCCTTCCGGATTCGGGTTTCGTGTGTGCAACCATGGTGTATCGTTACGCCTTTATGACGGCAGCCTGTACTGGTTTCGGTCCGTGCCTGACCGCCATAAAATGGCGGAACGGAACTGGTTCATCCAAGCCTGGTATGATACCCGAATTGACATTGAAGGTCAAACCGCTATGATGGGTGTTTGGCCTCGTCGCGGAAGGTTCGGTAATTACGCGATTTGCATCGATGCCGAACCGAGACCGCACATCTAGGAGAAGATAATGGACGAAATCCTCGAGATTCTGGAGAAAAATGGCCGGCAAACACCGGCCGAAATCGCTGCCATGCTTGGCAGGGACGAGGCCGAAGTGCGCGCTGCTATCACAAAGCTGGAAGAAGATCATGTCATTGCCGCGTACACCGCCCTCGTCAACTGGGAGAAAACGGATCTCGACCGGGTCACCGCCCTGATTGAAGTCAAGGTGACGCCGCAACGGGATCGCGGTTTCGACAAGGTGGCGGAACGGATTTACAGCTTCCCCGAAGTCAAGGCCTGCTATCTGATGTCGGGCGGCTTCGACCTGACCGTGGTCATTGAAGACAAGACCATGAAGGAAGTCGCGCTGTTTGTGGCCGAAAAGCTGGCGGTGATTCCGGACGTGAACTCGACAGCCACCCATTTCATACTCAAAAAATACAAAGACAAAGGCTTTGTCTTCGGCGGTCATGTCGAGGACCACCGGGAGCACGTGCTGTTATGACCCGTGACATCAAATCCATGCTTCAGCCCAGGGTGCGCGACCTGCCGCCCTCGGGCATACGGAAATTTTTCGATCTCGTCAACGAAATGAAGGACGCCATCTCCCTTTCCGTCGGCGAACCCGACTTCGTCACGCCCTGGCGCGTGCGCGAGGCAGGCATTTATTCACTCGAACAAGGCCACACCCATTACTCCCCG
>JAJPXZ010000105.1 GCA_021205245.1 Planctomycetaceae bacterium
TTCGGGCGGGGCAATCTCTCCTTCAACTCCATAAATCTGCCGAGGTGGGCCTTGGAAGCTCGGGGAGATGAAGAAGCGTTTTTCCGCAGCCTGGACGAGACCATGGATTTGGTCGTGGAGCAGTTGCTTGACCGATTCGCGATACAGGCGAAGAAGAAGGTCCACAATTTTCCCTTCCTCATGGGGCAGGGCGTGTGGATGGATAGCGACACGCTGGGTTGGGATGACGAAATCGGCGAGGTGCTGAAGCATGGCACCCTCACCATGGGATTTATCGGTCTGGCCGAAACGTTGGTGGCCCTGTATGGAAAACACCATGGCGAAAGCGAGGCGATGCAGGAAAAGGGCCTTGCCATTGTCGAGCGGATGCACCGCTATACCAATCGTCGGGGCGAGGAACTCGGGCTGAACATCACGCTCATCGCCACGCCGGCGGAGGGATTGTCGGGTCGCTTTGTCCGTATGGACAGGGAGCTCTACGGCACCATCCCGGGCGTTACCGATCGCGAATATTACACCAATTCGTTTCATGTCCCGGTGTACTTTCCGCTGCCCGCGCATCGGAAAATCCGCATCGAAGCGCCGTACCACGCCCTGACGCCGGGCGGTCACATTACCTATGTCGAACTCGATGGCGACACCAGTCTCAACCTGGAGGCGTTTATGAGCGTCATCCGCTGCATGCACGACGCGGGCATCGGCTATGGATCTATCAACCATCCTGTCGACCGTGACCCGGCCTGCGGCTATGTCGGCGTTATCGGCGACGTCTGCCCGCGATGCGGCAGGCGTGAGGGGGAGGCGATCCATCCGGAAAAACTGGCCGAGCTGCGGAGGCAGTATCCCGCCGTCTTTGCCGTGAAGAATTAGGTTTTGGCTGACATAATTAAAAAGAAAGGAGGCGACTATGCGTGACGCAGTGGAGGAAACGACTTCGGTGGGTGAGAATATGGGGTTCCAGAGAATCCGCAGGATAACCGGGTATCTGGTGGGGACGATTGACAAATGGAACGACGCTAAAAAAGCTGAAGAGGCGGAACGGGTCAAGCATGACCGTGTCTGCTGAAAAAATAGAAACGGCAACCTCTCCGCGAGGCAGACCGTCTGTCCGCCTGCATAGAGAGAGCTTCGAGGCTCCCCTCCGTCTCTCGGGCATTGTCGAGCAATCCATCGTCGACGGCCCAGGACTCAGGATGACCGTTTTTACCCAGGGTTGCCCGCACCGCTGTGCCGGATGCCACAACCCCTCCACGCACAGCGCGGGGTTGGGGTATAGCGAGAGCGTTGACGCGATACTTGCCCGCTTCGACGACGACCCTCTCCTTTCCGGCATCACACTGTCGGGCGGAGAACCGCTAAGCCAGGCTGCCGCGCTTGCGCCGCTCGCCGCAGGCGTCAAACGGCGGGGTAAAAGCGTATGGTGCTATACCGGCTATACATTTGAAGCCGTGGCAATGGCGCGGAGCAATCGTGCGGTGGCGGCATTGCTTCGGGCAGTCGATGTTTTGGTCGACGGTCGGTACGAGGCCGCGCTCCATAGCCTCTCACTTCCCTTTAGGGGGAGCTCGAATCAACGCCTGGTGGATGTGCCGCAGTCATTGGAGTCCGGGCGGGTGATGATCTGGGCGGAATGATCCGTAGAGCGACTCCGCGCTGATGCAATAATTGCTTCCATTGGGTACAGCTCAGTATAACAGTGGCGAAGGTATATGCATGACCGCAACCGAATTGGGTTGCGGTCATGTTTGCGTTAAGAGGTATGAAGACTTGGATGTTTTCCGACAATACAATAAAACGGTCGCTGTTTAAATCATAAAAAACCCTGTAAAATACCATGTAAATTTCAAGCGATATACTTGCTAACCAGGAAAACATAGGCTATAGTCAAAATAGGTATTATCTTTCAATCTTCGGGAGGCCCCATGTACGAGACTTCCTCAGCCCAAGCCGACACCCTCGTCTCTCGCTCCATTACCATGCTTATCGACCTGATTCGTGATGGCAAGCTGCAGCGGGGCGAAAAGCTGCCGCCACAGGACATTCTCGCCCGTGAGCTCGGCGTCTCCCGTACCGCACTTCGCGAAGCCCTGAAGGAACTCTCATATCGGGGGATAATCGCGAGCCAGCACGGTCGCGGCACCTTCGTCTCCGACAAGATTGTGGCGGAGGAGGAAACGCTGGAAGCTCGACTCATCCTTGAACCCGGGATTATCACCCTCGCTGCCAAACGCTGCAGCAACGAAGACGTCGCCACGCTTAGACGCATGTGCCAGGACATGGAGGTAAAGGTGCGCGAGCGCGATTACGAGGGATTTTCGGTGTGCGACCTGCTGTTCCACAGCGCCCTCGCCAACATGGCCGGCAACCAGGCCCTGGTGATGCTCCTGGCCACGGTGGGGGACATGATGCTGCACCAGCAGAACATTGTGCAGATTATTCCCGGGGCCATGGAAAGAGCATACCTCTTTCATCTCGATATGGTCGAGGCGGTGGCGGAGCACAATTCCAGCCTGGCCGGCGACCTGATGCGTAAACATCTGGATGACGTCATGCTGACCCTGCGGGTCTCACGCACGCTTTCGAACAAATAAACAGCACCGGGACGTCCCATTCTTTTGCCCGGTGCGGTGATTTTACCATCGAAACGCGATGTCGACTGTACGACGGAGCCGGCGGCTCCGTGGCCGGTTCGGCACGCGCTCTCTCCCAGCCAGGAAAGCCCGGTATGAAGCTGCCAATTCCATTCGACAGCGGTTTTCTTGAACTTGATTTGCCCGATCGGCGCATCGCCGGGGTGGTACGGTCCCGCCTGGCCGAACTTCGATCGACCCAATCGGAAAGGGATGTGGTCGAGGCGGCGTTGGCCGCTCCCATCGGGTCGCCGCCGCTGGCGGAACTCGCCAAGGGAAAGCGGCGCGTGTGCGTCATTACTAGCGACCACACCCGACCGGTCCCATCCCGCATCACTCTGCCGCCGCTGTTGGCGGAGATACGACGCGGCTCGCCCGAGGCCGACATCAGTATCGTCATCGCCACCGGTTGCCACCGCGCCATGACCGAAGAGGAAATGCGCGACCGCTTCGGTGACGACGTTTTCGAGGCCGAGCGATTCCTGGTGCATGATTGTGGTGACGATGCCACCTTCGCGTCCATTGGCACTCTGCCATCCGGCGGTGACTGCCTGATCAACCGGGTGGTGTTGGATACCGACCTGCTGGTGTCGGAGGGCTTTATCGAACCGCATTTCTTCGCCGGCTATTCAGGCGGAAGAAAAGCGGTGCTGCCCGGCTGCGCCAATCGGGTGACGGTTCTGGCCAACCATTGCGCCGAATTTATTGATTCGCCGCTGGCGCGGACCGGCATTCTCGACGGCAATCCCATCCACGCCGATATGATGTACGCCGCCCGCGCCGCCAACCTGGCGTTTATCCTCAATGTCGTCCTGGATCCGGACAAAAAGATCGTCGCCGCCTTCGCCGGCGATATGGAACGCGCGCACCGGACCGGGTGCGACTTTTTCGCCTCCTACGGCGAAGCGCCAGCGGTAAAGGCCCGGATGGTGGTGACCTCCAACGGCGGCTATCCGCTTGACCAGAATCTCTATCAAGCGGTGAAGTCGATGACCGCCGCCGAGGCATGCGCCGTCGAGGGCGGGGTGATCATCGTCGCCTCCGCCTGCCGTGACGGCCACGGCGGCGAAGACTTCCTGCACGCTTTTAGCCGCATACCCACGGCCGAGGCGCTGCTGCGCGAATTCCTGTCGCGCGGGCGTCGGGAGACTGTGCCGGATCAGTGGCAGACGCAGATTCTTTGCCGCATTCTCACCCATCACCATGTCATCATGGTCACCGGGCCTGGTGCGCCGCCGGAAATGATCAGGGCGATGAACATGCGGTGGGCGCCCACCCTGGCCGACGCCGTGCGCGAAGGCGAGCGCCTTCTTGGCGATACGGAGGCTGAAGTCACGGTGATACCCGACGGTGTCGGCGTCATCATCAGGGCATAAACGACGGAGAGCGCCTAACGGCTTTCCCAAGCAACGGAAAGGAGGGAGACGAAACAGCCATTTTGCAGCAGGGAACCAGGGTACAATTGACGGAGGATTGACATGAAAAGAGGCATTATTGTTATGGTGGCGTTGGCGGCAGCGTTCCTCTACAGCCTATCGAGCCAGGCGGCCGACCCCATCAAAATTGGAATCTTGGAAAGCCGCTCCGGAAATTTCGCACTCCACTCCGCTCCCAAATATATGGCGGCGCAATTGGCGGTGAAGGAGATCAACGACAAGGGCGGCGTCATCGGACGCCCGCTGGAACTGGTCGCTCCCGACCCGCAATCGGACAATCGACGCTTTCAGGAACTGACCCGCATGCTTATCCAGCGGGACAAGGTGGACGTCCTCTTCGGCGGATTCGCCAGTGCCGAGCGCGAGGCCATCCGTCCCATTATTGATCAGTACAAGATGCTTTATTTCTACAACACCCAGTACGAAGGCGGCGTCGCGGACAAGTACACCTTCTGCACCGGACCGGTACCTGAACAGCAGATCGATCCGGTCATCAAGTACTGTATCGAAAAATTCGGGCCACGCATGTACATACTGGCAGCCGACTACAACTTCGGCCAGCTCTCGGCAAAGTGGACCCACGTCATGGCTGAAAAGTACGGCGGCGAAGTGGTGGGCGAGGAATTCATCCCGTTGGCCACATCGCAATTCGCGTCCACCCTCGAACGCGTTCAGTCAGCCAACCCGGATTTCCTGGTCATGTACATCACCGGCGACAACCACGCCTCGTTCTATCCCCAAGCCCAGGCCGCCGGGCTGAAAATTCCCTACGCCACATCCATCAACGTGGCGCAGGGCTATGAGCACCGCCGCTTCCCCGCGCCGACCCTCTCGGGAATGCATATCGGCGTTCACTATGTCGAGGAGTTGAATACCCCGGCCAATGAAGATTTTGTCAAACGGTTTAGGGCCATGTTCCCCGACGTTGCCTATATCGGCGAGCAGACCGAAAACACGTATGTCGGTATCTACCTCTACGCGTTGGCAGTGGAGAAAGCCGGCACCACCGACATCCCCAAGGTTATTGAAGCACTTGAATCGGGCCTGCAATTCGACGCGCCTGAAGGCTCGGTCACCCTCGATCCCGCAACCCATCACCTGGTTCGCGATATCCGCATCGTGGTGGTGGACGATAACCACGATCTCCATTTCCCCGCCACCTACGAGCAGTTGAAGCCGGACTGGCTGTCGTCGGAAAAGGGCGTCGACCTTACCAAGAAGCCCGAGTTCGTCCAGTACGAACCGTAGCACCCGAAAAACCGTTGTCGGGCGAGCGCGGGAACCATAGTGACAGGAGGCCCCAGTGTCGACCGTTTTCAGTGTTCTGTACATCTATTTGGACAGCATCGCGTTTCTCCTGCTGTCGTCACTGGGGCTGATCATCATCCTCGGGATGATGGGCATAACCAACATGGCGCACGGCGAGTTCATGATGCTGGGCGCGTATACCTGCGCCCTTGCCACCCATGCCGGTTGCCCGCTCTTTCTCTCCATTGTGTTGGCTATGGTGGCGGTAGGTTTGCTCGGAATGATCATGGAGTCGGTCATTATCCGCCGCCTCTATGGCAATCTGTTGCAAAGCCTGGTTGCGACCTGGGGCCTCAGTCTTATCCTGAGTCAGGGAATGCTGATTCTTATGGGACCGTCGTTGCCGTCCATCCCCATGCCGCTTGGCGGCGTCATGCTGGGCGGGAGATCCTATGCCATCTACCGCATGCTGTTGCCACTCATCGGCGTCGTCGTCGTGGTCGGTCTTGGTTTAATTCTTTTTAGAACCTCATTCGGTATGAAAGCCCGCGCCACCATGCAAAACCCGGAAATATCCCGCGCCATGGGCGTCAACACCAAGCTGATTTACCTGTTGGTGTTCGGCTTGGGCTGCGGCTTAACCGGGCTTGCCGGCGCTCTGTACGCGCCAACCACCGTGCTTGGTCCCCTGTACGGCGCGAACTTTCTTGCCCCCGCCTTCGTTACCGTCGTGGTATCGGGGGGCGCGAACGTCATCCTGGGCGCTTTGATGGCAAGTGTCATTCTGGGCGTGGTGGAAGGCAGCTTCAGTTACGCGTTCGGGGCGGTCATCGGGCGGCTCTCTCTGCTCATCGCCACCATGCTCCTTATCCGCTTCTTCCCCGACGGCCTCTCCGGATGGCTGGTCAAGAGGGGAGGTGGCAGATGATCCGCCGATTCCTCCGTGAATTGAACGGGCCGCAAAGCCTTGGTTCACGCGGCCTGTTCTGGAGCAGCTTCGGGCTATGCGTCGTGGTGATGGTCCTGCTGCCCGCCTTTGTCTCCGAGTATGAGGTTGGCAACTTTACGTATTTTCTCACCAATATCTTTTTGGCGCTCGGCTTGTCCATGATGTGGGGGCTTGGCAATATCCTCTCCTTCGGCCAGATGGCTTTCTTCGGCCTGGCCGGCTACAGTTACGGGGTCATCGCCGCGAATCTGGCACCCGTTACCGACAACACCTTTCTCGCCTGCATCCTTGCCGTCCTCGTGACGATGGCGGGGGCGGCGCTCCTGGGTTACTTTCTCTTTTTCGGCCGGGTCAGCGGCGTTTATGTCAGCATCATCACCCTAGTGACGACGCTGATCTTCGAGACCTTCATGGCCCAGACGGCCGGGCCGAAATGGGCTATCGGCAAGGCGCTGCTGGGTGGCTATAACGGTATGGTGGGTATCCCGTCGTTGCAGTTCCGCTGGGGTAACGAGCTGATCGAGTTCTTCGACGTTCCGCTGTATTATCTGGTCATCGCTCTTTTGCTCGTCACATATCTCGCCCTGCGCTGGCTGGCCAACTCGCGCTACGGCAACGCGCTCGTCGCCACCGGTTCCAATCCCGTGCGCACCGAAATGCTCGGCTACGATATCCGCCTGGTGCAGCTTGAGGTCTTTACCCTGGCCGGCGGGCTGGCCGGGCTGAGCGGCGTTCTTTATGTTTCGTGGGGCCATTACATCACGCCGTCCACTATGGGCCTGACCACCGCGGCGCTGCCGGTGGTATGGGTCGCTTTCGGTGGACGAAAAAGCCTGCTCGCCACCATGGTGGCGGCAATCGGCCTGCAGTATTTCGCCCAGTACTTGTCCATGACCGGCAGCCAGCACGCATTGGTTATCCAGGGCGCGTTGCTGATGCTGGTCGTCATGTTCGTCCCCGAAGGGGTGATTCCCCCTGTAGGCCGGGCTATCGGTCGCTGGTGGCGGCGTGGTACGAAAGAGGGGGATCCATCATGAGTACCCCTATCCTCAGTCTCGAGCATGTGACCAAACGCTTCGGCGGTGTCACCGCCGTGGACGACGTGTCCTTTGCCATAAACGAAGGCGAACTGCGCTGCCTTATCGGGCCAAACGGCGCAGGCAAAAGCACGCTGTTCCGGCTTATCACCGGCTACTTCCCCGTCACCTCCGGGACCATCCGCTACCGGGGCGGCGATCTGGGGGCGCTGCCGTCGTTCCGGCGCGCCCGGATGGGCATCAGTATCAAATTCCAGACGCCGATGGTGTATTACGACCAGACCATGCTGCAGAACCTGGTCGTCCCGCTGCAGCGCCGCCTCCCCGTCCCGCAAGCGCGTCGCGATGCGGCGGTGCTTTTGGATAAATTCGGCATCGGCGACGGCGCGCATAAACTGGCCAGCGAGGTGGCGCACGGCTATCGGCAATGGCTGGAAATCTGCATGGCTGTAGCCACCCGTCCCAGTTTGCTCCTCTTGGACGAACCGACGGCAGGCATGTCGCCGGAGGAGACCAAGGCGACGGCTGGAATGATTCACGATCTGGTGGGCGAGGGCATGACGGTGGTGGTAATCGACCACGATATGGAGTTTGTCCGTATGCTCAACTGTAATCTTACCGTGCTGCACCTCGGGCGTTTTTTCGCCCAGGGAACCCTCGCGGAGATCCAGGCCAATCCCGAGGTCAGGTCCATTTATTTGGGAAAAAAGTGAGGACGCATGTTTTTTCAGTTGGATTCACTCAGTTCGGGCTACGGCGCCATCCCCATCGTGAACGGGGTGGATCTCCAGGTCGCCAAGGGAGAGATCTGCATCATTCTGGGGCGTAACGGCGTCGGCAAGACGACGCTCCTTAAAACCATTATCGGTTCGATACCCGCCACCTCGGGGCGCATCGTGTTTGCCGGCACGCCGGTGGAACGGCTTGACTCCCACCTGCGCGCCAGGTTGGGCATGGGCTATGTGCCGCAGGGAAGGGGGATTTTTCCTGAACTGACGGTGGAGCAAAACCTGCGCACGGGGGAGTGCATCAATCAGGACAACCATGTGTACTCGCACGAGGCGGTTTATCGGTACTTTCCCATCCTCAAGAAACGGGGCGGGCAAAAGGGAGGCACTTTATCCGGCGGCGAACAGCAGATGCTGGCATTGGGGCGAGCGCTGGTGTCCAACCCGCTGATCCTGCTTTTGGACGAGCCGTCGGAAGGGGTGCAGCCAAGCGTTGTCGAGGAGATCGGCTCGGTGCTGTCGGCCCTGAACCGGGAGTTGGGGTTAACCATTCTTCTGGTTGAGCAAAACATCGACTACGCGCTCGCCATCGCCAAAACCTGCCACATCATGACCAAGGGGCGGATTGTGGATTGCCTGGACGAGGAGAGCCTGCGGGACACGGAAACGGTCAAACGATACCTGGCAATTTGACGGATGGAGAAAACGTAATGCATCATACCATCACCGAAGCGTATCAGCGGGAGACGGGATATTCTTACACCATCGGGCCGTACATGAAACCGGTGCTGACCATCAAGCCCGGCGACAGCGTGGCGGTGGAGACGCTCGACTGTTTTGAGTGCAAGCTGAAGACCGAATCCATGCGTGCCTCAGACATTGCCCGCATTCCCTTCCTTAATCCGGTCAATGGGCCGATATGTGTCGAAGGCGCGGAACCGGGTGACGCCCTGGCGGTGCGCATCCGGTCCATCGTGCCACGGGGCGAACAGCCGCGCGGTACGACCTGTTTACAGAAATACTTTGGCGGGCTGACCCCGACGTCGCGATCGCTGTCGGCGCCGTTCCCGGAGATCGTGCGCAAAGTGGAGGTGCATGAAGACGGCGTGGTGTGGAACCGCAAGCTCACCCTGCCCTACCAGCCGTTTATCGGCACCATCGGAACCGCGCATCTCCTTTTCTCCACCGATACCCTGACCCCGGGCAATCATGGCGGCAACATGGACCTGCCCGATATAGCGCCGGGTGCGACGGTCTATCTTCCGGTACGGAAGGAAGGTGGCTTGCTGTTCCTGGGTGATTGCCACGCGGCCCAGGGAGACGGTGAATTGTGCGGCGTCGCTATCGAGTTCCCGACCACCACCACCATTGAAGTGGATGTGGTGAAAAACTGGCCCATCGAGTGGCCGATGCTCGAGAATGACGACTTCATCATGGCCACGGGCAGCGTCAAGCCACTGGAGGAGGCGGTGAAGACCGCCTACGACAACCTAATTGGCTGGATGGTAAGCGTGTACGGATTTAACAAATGGGACGCCTATTTCCTGCTCACCCAAGCGGGGCGGGTGCGAGTCGGCAATGTGGTCGACCCCTGTTACACCGTCGGAGCGAGTATTCTCAAAAAGTACCTGCTGCCGACCGACGACGTCGATTTCGATGCGCTGGCGAGGGAGAAAGCCTAACGACGAATTTTGGGCAGGCTCGTAGCCTTCATCGTTCTGGCATGAACCAAATGGACGAAACCGTCAAGGCCATACTCAGTAGTAAATGATGGAGGACACCGTAAGGGAAAAAGGTATCGCTGACAAACTATCAGTTTCCGTATTTCAGGCGGAAGCGCGATCAAAAGCACGCTGCTGGCGTACGTTCCTTCTGGTAAACACCGATACATTCGCTGCGGAATCCTGGCTATCGTATTGAAAAGCGGTATGGTGCCTGCGTCGAAGTCGACCGACTGCCAAAGGACGCGCTGGTCGAGGTCGAAGCCATCGCACTCGTTAAATAGGAACGATTGATGATCCCCGGGCGCATGCCCGGGGTTTTTATTTTTATCGGTGACTTGATGGCCTAAAGGGTAGAAAAGTTCGAAGAGGAAGGATCACATCATGAGAAATCCATTGCCCAGAGTCGCGGCTATCCACGATATATGCGGGTACGGACGCTGTTCATTGACCGTTGTCATTCCCATCCTCTCGACGATGGGATTCGAGGTCTGCCCGCTTCCTACTGCGGTGCTGTCGACCCACACGTTGTTTCCCAACTTTACCATACTGGACTTGACGGACGAACTGCCTAAAATTATTACCCACTGGAAAGATGGCCTGACATATGACTGAAAAGGGAGACTGCGGAAATGACGTTCAACAAAATAGTAACCGCCGATTTCTGCGGCTTGACCGGACCGGCTGTCGAAGACATTCTGGCTCTCTCCGCCAGCACGGCGGTTATCCACAACGACGATCCCGAGAGTGACGAAGACCTTATTCGGCGGGTGGGCGCTGCCGATTGTGTACTGGTGAGCTGGCGCACCAAAATGAGTGCGGAAATCTTCGCGGCTTGTCCCGCCATCCGCTATGTCGGCATGTGCTGCACCCTCTATGACGAAAAATCCGCCAACGTCGATATTCTCGAAAGTCGCAAAAGAGGGATAGTTGTTAAAGGCGTCACGGACTACGGCGACGAGGGAACGAACGAATTCATTTTTGCCGAATTGATATCCCTCTTCAAAGGCCTGGGAGACCGTAAATGGGGCGACGGCTCCAGCGAGCTTACCAGTAAAACGCTGGGAATCGTCGGTCTCGGCGTGTTGGGCAAAATGGTTGCGAAGACGGCGCTTCAATTTGGTATGAAGGTGGTCTACTTTAGCCGGACTCGAAAAGACGATATGGAAGCATTGGGTATCGCATACCGCGATCTTGACCAGTTGCTTCAGGAAAGCGATGTGATTTCAGCCCATCTTCCCAGAAATACGAAGCTATTCACCGCTCGCGAGTTCGCCCTCATGAAAGAGACGGTGGTCTTCATTAACACGTCCCTTGGACAGCCGTTTGATGCCGACGCACTTTTTGCGTGGACCGCCAATCAGACCGGCAATTACGCCATCTTCGATCTGCCCGGCAGCGGTACGGTTACAGAGGAGTGCGCCAAACACCCCAACATTATCCTTTACCCACACCCCTCCGGTTTTACCAGGGAAGCGCGAATCAGGCTGACCAACAAGGTCTATACCAACATGCTGGATTTCCTGGCACAACGATAGAGGACCGGAATTACCAGAAGCCGACATCCGCTCCACTATCGACAAGGCCATCCTTAATGCCGACAACAATAACGAGCCTCGCCTGATCAATCACGTGGCCGCTCAGTGCGGTAGAATTGTGGAGGTAGGCCACAAAACAAAAGCCAAGGACTCAAGTCCTTGGCTTTCTATGCATATTGGCATCATTCGCACTCCACAACTCGATTATAATCCACGGCTTTCGCTTTTTTCATCCCCTCTAAAACAGCACAACGATACGCTCGCGGCAACTTTTACGAATTTTTAATGTGCACCTTGTTGACTAAGGCGATGGTGGGTTGTACTATAACTCATATATTGAACGTTATGTTCAAATAATGAACAAAGAACGCGACGCTCGTAAGGTCCACTCTACCCCTAAGCCTTGCCTCGCTAAAGCCGATTCGACCGGCTTATCCCATCGCTCTTGTCTAATCCCAAGCCGTCACGATTCGCCTTCATTCACGGATTGGATAGCCCATGTCATATGCACCCGATCAGACCCGGCCTCTCTACGGAGAACAAACGGCGCTGACGGTAAAAAACATGTCCTTCTCCGGGCGGATACTCGGCGGATTCCCTGGATATGTCGCCATGGGTGCTCGGGTGAAGCACGCCGCCGCGTTGGCAAATCACGCCGCCGGATACTTAACCGAGGACAAGGCGGTGAAAATCGCCCGCGCCTGTGACAGAATCGCGGCGGGTGAATACCTTGCTCAATTTCCTGTCGACGTGTTTCATGGTGGTGGCGGCATTGGTATCAACATGAACTTCAACGAGGTGCTGGCGGCATTGGCGGGAAGTCCCGTTTCGGCGGTGGACGATGTCAACATGTCGCAGTCCACCTCTGATTTTTGCCACACCACCCTTCGTGCCGCCCTCGTTGTCGCGCTCCGGGATCTCGCCGAAAGAACTGGCCACATCATCCATACGGCGCGTGACCGGGCCACGGCATTCGCCGGCACCAAAACTATAGCCCGAACCTGTTGGCAAGACGGGCTGAGCGTCGATGCCTCGGCGCTGCCTCAAGCATTGGCTTCGGCTCTGGACCGGACACAGAAAAGGCTGGTGGCGATGGCCGAATCGTTGCTCGCCGTCAATATGGGGTGGACCGTGATCGGTTCCGGAGCGGGCGCGCCCGATGCATACCGCGACCACATACTCCGCTGCCTGCGTGAGACCACCGGGCTGGACCTGCATTGGCGGGATTATCCCTATGACGCGGCGCAATACCCGGACGATCTCGCCGCTGCATCTTCGGCCGTCCGCTCCCTCTCCGCCGTGCTGGCAAAATCCGCCCGCGACCTGCGCATTCTTTCGTCCGGGCCCGAGTGCGGATTAGGCGAGTTGTCACTCCCGGCGGTGCAGGCAGGCTCGTCGTTTTTCCCCGGCAAAGTTAACCCGGTCATTCCGGAAATGGTTATCCACTGCGACATGCTGGTGGCCGGGAACGATTCAATCATCCAGGGCATTCCCGGCATGGGCGAGATGCACATCAACCTCTGGGAAGTGACGGCGGGATTTCTGCTCCTGGACAATATCCGCATGCTGAGCCAGGCGATGGAACGGTATGACGCCCTCTGTCTGGCCGGAGTCACGGTAAATTGCTCGCACTGCGAATCGCATGCGGTCAGCAGGATTCCGTTTGTGGTGGAGTGTAAGGAAAGGCTTGGCTACGAATGCGTGTCCAACCGCATTAAGCAGGAAGGGTTGGACGCGTTTATACGGTCGGAAAAAGAAAACACTGAAAGGAAGTGAAACCATGTCTGGCATGAAACCGGCGAAAATCGAATGGGCAAAGAAGTGGCTCAAGGACGTCAAATCGCTGTATATCGGCGGGAAATGGGTCGACGGCAACGGACCGGTCATGGAATCGATCAATCCGGCGACGAGCGAGGTGATCGGCAGCTTCCGGGGAGCCGACGCCGACGATATTAACAAAGCGGTGGCTGCCGCCCGCGACGCCTTTGACAACGGGCCGTGGACCAAAACCATCACCAGCCGCGAGCGGGGCGAAATTATGCGAAAAATCGCCGCCCTCATCCGCGAGCACATGGATGAGCTGTCGACCCTGGAAACGTTGGACAACGGAAAACTCTACAGCGAGTCCTGGGGCGACGCCGAAGACGTGGCCGGGATGTTCGACTACTACGCCGGCTGGGTCGACAAGCATTATGGCGATGTTAATCCGGTCCCCGGCAACTTCCTCTCCTACACCCGTCACGAACCCATCGGCGTCTGCGGTCAAATCGTCCCGTGGAACTTCCCGCTGGATATGGCCGGCTACAAGCTCACGCCCGCGCTGGCTATGGGCAACACCCTGGTTATTAAGCCCTCCAGCGTTACCTCGTTCTCGCTGGTGCGGTTGTTCGAGATAATCCATGACGCCGATCTTCTCCCTCCCGGCGTCATCAACCTTATCCTGGGCAAGGGATCCATCGGCTCTCACCTGACGCGGCATATGCAGGTTGACAAGATTGCCTTCACCGGCAGCACCCAAGTCGGACGGACGCTTGTTCATGACTCGGCCGACTCCAACCTCAAGCCGGTGACGCTGGAGCTGGGCGGCAAATCCCCGAACATCATTTTCGCCGATGCTCCTGATATGAACTTCGCCATCGAACGCTCGTTCACCGCCATTTTCACCGGCAAGGGCGAGAAATGCTCGGAGCCGACCCGCCTGCTGATCGAAAAAAAGGTCTACGACCACGTGCTGGACGGCCTCGTCGGCCACTACCGCAAGTGGAAGGTCGGCAACCCATTCGATGCGGCCATGCAACAGGGTGCGCAAGTGTCGAAGGAACACTTCGAAAGCATCATGAACTATATCGACATCGGCAAGCAGGAAGGCGGAAGGCTGGTGTGCGGCGGCGACCGCAATGTCGAAGGCGACAATGCCAAGGGCTACTTTATCAATCCAACCATCTTCGCTGACTGCAACAACGACATGCGCATCGCCCGCGAAGAGATTTTCGGCCCGGTGTTGACTGTCATCCCCTTTGAGACGGAGGAGGAGGCGGTGCGCATCGCCAACGATTCCCCCTACGGCCTGGCCGCCGGGTTCTGGACCGGCGACATCGCCCGCTCACAACGCGTCGCCAATGCCCTCCAGGCGGGCCAGATTTTCATCAATCGTTATGGCTGTTACGATTTCGCCAGTCCCTTCAGCGGCTACAAGGCAAGCGGCTGGGGCCAGGAACTGGCGGCGACGTCGCTCAAGCTGTACACCAAGTCGAAAGCCATCTGGTACGCCTACTAAAAGGAGTTCCGACATGTCGAAGAAACCCGTAACAGCCGACCTCAACGGCGGCAGTCTGAAAATGCGCGCGGCGGTGATGACCGGCACCGGCAAGCTGGAGGTGCGAGAGGTTGAACTGGGCAAGCCCAAGGCCAACGAGGTTCTCGTGAAAATCTGCGCCACCGCCGTCTGCCACAGCGACCTGAACACCCTCGATGACCCCACCACGCCCTTTCCGCAGGTGCTTGGCCACGAAGGGGCAGGCATCGTCCAGGAAGTCGGCCCGAACGTCTCCACCGTCAAAGTCGGCGACAAGGTCGCGCTCAGTTGGGTCCCCTATTGCGGCACATGCCCATGCTGCCGCACCGGCAAGGTCAACCTGTGCGAATCCGCTTTCGGGCCGATGTTCGACGGCACGCTGATGGACGGCACCACCCGCATGCGTATGGACGGCCAGGTGTGCTACCACTCCTCCCTCATCTCCACCTTCGCCGAGTATTCGGTGGTGCCTGAGATGAGCTGTGTCAAGATACCGGACGCCATGCCGCTTATACCAGCCAGCATGATCGGCTGCGGCGTGGCCACAGGCTACGGCGCGAGCGTGAGGGCGGCCAGAGTCGACCCGGGTTCTTCCGTTGCCGTTTTCGGCATCGGCGGCGTCGGCGTCAACGCCATCCAGGGTGCGCGCATCGCGGGCGCAAGCATGATCATCGCCTGCGACATCAAGGACGAAAACCTCGAATTGGCGAAGAAATACGGAGCCACCCACGTTTTAAACACAGGCGGTCTCAAGGACATCGCCGCCGCCGTCAAGGAACTGACGAACGGCATCGGCAGCGATTACTCCATCGATTGCACCGGCAATACCATGATCGGGGCCGAAGCCTGGAAAAGTTCCTGCAAGGGAGGCACCACGGTGGTGGTCGGCGCCTACAAGTCCGATGCCGAGCTCTGCCTGCCCGCAGGTGGGTTCCACCGGGTCGGCAAGATACTGAAGGGTACTTTCTACGGTGACGTCAACCCCTTCAACGACTTCCCCAAGATATCACAACTTTACCTCGACAAAAAGTACGATCTCGACAGTCTGGTTATCGAGAAAATTGTGCTGGCCGACATCCAGAAGGCGTTTGACTCGTTCCATGATCCCAAGGGCAAAAACGTCGGCCGCTACGTCATCGATTTCCAATAGGTTCCTAGGCCACTCTCGGCATATCGGCGAGCCTTGTGGATTTGCGGCGGCGTTTGTACAATGCAGGCTGGTGCGTTGGGCGGGTTTTCCGTGCCGCGTGGCGGCGTCCGCCCACCGTACTTGCCGCAAATGACATGCCGGGAGGAATGTATGCCGGTCAAGAATGCCGCCGCAAAAGAAGCATCAGGGGCGCAGACGGTGGAACGGGCCTTGTTGCTGCTCAAGCTGGTGTCGGAAGAGGGGCAGCCCGTCCCCATTGCGAAATTGTGCGAGCAGACCGGGCTTAACCGCACCACCGCATACCGGTTGCTGTCGACGCTGGAGTCGAGTGGATTCCTTGAGCGCGAGGCGGTGGGCAAGGGGTACCGGCTGGGCTATGCCGCAGCCAGCCTCTGCCTAGGCATCGTTAGGCAATATGCGCCGCTCATCCGCCTCGCCCGTCCGGAAATGGAACGACTCCGGGATGAGACGCAGGAATCGGTTATCCTGGCGGTGGCGCGCATTTCCGGCATGCTTACTATCGATCAACTGGATTCGCCGCAGGCGGTCCGGATAAAAAATTATATGGATAATATTTCCCCGTTCTTTTGCTCCTCCAACGGGAAGATATTTCTCGCGCAACTAACGGACGACGAAATCGACGCAATATTGGCCGGTCCCTTGGAATCCCGGACGCCGCGCACCGTCACCGACCCGGACGCGGTCCGCGCCGAAATCCGCAAGGCGCGGCGTAACGGCTACGGTACCGTGTTCGGTGAGCTGGACGAAAGCGAAAACGGCATTTCAGTGGCAGTGCACGACGGTCTCGCGCCTGTGGCGTTTCTTAGTATCGCCGGTCCGGCGTTCCGGCTGACCAGAGACAAATTACTAAAACTCGCCCCACGCCTGCAGCAGGCTGCGGCTGAGATATCCCAAAAACTCACGCAATAACAACTCGCTCCACTCTTTTTCTGGCTGTCGCTCCTTTCTCGCCCGCGTCGGGCGCGAAGCGGGTGCATGGTCGACTGATTTCGCGGAGAAAATACCGTGACCAGAACCGAACATGATTTCCTCGGCTCCATGGAAATGGACGACTCGGTGTATTACGGTATCCAGACCGCGCGCGGCCTGGCCATATCGGGTGCGACCGGCAGGTCGATAGCCGAAGCGGTGCCGGAGTTGATCTATTTCGGTGCGGCAATCAAAAAAGCTGCCGCTATGGCTAATACCGATATCGGCGGTCTGTCGCCGGAGACGGCGGAGGCGATTGGCCGCGCTTGCGATGAAATTATGACGGGTGGGTGGCGGGATCAGTTCCCCACCGATATCCTGACCGGCGGCGGCGGCATCGCCATCAATATGAACCTCAACGAGGTCATCGCCAACCGCGCCAACGAATTACTCACCGGCAAAAAGGGGCATGACGCAGTCCACCCCAATACCCACGTCAACATGGGGCAGTCGACAAACGACGTTATTCCCGCCGCCATGCTCTTGACGTTCAGGGCGCTACTTCTACGCCTGGCCGATGAAACGGCAGTGCTCGGCAACACCGTAGCGGCGAAGGCGGACGAGTACCGTCATGTGGTCAAGCTAGGCCGAACCTGCTTGCAGGACGCGCTACCGCTGACGCTAGGGCAGGAGTTCTCCGGCTATGCCGCGTTTCTTGGGCGACAAGTAACGCATCTTAAGGCGGCAGCCGACGCCTGCCTGTCTTTGCCGCTCGGGGCAACGGCGATTGGAACCGGCGTCGGCACCCTTCCCGGCTATCGCCCGTCTGTATACCGTCATCTCTCGGAGATAACCGGCTGGACGGTGGTGCCGGAAGAAAACCTCTTCGACGCGCTGCAAAACGTTGACGGCTATGTCCGGATTTCGGCAACGTTGAAGGCGCTCGCTACGGGACTCGGAAAAATGGCGGCCGATTTGCGCCTGCTCTCGTCTGGGCCGCGCGGCGGGTTGGGAGAAATTTGCCTGCCAGCAGTCACGCCGGGGTCATCGATTATGCCCGGGAAGATAAACCCGGTTATCCCCGAGTTGGTTCGACAGGTATGTTTCCAGGTCTGCGGCAACGACGTGGCTATCGCCATGGCGGCCGAAAGTGGCGATCTTGAACTCAATGTTTGGGAGTCCCTCATCCTCAAATGCCTGACCGAGTCCATCTCTCTTCTCTCACGCTCGGTCGGTCTTTTTTCCAGTCATTGTTTTGCCGGCATCACTGTCAATGCGGATGCGTGTCGAACCCAGGCCGAGTCATCAACCGCCCTCGCCGCCATGGTCGCCGCCGTTTTCGGATACGAAGCAGGCAACGAAGCAGCGCGCACAGCGGCGGAAACGGGAAAGACGATTGCCGAAACGGTGATTGCGAGCGGATTGCTCTCACCCGACGCGGCCCGCGCCCTTCTGGATCCGGTAAACCTGACCGATTGCGCCCGCATGGCACAAGCCGTCGCTGACGCCAGACGTGAGGCAGCACTCAACGATACGACAACTTAAGCGCCGTCGGCGCCGCACGCGCCAGGCCGGCTGCCCGTTGCAACGATGGCGGCGGCATGGAAATCATCGAGTTCGGAAAGGGATGCATCATGGCCAAAAAACTACGACCCAGCATCATCATTTTTCCTTCCCTCATTTTCATTACCTTGATCATCATAGGATTTATCAATGCCGAGGCGTTCATCACCACGTTGAACGGCTGGTTCGTGGCGCTCATGACCAGCTTTGGCTGGCTGATCAGCGTTGGCATGCTCCTGTTCATCGCCTTTATGCTGGTGCTGCTGTTCCATCCCATCGGCAATATCAGGCTTGGCGGCCCGAACGCACAACCCCGGCTGACGACGTGGCAGTGGTTTTCCATCGCCCTGTGCGCGGGGATCGGCACGGGCGTGGTGTTTTGGGGATCGGTGGAACCGCTTCTGTTCACCATGCAGCCCGCGCCCAGCCTTCACCTTGAGCCGGGCGGCAACGACGCCATCATCTGGGCCATGCGCACCACCTTCCTGCACTGGACATTCACGCCCTACGCCATTTACGTCACCTTCGGCGTTATTCTCGCGTACGTGTGTTACAATATGCGAAAGGACAATAACGTCTCGTCCGGGTTCATCCCGCTCCTCGGCAATGGCGCGACCAAAGGGACATTCGCCGCTGTCGTGGATATTTTCACCGTATTTGCCATCATCGGCGGCGTCTGCGGTTCGCTCGGGTACGGCATTTTGCAACTCGGCATCGGGATGGATATTATTTTCGGCGTGAAGCCGAGCAACCTCCTTTCCATTGCCATTTGCGGCGTCATCGTTCTTGTCTACATCGGCTCCAGCATCAGCGGCTTGCGTAAGGGCATTATGTGGCTGAGCGACAAGAACGCCTGGATATTCATGATAATGCTGGCGTTCGTCCTGTTCTGCGGACCCACCGCTTATATCATGAACTTGCTGACCCAGTCCGCCGGTTCCTATCTCAATAATTTCGTGGAGTCCATGACCTATACCGCGCCATTCCCGGACGGCCAACAGTGGCCGCAATGGTGGGATATGTATTGGTGGACCGACTGGCTGTCCTACGGACCGATCATGGGCCTGTTTCTGGTCCGCCTTGGCTACGGCCGCACCATCCGTACCTTCGTCATCGTCAATTGGATGCTTCCCTCGCTGTTCGGCTTTGTTTGGTTCGCCATCTTCGGCGGCACAGTGATCCACGCCCAGATTTTCGAAGGCATCGATCTTTTCGCCACCTATAAATCCAGCGGCGCTGAAGCGATGACCTTCGCGACCTTCGACCTGGTCCCGCTGGCCGCCATTGTTAAACCAATCATGCTGATCACCATTGCTCTCTCTTTCATCACCCTCGCCAATTCCATGACCTCCACAGTCGCCACCATGTCCCTCAAGGACAACTCGGGCGTCAGCGAAGCGCCGATGTGGCTGAAGATTTTCTGGGGCCTGCTTATCGGAGCGGCATCTCTGGTGTTCACCCTCTCCGGCGGCATCGACGGCATAAAAATGGTCAAGACCTTTGCCGGATTCCCCATTCTTTTTGTCGGACTTGTCATGCTGGGCGGGTTTGCGTGGTATATGAGCAAACGTCCGCGTAACGAGCTGGGGGATTTCGTCTATGAATCCGCGGTCGCCAACGCACCCGATTCGGATGAGCCGCCGCTGCGAAAGTCACAGGTGTTCAACCGTATCTCGGCTGCAATGAAAAGACGCGTCGTTCGGGATTAACTCACTCTTCAATTCTATTTCTTATAATCCTATTTATCCTATATATGGCACCGCCGCGAGAAATGGCGGCGGTGCTGGAGAATCCTGATGAATTACGCTTCGGAAGCGCTGCGAAAACACTATGAGTGGCGGGGGAAATTTGAAATTGCGTCCCGGGCGCCATTGAATACTAACGAAGATCTGTCCATCGCCTATACGCCCGGAGTCGCCGAGCCGTGCCTCGAAATCCAGAAAAACCCCGCTTTGAGCTTCGAATTAACCCGGCGCTGGAATACCGTCGCCGTGGTCACGGACGGAACGGCTGTACTGGGTTTGGGAGACATCGGCCCCGAAGCAGGGATGCCGGTCATGGAGGGAAAGTGCGTTCTTTTCAAGGCGCTGGGCGGTGTTGACGCCATTCCACTCTGTATTCGCTCCAAAGATGTGGAGGAGATTGTCACCGTTGTAAGCTTATTGTCAGGGAGCTTTGGCGGGATAAATTTGGAAGACATTGCCTCTCCCCGCTGTTTCGACATTGAGCGCGAACTGAAATGCCGCTGCGATATCCCCGTTTTTCACGACGATCAGCACGGCACCGCCGTCGTCACGGTGGCGGCGATGATCAACGCGCTGAAGATCGTCGGCAAGGAGCTGAAGAATGCCAAGGTTGTAACGAGCGGAGCCGGCGCGGCCGGGGTGGCCATAGTAAAACTTTTGATGGCGGTAGGGTTGCGCGACGTCATCATGTGCGACCGAAAGGGAGCAATCTACAAGGGCCGTGAGGGACTGAACGCGGAAAAAACCGAAATGGCCGAGGTATCCAACCTGGATCGCAGAAAAGGCGGCCCGGGTGAGGTTATGCGGGGAGCGGACGTTTTCATCGGCGTATCTGGTCCAGATACGGTGACGCCCGACATGGTTCGCGCCATGGCGAGCAACCCCATCCTTTTACCAATGTCCAACCCGGACCCGGAGATTCGGCCTGAATTGGCGTTCGAAGCCGGCGCGGCGGTTGTCGGCACAGGCCGCAGCGATTATCCAAATCAAATTAACAACGTGCTGGCGTTCCCGGGAATATTCCGGGGAGCCCTTGACGTTCGCGCTTCCGACATCAACGATTCAATGAAGATAGCCGCAGCGCATGCCATCGCCGACCTGGTGTCTGATGCGGAGCTTACTCCAGGATACATTATACCCGGCTCACTGGATGGACGCGTCTGTCCGGCCGTGGCGGCTGCTGTTGCGGCTGCGGCGCACTCAAGCGGTGTCTCGCGAATTAAAGTTCAGCAAGATTAGGCCGCTATTCTCCAATTTATTCATGAGATTATGGTAAGCGGTTGTTATGGATGATGGCGACTGGCTAGGCATCTTACCGGGGTTGAATACGCAGGCTCCGACACAGGCCTTGGAGGATATCCTCACCGCTTTCGGGCGGAACCTTATCCGCAGCGATGCGGATGAACTCGCGATACGTTTTCGGTTCCCGCCAATTGTTGCGCTTCTGCCGTCGGCGGCTTTGACTATCAGGCGACTCTGGGCATTGACCCGAACGTCACTGACCTCATCCCAGCGCAGTTCAAGCTGCTCACCCCAGAGCGAGGTGACGAGGAAAGAATCAGGGTACACCATTACGGAGCGAAGGAACTGGTTCAAGAGCATGATCCCGCCGAAAACGGCGCTGGCACCGCAGAGAAAAATAAAGTACCAGGCGGCACCGTCGTCGTCTCCCACCAGCGACGGGTTGTTGTACCGGGCGACAAGCAGGGCAACGGCAAGGGCGTAACCGGAAAGTGCGAGCACCGTCGTTAGGTAGGTCTCCCGCAGCACGAGTATCCTGCCGGGACGCGGTTGTGGACGCCGGCTCCGCAGCAGATACAACGGCACCACGATGGAGCAGAGCAGCAGGACGGCGCTGAGTGCCAACACTAAGGAATTGTTCATCGTCAAGCGCTTCCTTGCGGCATTCCCATCTTCATGATGGAATCGAACAGGTTCTTACTTCGACGCTTGTTCAAAGAGTAGAGGATGATCACATCGAGGAGGTACGGGTTCCACGGTAATTTGGCCAGACGGCGACAGAAGGCCATGGCGCCGATCTCACTCAGGCACTTCAAGCGGGCGCTGCGCACGAACGGTCCCAACGAAAAGGTCGTGATCCGCGTCGTCTTGCCCACGGTCGCGCCGTGGCGCATTTCCACCGCATGGAACAATTCGTGCGCCAGCAGGATTTCTACTAAATCGAATTGCCTCAGTACGGCAGGCATGGCTTCGCCCGCCAAAAGCGCCCGTGCCGGTTCAACCACTCGGGAGAAGATGCGGATGGTCTTTGGTTCGCGGAAACAGGCGAACAGATCGCCACCCCCTTCGTCCGTCAGTTCCACCGTTACCTGCAGAGCGGAAGCCAATTGCCGCATATCTGCTAACGGGTGAGTGGAGCGGAGCTCATCCGCCATTCCTTCCGCTTCGGATCTGGCCCGTTCACCCAACGCGAATCGTTCATCCGGTTTGACCTTGTAGCCGAAGGTGTCGCGGCGAAACGCGTACTCGCACCAGATCTCGTCCGGCAGGGAAAGAAGCGCCTTCGCCATATCCGCTATCATCGTCTCGCTGGTCTCCTCCGGTGCAATACTATCGCATTTTTAAAGATTGTCCATCTTCGCGCCGACGAGGATAATCGACTCCTGCGGATCGACGCCGGTGAACTCTGAACGCATGACGATTTTGAGCTGCTCCAGGCTAATGGAGCCGGCGTAGTCGAGCACTTTTCCGCCGATGCACATGTAGAGGTCGGGTGTGCGGACCATTTCATTCTTATAGGTAATCATCTCATCCCAGAGTTTGGCGACCTCCTCTTCCCAGTTCTCGACCAGGCAGGTGATGGCTATGCCGACGCCTCCCAGGATGCGGACAAAGCCCTTCAAGTCCACAAGCCGGATCCCGCGCCGGCCCTTGACGTCGGCCTCGAAGACGTAGAACAGATCGTTTTTGGTCACCAGGTGGAGGCTTTCGGGCGGCTGGTTCATCGACTTGGCCGCCAGTTCTCTGGCTTCCTCTTCGTTGCATTCCTTACGCAGGTCGGTGGTCTGCACTTCCATCGAGCCGAGGGCGATGGCGGTGACTTTCGACGTTTGCGCGTCAATTTCGACCTGGACTTCGATAGAGTCCGGAACCGCGCCGTTCTTGATGGCGAGGTAGGTCGCTTCGCGCTTGATGGCGCTGATGTCCTCGGTGGTCGGGTTCGGGATAACGCGTTCGACCATGTCGCGGATCATGGCCAGCGCCACGCCGATGGACGAGATCACCTCGGCGTACTGCGGGATGCTGTAATCGAGGCTCATTTTCTTTGAGCAATAAGGAATGAGCGCCGCCGCGCCGCCGCCCACGCCCACCAACGAAATCTGGTCGCGTTCGATGCGGTATTTATCAGCGAATTCGAGAATGACCGGTTCGATCTTCTCATAGGCCTTGTGCAGAATTTGATCCGCCAGTTCCTCGATGGAAATGCCGCAGTAATCGGCCAGCGGTTTCATGGCCTTTCTCGCCGACTCGATATTGCCGCGCGAATAATCGTTTTCTCCGACAAGCCCGAGGACGTTGGCGGCGCAACTGTTGGTGATAGCCACCCGTTTCCCGTTCTTCAGCCTGACGGCGACATAATCCGCCGGGTCGCCCGGCTTGGGCGCGAAGAATTCCAGTTGCGGATCCTCAATCTCTTCCAGCGGCGTATATACCGCATAGGGCAGGCCGGCGATGTGGGCGCTGCGGGGGCCGACGTCGACGAGGCGGTTGTCGGCGGCCCGGGTGAAGCTGCCGCCCGCCACGCCCAGGACGCGGACATCCAGGGAGTTGATATAGGTGCGGTGACCGCCGACGATGGAGTATTCGACGGCGGGACGGCCGTTCTTTATCACCCCGATGTTGACGCTGGTGCCGCCGACCTCGAAATAGATGCCGTTGGAGGCGCGCAGGAACATGAGCGCCCCGACCACGCTCGCGGCAGGGCCGGAAAGCATGGTGAGGACGGGTCGCTTTTTCATTTCGGAAATGTCCATAACGCCGCCGTCGCCACGCATAATCATCAGGGGCACGGTTATGCCTGCCCGCCTGACGCTCATTTCCGTGCTGTTGGCGGTGTTCATCATCTTGGGTAGGATGCTGCCGTTGATGGCGGCGGTGCGGGTGCGCCGGGTGAGACCGTAAAGTTTACTGATGTCGGAGGCGACGCTGACCATCATGCCATGCCCATCAGCCACGTCCTTGACCAGTTCCTCTTCAGCGATACTGTCCACGCCGAAGGCCTTGGAGGCGACGATGACGGTGGAGCCTTCGCTTTCCAGTTCCTTAATCGCTCCTTCCACCGCCTGCTTATTGACGTCTTTCAGCTTGAGAAAGCGGTGGCAGGTATGTATGGCTTTGCCTGTGCCAAGCGGGATGTCGCCAATGCGCGACTGGCGCTTCGCCAAGTAGCCTTCCAGAAGGCCTTGGCCCATGCCGATAATCCCCACTGTGGCCACGTCGCCTTCCAGCAGGGCGTTGGTGGCCTGGGTGGTGCTGTGGGCGATGAAGATAACGTCTTCGGGTTCGATATTGTTTTCCGACAGACACTGTTCAAAACATTCGATAACGCCGGCCGCTACGCCCATTTCATGATCATGGCTGGTCATGACGATGGCCTGGCCGATTATGTCGTGGGTGGCGTTGTCAATAGCGACCGCCTTGGTGTGAGTGCCGCCGACATCGATGCCCATTCTGACCAGTCTTTTAGCCATACCATATACCTTTCGAGAATCGAGTTGATGAGTTGCGAGGCGAGGCCGTGCGCACGGAGAGAAGGCACACGTCCGGAAAAGCGCTCCCAAAGGAACGCGTTTCCGGACCACCGTGCCGGAGTGCCTATCAGGCGAAGATAAGATAGGCGATGATGGAGAGCGAGACGCAGGTGAGCCACGCGAAGGGCAGCACCACCTTGAGGTAATCCTTGACGCCGATCTTCACGTACCCTACCGCCCACGAGTTCCACGACTGGGTGGGACAAATGGACGCGGTGATGGAGGTGGACGGAATGTAGAACAACGGGAAGATGACGTTGGCCGCGTACATGCCGGAAGCTTCGAGGAGTGCCACGGTAGCGACGCCGGATCCCCAGAGGGTCAGCGGGCCGCGGAACAGGGCGAGCACGCACAATACGCCGAAGACCACGAAGAGAAGGCCCACGTTTTCAGGCAGTACCGGCTGGAGGATGGGGGCGAGCAATTGGGCGCAGGTGCTGGTGGAGCGGATGAACATCTGCAGGATTAGCACGAAGCCGAAGACCAGACCAAGATCGGCGACGCCGTCGTTAAAGGTCTTTTGCACCAACGTTCCCAGCCGGGTCCAGCTCTTGAGGTTGCCGGTGAAGGCCAGGCCCCAGATCACGGCCAGCAGGATCGAGGGTATGTACTGCCAGTTGAAGGCGACGGCGACAATGACGGGAATGACGGGGGTGATAAGGGCGGGCCAGGCGACATTGCGGTCGCCACCTTCGGTAAAGCCCTGCGGTGCGGCCCAGCCATGCACCGATTTCGTCTTGCGAGAGTGGATGAAGACCATCAGGAAGCAGAGGGCAAGCTGGACGGCCATGGCGATGAAGGAGAAATAACGCCAGCCGGCCTCGTTCGTAAAGCCACCGATGATGGCCTTGACCTGGGAAAACATGCCCATGTTAATATACATGCCGGAACCCACCGCCATCATGAAGCTTGATATGGCGAGGCTTTTGGAGATGCCGAGAGACAACAGGATGGGGAAGGCGATAACACCGATGGAGACAACCGCACCAGCGCCGTAGGACGTGGTGAAAATGATGCCGACGACCAGGCTGACCAGCATGCAGGTAAAGCCGGGCCTGTCGCCGCCGAGTTCCACAGCCTTACGGATGATGGTTCCGGCAATGTTGGTGTCGACCATGATTCTGCCAAACCAACTGCCGAAGATAATGATAATCGCGGTTCCGCCCCAGTTGGCCGGTCCGCCCTGGAAGAAGTCGACGTTCACATTTTTCCAGGTGGTGACGCCGGCCAGCGCGCCCAAACCGGACCAGAGAACTGCCATGACAAAGAAGCCCAGCATCAGATTGCCGCCTCGCGCCGCGTAGACCGCGAACACGATGTACGACACCAGCAGCAGTATGCCGATCACGGATTCCATAAATCAGCCCTTTCCTGACCTTCGCCGTTCCCTCCGCCGCCACGCACGAAGGAGGGAAGGGCGGATAAAGTTCCCTAATTCAAGGCGCAGCGCAAGGGCTGGCCCTTGGCGTAACGGACCACTTCCTCTGCAGCCTTAATGCCGATATCGGCGGCGGCGCTCACCGAATAATAGGCCATGTGCGGTGTGCAGATGAAATTGTCGAGGGTGAGCAGCTTTGAATCGGCAGGCATTGGCTCGACCGATGATACGTCGAAGGCGGCAGCGCCAATGACTCCTGTTTTAAGCGCGTCGTAGAGGGCGTCTTCGTTGACGATTCCGCCTCTGGAGACGTTGATCAGGCCGGCCGTTTTCTTCATCTTGGCCAGTTCGGCGGCACCGATGAGGTCGCGGTTGCCATCGAGAGGGCAGTGGATGGAGAGGAAGTCGGATTCGGCCAGAACCCTGTCCATGTCCGTCATCTCGATAAAGTCCGGGCTGGTTCCTTTTTGCCGCGCATATTCGTCATAGCCAAGGAAGCGCATGCCGAAGCCGCGCATGCGGGTGGCGAGGCCCGCCCCGATGCGCCCAACACCTATCAGACCAAGGGTACATGTATTGAGGCGAAAGAGGGGGACGGCATCCTGGAAGGACCAGCTGCCCTCATGGACCTTCTGGTTCAGAAAGACGATTTTCCGTGCCATCGCAAGGAGCATGGCGGCACCGTGATCGGCGACCTCGTTTGTGCAGCCGTCGGGAACGTTGCAAATGGTAACGCCGTGGCGGGTGGCGGCGGGGATATCAATATGGTCGACCCCCACACCGTAGCGGACAACCACCTTAAGGTCTTTCAGTCCGGCGAATGCCTCTTCACTCATAGGTGCGTATTGGTTCACGAGTACCTCAAACCCCTGGCACTCCCGTACCAGGTCGGCCTGGGTTTTACACTGACGGACCACATAGTCGATGCCGTTATCCCGTAGAATTTTATCAACCGGGGTCAGGTCTTGATCGGTGTCGGTGAAACAAGCGGTAAACGCGGGCATGGAATATCCTCCAACGAAAAAAAGCCATAGACAATGGATTCATAGTGGCGTCGCGGGTGGAGGCGGTGGATCGTGACCGGGAGCCTCCCTAGGCGACCCTGCTTGTGGTGTTATCTATATGCAATGAGTGTTGAGTAGGGAGTAGCCGATTAGGCGATGGTAGGCGTTACATATTACCAAAAAGAAAATATGAGCGCCTAGGCAAAGGGATTTTATCGTCTCTGATGGTCGGTTGGTATTACCAGCGGTTTTTATCATAGTATACTCCGCAGGTACCGTTATTCAACTTTTATTTTTCGTTCATTCTAAGTATATACTTTCTTGGTTGCGCCACATGAAGCCAACTCCAACGTTTGTCATCGGGTCGAAAAGCGAACTCCCTGAATAGTTAAACTCGACGCCGAACATGTTTAACACATCACCACCCCCATTTAGAATGAGGGTGGTGTCTGATATTCGTCCCTATAATAATAGTACGAATGCACTACTTAATAAGCGTGTAGTCGCCCTCGGTATATGGTAGCCCCAGGCGGTCGAAAGTGGTCTTGAGCCAACCACGGATTTCACCGTACTTGGGATCGCTGAAGGGCGGAAGCTGCATGGGAGCGCGCGGGAAACCGGCATCAAAGCCGCGCGCATATAAAGCCATGTGAGAGGCGATGGTGCTGTCGGTAAAGTGCATCTTGTGGTTAATGTCCGCCATCTCAAGGTAAAGCTGTTCCGCCCGGGGCCAGTCCTCGGCGAAGGTGGCCCTGACCAACTCTGTGACCAGTTCAGGAGCCCAGTTGTTCGTGCCGGCGATCATGGCCTTCATGCCCATGAAATAGTAGGGTAGCCATCCGGTGGAGGTGCCTCCGATAATTTGGAAATTCTTTTTGTTCACCTTTGCGTCATATGCCACTTCGGAGAGGAAGCCGACTTGCATGGGGCTGTCCTTGAGACCGGCCAGGCCAACCGCCTGCAGGCGATTGACCATCTTGAATGAGATGGTGTAGCGGGACGTCGTCGGGTTGTTGTAGGCGTATACAGGCAGCTTGACCGCTTCGATAATGGCCTTGTAGTAAGCGAGGACGGCTTCGTCCGTGTGCTTGTAGTAGAAAGGCGGCACCGCGCCGACGGCGTCGACGCCGATCTTTTCCGCAGCCTTCGCCAGCTCCACCGCGCCCCGGGTATCGATGCAACCGACGTGCGCGATCAGGGACTTGTTTGTGTGCTTGCCGGTGACTTCCTTGGCCGCCTTGAAAATCTCGACGCGTTCCGAGTTCGTCATGAGCGGTCCAAGGCCGTAGGAGCCGGTGAGGAACAAGCCGTCGGCGCCGAGGCCGAGCATCCAGTCCATGTGCCACTTGGTCTTCCCGAAGTCGATATCGCCTTCGCGGGTGAAGAAGGTGATGTTTGGAACAAGCGAACCTTTGAAAATCATGTCTTTCTCCTAAGCAGTGTGTGAAGGGATGCCCTTCAGCCTTTGAAATTGACCGCAATATCACGCTGGCCCTTTTTTATGATTGCGATGACGTTGTCCGCCACGATGGCCGATACCCGTGCGGCGCTCTCCCGCGAGGATGCGGCGAGGTGCGGGGTAATTTCGATGTCTTCAGGCCTGCGGAGCGGCGAGTCGAGCGGCAACGGTTCTTGTGCAAACACGTCCAACGCCGCACCCGCGATGCGTCCCTCCTCCACAGCCCGAACCAGCGCGGCGTCGTCCACAAGCCCGCCGCGTGCCGAATTGACGATGAAGGCGTCCTTCTTCATCAGGCCCAGCGTGCGGTCGTTGACCATGTGTTTGGTCTGATGGGTTAGCGGAAGGGTCAGCACCACGAAGTCGGCCTGGATGATCAACTCGTCGACCGAAGCGACCATTTCGATGCCGTTCGCCTCAGCCCAAACCTGGTCGGTAAAGGCGTCGAAGGCGATTAGCTTCGGTCTAAAGCCACGCAACAACTCCGCCACCCGACGGCCGATGTTGCCGAGTCCGACTATGCCCACGATGGAGGAGGAGACCTCCCGCCCGGGCGTGCGTTGCCAGGTGCCGGCACGAAGCAAGCGGGCGTGTTTGCCGATGCCGCGCGCTGCGTTCAACATCATTGCCAGGGTCATTTCGGCGACGGCGTTCACGTTCGCTCCCGGTGCGTTGGCAACGAGAATCCCCCTGGATGTGGCGTATTCAATGTCGATGCCGTCCAGGCCTGTCCCGTGCATATGCACCAGCTTCAGAGCAGGGGCCGCATCCATGACCACGGAGTTCACCGTATCGTTACCGATAATCAGAACGTCGATATCGTCTACTTCTCTCGCCAAGGTGGCGGGCGTGGGATTGCCGGCGCAGCGCCGTAAGGAGAATCCGTTTGCCTCGAGTCGTTCCCATGCTTCGGAATTTGTCTTGGCAAAGGAGCGCGACGTCACCAGGATGTTCATACCGTCTCCACTTCCATGACAGTGAGGGAACGCGAGACTTCGACCAGGCGGTCGTAGGTGGCACGCAGCTCGCGGTAGCGAGCAGTCAGGGTGGGCTCGGGATCGTAGCGCTTTCCCGCCTTGCGTTCCGACCGGTTGAATGCGTAATCCTTCAATAGGCCGGCTCCGCGTAATCCCACCACCGCGGCACCAGCCAGGGATCCCTCGCAATGGGTAGGCGTTTCCACCGCCTTCCCAAGTACGTTGGCCAGCAAGGCAGGCATTCCCGGACTTTTCGACAAGCCGCCAGTGAGGATGACTGGCGAAGCAACCGGCACCTGTTCTTCAGCCGCGTCGACGATAGCGGCCAGGTCGTATGCGATGGCCTCCAGAGTGGCGCGGGCAAGGTGGCGTATGTCGTGGCTGGCGGTCAGGCCGAAGACAGTGCCGCGCAACCGTTCATCCCAGTACGGCGAACGCGCTCGGCGGAAGTATGGAAGAACAAACACGCCATCAGCACCCAGTTCAATGCCGTCTGCACATTGTCCCAAGCGTCCGGCGGCGAGGTCGGGATCGATTTCACTGTCAGGTGAGAGGTGTGTTCCCAGCCATTGCATGGCGTTGCCCGCGTTGGTGACGATGCCGCCATAGGCATAACGGCCAGGTATAATCGCGTAACACCACAGCCTGGCAGAAACGTCGAACATGGGTTTTTCCACTGCCACCCGTGCCGCACCGGAGGTGCCAAGGTCGATGTTCATCGATCCGACACCACACGCACCGGAACCGATATTGGCCAGCGGTCCGTCGCCGCCTCCCAGGAACACGGGAACATCTGTGGAAAGTCCGAGCCGCCTGGCGAGGCGGGTATTACGGATCGGCATGGCCCGGTCTCCCGGCACAAGGCCGGGAAAGCGGTCGCAGTCCATTTTGAGGACGGTGAGGGCGGTCTGGGACCAGCGCTCAGCCACCAAATCGAACATTCCGGAACCGGAGGCCATGGAATAGTCGGCCGCCCACTCGCCGATTAGATCGTGGATGATGTAATCTTTGATGGAGACAAAGCGGCTCGCCTTGCCAGTGAGGTCGGCCCGGTGGCGGACTAGCCAGAGGATCTTCGCAAGAGGGTAGAGTGAATTGACCGGACATCCCGTCTTTCGGTAAAGCGTCTCCGTCACCTTCTCCGCCCGCAGATTATCCGCCGTTGATTCGGCCCGGCCGTCACTCCACAGGATGCTGTTATGGAGCGGCCGGTCCTGGGCGTCGACCGGGAAGACGCTGTACATTTGCGACGAAAAGGATACGCCACGCACGTCGGCGTCGCCACGACCGGCCAGACAGGCGGCAACCGTGTCCCAGACATGCCGGCGGATTTCTTCCGGATCCTGCTCTTCCATGAACGGAGCGGGCCGAATGACGCCGTACCGTGTCTGGCGCATGGCGGCGACATCTCCCTCGGGGCTGTACAATGCTGCGCGAACCGAGGAGGTCCCTATGTCGACGGCGAGAACAACCGAATGTGTCATCAAACTTCTCCTAGTACAGATGGAACACGTTTTTCGGTAGCCAGGTGATGATGTCGGGGAATAGGACCACCAGGAAAATTGTCGCATATACCACCATCATGAACGGCAGGAGTTCGCGTATCACTTCTCCGAAAGGTCGGTTGGAGGTGGAACAGCCTAGATAGATGAGCGTTCCCACCGGTGGAGTTATCAAACCCGCGGTGAGCACCGAGCAAAAAAAGACGCCGAAGTAGATGGGGTCGATGCCGAAGGATTTAACCGGTTCGATAAAAATGGGCGTGAGGATAAGGATGGCCGGCGTCAGATCCATAATCATGCCGACAAAGAACAGGATGCAGAAGGTGACGGCCATGAACACCATCGGGCCATTGATATGGCTGACCATGGTCTCGGTTACGGTTTGCGGCACCCGTTCGTAGGTAAGCACCCACGCGACTGCGGTGGCGGCTCCCACGATGCCCATGATGGTGCCCGAGCCTTTCATGGAGCGGACCATCATGGCGGGCAGTTCGCGGATCTTGAATTCCTTGTAGATGAAGGTGCCGACGAACCAGGCATACAATACCGCCATGGCCGAGGCTTCAGTAGCGGTCATGACGCCGCCGACAATGGAACCGAAAATGAGAACCGGGAAGGCGATGGCCCAGATGATTCCCTTGTTGGAGCCGATTTCAATTTCCTCAACGTTATTTCCGTAGCCGCGCGCCTTGGAGACGAAATAGATGACGACCAGTTCGCCAACAACCACGACTGCGCCCAGGATAAATCCGCCGGAAAACATGGCTGCAATGGAGTCGCCGGTGGTAGCGCCGTAGACGATCATGGGAATGGACGGCGGGATAATAGGCCCTACCACGCCGCCGGAAGCCACCACCGCTGCGGCGAAAGCGGGAGCATAGCCCTGTCGGACCATGGCGGGATAAAGAATCGCGCCGATGGCGATCGAGGTGGCGATGGCCGAGCCGTTGATAGCGGCGAAGAGGGCGCAAGATATCACTGCGACCATGGCCAGGCCGCCCGGCACGTTCTTGACCACCCGGGACACCGCGCCGACGATGCGACGGGTCATGCCGCCGCCGTTCATGACTTCACCCGCGAGAATGAAGAAAAGCATGGCGGTGAGGCTGTAGTTGTCCATGGATACGATAAATTTCTGCGCAAACACCATAAGGCCGACGCCGCTCAGCATCAACATGAGTATGGAGGCGAGGGCCAGCGCGAGAACGATGGGAATGCCAAGGACAAAGAGAATACCGAACAGGCCCAGGTAGGTTGCCAGCGCTTGCATGGAATTATTCCTTTCCCGTCAGCAGGCCGCGGACGGCGAGGCCGGCCTTTATAAGGCCCATCAGGAACCAGACGACGCCGGCGATGATGCCGGGGAGCAGCAGAACGGCGGTAGGGAGGTTTGTACCGGCGAGAGAGACTTCGCCGACATAGCCGTTGTAGATGTTGCCGAAATAAGCGGTAATGCCGCCGACGACCATCAATGCCGCACCGTAGAGAATTTCGCGGACGAGCGAGGTGGTCCTCTTGCGGTTCATGATGTTGGTAAAGCCGATGTGCTCGTTCCTGAGGAAACCGGTGGTGATGGCCAGGAACATCGCCCAGACGAAGGTAATGCGCACATATTCTTCGGCCCAGATGATGGAGGATGCGAAAATATACCGCATGATGACGTTGGCTATCATCACCAGGGTCATGGACGCGCCCAGGATCGTAAGCACCGCCTCCTCGAAGCGTTTGAGCACTGAATTTGCAGGCATGGTCGAGCCTTTCATATAACAGGATGCCAGGTGACACGGCACCCGCGGCGCGGCCAGGCGGTATGCCCGGCCGCGGACACTGTGCAAGTTCGGTGGAGTTGCGTTACCGCGTGACGCGTTGTGCTGCAGGCGAGACGGCTATTTGGTAGCGGCGGCGATGGCGCTCAGCACTTCCTGGTAGTCTGGGCCAAATTCCTTGTTGGCCCATTCATAGACTTCGGCCCCTGCATCCTTGAAGGCTTGTTTGTGTTCGTCGGTGAGGATAGTGACTTCGCACTTCTGCTTGATGTCGGCGATGTACTCATTCTCCATCTGACGACCACGCTGGCGCTGCCAGATGCGGAGGTCGTGGACGGTGTCCTTGACCAGCTTTTGCACGTCTGGAGGCAGCATCATCCATTTCATCTTGGAAAAATAGACAGGGACGGCAGAATAGACATGGTCCGTTTTCGATAGATATTTCTGCTGTTCATAGAACTTGTTGGTGGCAATGAGGGAAAGGGGATTCTCCTGGCCGTCGACAACTTTGGTGGCGAGGGAGTTGTAAATTTCGGTAAAGGGCAGGGGAGTCGGGTTGGCGCCGAGGGCTTTGAAGAAGTTGATATGCAGGGTGCTCTGCTGCACCCGAAACTTAATGCCTTTGAAGTCTTCGGGGGTGACGATGGGACGGACGCTGTTTGTGGCCTGGCGGAAGCCGTTCTCCCAGAAAGTAAGGCCTACCAATCCCTTTGAATCAAAGACCTGCAACATCTTTTCACCGATGGGGCCGTCAAGGACGGTGTCGGCCTGGGTTTCGTTCAGGAGTTCGTAAGGGGGTTCGAGGGCATAGAAAACGTTGTGGAGACGGCCGAGAGGCCCGGTGGTTGTCGGGAGCATATCGGTGATGCCGGCCTGAAGTTGACCGACAATCTCCCCTTCCGAGCCAAGCTGCCCGCCCGGGAAAAGCTGGACATCGATGTTGGGATTAGCCGCCTCAATGCGTTTCTCGAATTCGATCATGCCTTCGTGAATGGGGCCTCCGGCGGTGCCGTAGCCTGCCTTTATAACGATTTGTCCGGCATGACCGATGCCGACGGCAGTGATTGACACGACAAGGGCGAACGCGGCGACCAGGGTGCGGAGCGGGGTACGCATGGTATTGCCTCCCAAAAATGGACAAACGAAGGTGCGACAGCCGCGTCGCCGGTGACGCGGTTGGTGTTAGGCGGCTCGAACGGGTTCAGGTATCATTTCCGTGGGAGCCAACTACAACCTCGGGTAGTTCCGTTTAGGTACCGCATGGGAGGCGCTAGCGCGCTGCGATTGTTCATGTGTTAGTGAAGCAAGAACTAAGGGAAATCTGGAAGCAAGTAGAGAGCAATTTCAGGGTAATTATTAATTAATCTAGAATTTTAGTTTACATCATCTAAAATGCTTAGTCAAATTATTGTTTGACAAAATCTTTGTATAAAAAGGGAATTTGAGTAATATGTTATATCTGCGAAAAAGAGGCGTATGAACGATATATTTGCGGAAAAATTAGGACGTTATGGATATTATTGGTCGTATCGCGATGGGGGTGGGGTTGTGATTTCGAGGATATATTGGCAAGATATTAAAAGTGAACTAAAATGTTAGATGGTGGGATTGAACAGAGCTTTCTCTACCACATACTCTTTGCGTGATTCCGTGCTTTCACGTATACTTTTCCGTTTTATTGAATAGTATCGAACAGGAGCTTTAGATGGATCGCACCTCCCGAAGTGGCAATCTTGCCAAGCAGGTAGAGGACGAAATCCGAACCCGTATCGTCAATGGCCAGATCCCGTTGGGTAGTCAAATATCCGAGCAAGCTCTCGCCGACACTTTGGGCGTCAGCAAGACACCGGTCCGCAATGCTCTTCTTCGCCTCCAGGACGAGGATCTTGTTGAAATCAAACCGCAAAAGCGAACTGTCGTTTGCCGGCCGGATGCGGAACAGTTCCAGAACGTCTCGCTGGTCCGCACCATCCTCGAACCGGTCGCGCTTGCCTGTGCTTACCGCCAATCCTTTGACCTTTTCATCGCGGGGTTGAAGGATATTTATGATGAAATGGTCATTTCCATTGACGCCGCAGATTACCAGGCCTATATCGCTCAGGACATGCGTTTCCACGACCTGTTTTTCGAGTATTGCATGAACCCTTATCTTAAGAAGTCGTACCGACTCATTCGTTCGCTTTTGGCGATACTCCGCTTCCAGCTTACCCATAACGAAAAACACCTGAAGAAATCCTTTGTCGAGCATAACGCAATCATCGGCCACTTGGAAAACCACGATTGCGAATCGGCTCTCGAAATACTCGACAGTCATATCGCCTTCAATAACAAGTCATATTGGAGCAATATCGCGAGCATTGTGGAAGAGATGTATTCAAAATAATACCGCCCTGCGTAAAGGTGTTATCGAGGATGCCGTGGTGGCGACTACCGATTTCCATCCCGCCGAAGTCTCCCTCGTGGCGAAGGTGCCGACTAACGAGTCTCAATCCCAGAAAAACTTGCCCCAGCACGCGACCTAGCAACTTCCTGCTAGCCGGTTTATAATGCAGTCATGGTATTTGGCTGGATAAATGGACGAAAAGATATCTCCGTTAGGTTTCAATCGATCAAGGGACTCAGCTATGAGCGGAATGACAACGGAGCAGGGCGAAGCACTTGCCCATATCGACGACGCCGTCCAAATATTGGACAGTATCGACAACCCGGTTTACGTTTTGAACAGCGCCGGTGATTTCATTTATGTCAATGATGCGTTTGGCAGGTATACCGGGAACTCAAAGGACTATCTGCTCCGCACTAACATCTATCGCATCCGCCACACCTTTCAGCCGAGCATATTCGAACAGGTGACGACCCGGCGGGAACGGGTGTCCATCTTCCAGGAAATCACCAACGCCACCAAGGAGCGCCTTCGCCAGTTGACGGTGGGCAGGCCTGTGTTCGATGAGTCGGGAAAAATCAAATACATTATTGTGGTATTGTCGCCGCTCCTCCACCTGGACGCCATGCTGCGGGAAGCGAAGACCGATACCACATACTACGCGTTCAACAGTGAGACCATTACCTCGGTCGCTTCGTCCCCCATTGCGGAAAGCCTCGCCATGCGGCAACTCCTTTCCAGGGCGGACAGGGCGGCGGGCTCGGACGCGACCTGCCTCATCACGGGCGAGACTGGCGCGGGCAAGGAGGTGATGGCCCATTATATCCATCAGCGCAGCACCAGGAACGAACGGCACATGCTGGTGATCAACTGCTCCGCCCTTCCCGACAGCCTCCTCGAGTCCGAACTGTTCGGGTACGAACCGGGCGCTTTCACCGGCGGCCTGCGGCAAGGAAAGATCGGCGTCGTCGAATCGGTGGCGGGGGGGACCCTGTTCCTGGACGAGATCAACTCGCTGAACCCGCTCGCCCAGAGCAAGCTGCTTCGGACCCTGGAGACGCACCGCATCCGCCGCGTGGGCGGCGATCGGGAAATCGATGTCGATTTTCGCCTCGTCGCCGCTTCAAACAACCCGCTGGAGGAAATGTGCCGCCAGGGAACCTTCCGTAAAGACCTCTATTATCGCCTCAACCTGATTAATCTCACCATCCCGCCGCTCCGGGAACGGAAGGAGGACATTCTGCCACTGGCGCAGGCCTTCCTGGACGAGTTCTGCGACAAGTACAACCGGCAACGGGTGCTGTCCAGCCGCGCTTACGAGTTCCTCTACAGCCACGACTGGCCCGGCAATGCCCGGGAACTCCGCAACCTGGTGGAGCGCAGCGTAATCCTTAGTGACCCCGACGACGTGTCCCTGAACCTCAAGGATTATCTGCCCGACGCGACAAAAGCAGAGGCGCACTGCCAGCTCCCGGATACATTTTCGCTGCGGGAATTGCAGGAGAGTGTCGAGCGCGGCGTCATGGAGGGCTTGTCAAAACAGGTGAAAAGTACTTACGAACTGGCCGACATCCTCCACATCAACCAATCGACGGTGGTGCGCAAGTTGAAAAAATACGGGCTCTCGGTAAAAGAATAATCGATGCGGATCTGCATCTTATGTAAAAAATAATCCTATTTTTAATGCATCGGTGCATTAAAATATAACGCAAAACAAAAAACTCCTCTATAAAAAGCCTTAATTTCATTGATTTTGTACGACTTTCCTCTCGTCCTTCCGATTGGCAATGGCATTGCTTTTAGCTTCATCCCGTCGGGGAAAGCAACAAGAGGCCCATTGCCGCCGTCCTTCCGGCTTCCCTGTCATCCTCCATTTTCTTCCTAATGAAACGCGGTTTAGCCGGGTTTGGAGTGTGCCATATCAGGAGTTACAGGGAAATTCGGAGAGGAGTTTTATATGCAGACCGTCTTGGTGGACTGTGCGCTAATCAGCGTGCTATTGCTCATCGGCTATGCCTTGCGCAAACATGTGGTGGTGTTCCAGAAGATTTACATTCCCGCCTCTCTCTTGGGCGGCTTCGTTGGCCTGGTTATAGGCCCGCAGGTACTTGGCCGCGTTCCACATTGGTTCGGCATGCCGCAATTAGCCTCCTTCCACCTTCCTATAGATAAGACGATGGCGGGCCTTCCCGGAATCCTCATCAGTATCGTTATGGCGCTCACCTTCCTCGGTACCAAGAGCGCGAAAAGCAAATCCAGCCTGCCTTCGGTTTTCAGTGCCGCCATCACCTATCAAGTGCAAATTTTAATGGGCTTGATCATCGCCTTTATTTTTATGCAGTCTTACAATCTGCCCATGGGCTTTGGTCTCACCGGTATCTACGGCTTTTTCTCTGGCCACGGCACCGCCGCCGCCACCGGAGCCGTCTTCCAGGAGTTGGGATGGGAAAACGGCCCGGGCATCGCCATCACCATCGCCACCACCGGCCTTTTGTCCGGCATCGTGGTAGGTATGATCTATGTGAATATCGGCATCCGCAAGGGCTGGGCGCGTATGGTCGACAAGCCGCAGGACCTGCCGGTGGAAGCGCGCATCGGGTATATCGAACCGAAAAAACGGAAGGCCATCGGCTGGGGCGTGAGCTACCCCGACGTTCTCGATCCGCTGGCCCTACAGGTCGCCATCTGCTTAATCGCCTACGGCGGCGGCATTGTCATGCGTAACATCCTGATCTGGATGTGGAGTCCCCTCAAGGCGGTGCCGCTGTTCGCCACCTGCATGCTGTCCGGCGTCATCCTGAACAAGCTGCTCCTCGCCACCAATACCCACAAGTACACCGACCGCGCCACCATTCAGCGCGTCTCCGGGTTCATCCTGGAAATTCTGGTCTGCGCCGCCGTCGCCACCACGCCCATCCAAGTGTTCACCGATTACTGGTTGCCCATCCTCGGCGTCACCCTGGCGCTCGTGGGCACCAATTTCGTCGTCTGTATTCCGCTGGCGTACAAGATGTTCCCGAAGGACTGGTTCGAAGGCGGCATCGGTTGCTACGGCACCTTCAGCGGAGTGCTGGCGACCGGCCTCATGCTTGTGCGGTCCCTGGACCCCAACTTCGAAACGGAAGGCTCGTCCATCGCCTCCACCGCCGCCGCCACCAGCTATTCCTACATGGTCTTCTATATCGCATTTGGGCCGGCCTTGTCCTATGGATTGTCGCCTGCGGTGCAGATCGGCGTAACCGCAGCGTTGGTAATCACACTTTCCATAATAATCAGAAAATACTTCTGGCAGAGCGATCGCAAGATCTCGGACCTACTCTCCGGCAGGGCAGCCGAGGTGACCAAGCTGGCCCACGAAGCCGATGTCGCGAATTCTTGAAAAGAGGAGACGGGTAATGGCAGTTACGGTGTTGAAGATGTCATCCTTGAGCATGACCATGGTGGAAGGGGTTGTTGTTCAATGGCATAAGAAGGTGGGCGACCCGGTTCGTCGGGACGAGCCGCTCCTGGATGTGGAAACAGACAAGGTGGTGAAGGAAGTGACGTCTCCCGCCACCGGCACGGTAGCCAAACTCTACGCGGCGGAAGGCGCGGTGGTGCCGGTAGGGGAGCCACTGTGTGAAATCGAGACAGACGCGACCGCAGACCAGCCGCCTGCAGGACAGAGCGTGCCTGCTTCCGCGTCCGGTCCCGCGTCCGCCGTTCCGACGGCGGCAACTCCTGTTGTCCCCGTCATCGCTTCCACCGGCAAGAAGGTCAAGAGTTCACCGCTGGCGCGTCGCGTCGCGGCGGATCGGGGCGTCGACTACACCGCGCTGACAGGCACCGGTCCCGGCGGCCTGATCGTCAAGAGGGATGTGGAAAAGGCCGCCGCCAGATCATCAGCCGCGTCTGACGTACAATTACCCGGCCCGGTCGCGCCGCCTGCCGCGCAGGATGAAGTCATTCCTTTCGCGGGTTTGCGGCGGCGCACCGCCGAGGTTATGTTGAAGAGCGTTCAAAACACGGCCACGGTCAGCGCCATCGCCGAAGTGAATATGGGTGCGGTGGGCGAGTACCGCAAGTACCTCCCCGTATCCTATACCGCCTACGTTATCGCCGCCGCCTCGCGGGCATTAGCGGAGCCGGCCTACAAGACGATGAACTCGCAGCTCTCAGGCGACACCATTGTCATCAAGGGGGACGTCAACATCAGCGTGTCGGTGGCGACCGGTAAGAGTCTGGTGACGCCGGTCCTCCGTAACGCCGACCGGAAGAACCTGCTGACCATCGGCGACGAACTGGCCGCCCGCGCCGCTCGCGCCCGTGAAGGCGGATTGGAGCCGGAAGACATGCAAGGCGGAACCTTCACCATCACCAACTCCGGCGTATTCGGTTCGCTCCTCTACACGCCCATCATCAACTATCCCCAAGCAGGCATCATAGGTATGGGCAAAATCATGAAGACGCCGGTGGTCATCGACGATGCCATCGTCATCGCGCCGATGATGTATTTGTGCATCAGCTACGATCACCGTCTCATTGACGGAGAGGTGGGCGCGCCCTTCCTGCAAAGGGTCAAATTTTACCTGGAGCACCCGCAGGAACTCGTGGCTCCCGGAAAGGAGAAGACGCGGCAATGAAAACCGAAAAAAAGCACACGCACGCGGCGATGCTGACCAAGGACGATCTCCAGGCCGCCTACCGCTGGATGTACCTTTCGCGCCGCACCGAGGAGGCGATGGTCGAACTGCACCAGCACACGCCGGTCACCGAACTGCCCCACGCCGGCATCGGCCAGGAAGCTACCATGGTCGGCTCCTGCTTTATGTTGCGGCAAAGCGATCAGGTCATGCCGGCGCACCGTTCCCGTGGCGTATTCCTGGTCAAAGGGATCTCCTCCCGGCACATGATGGCGGGGGCCTACGGCAAGGACATCCCCTATGTGCGCGGCAAAAATACTTCGCACCATCTCGGTTCTGTCGAACTGGGCGTCGTGACCGGAACCGGCTGTATCGGTTCGCAGTTCCCGCTCGCGGTTGGCTTCGCCCTCGGGCTGAAGCTGCAAGGCCGGGACGACGTGATGATCTGCTACTGCGGCGACGGCGCCACCAACCGGGGCGATTTCCATGAATCCATGAACCTGGCCGCCATCAACGACCTGCCGGTTATCTTTCTGGTCGAGAACAACCACTACGCCATCTCCATGTCGGTCGAGAAGAGTATGCGCATCAAAGATATCTCCATCCGCGCCAGCGGCTACGGCATGCACGGCGTGACTGTGGACGGGAACGATTTCTTCGCCGTTTACGAAGCGACCCAGGAGGCGGTGGAACGCGCCCGCAAGGGCGGGGGGCCGTCGCTGGTCGAGTGCAAAACCTACCGCCACAAGGCCCATTCCGAAAGGGACCCGCGCGATCTGCGCCCGCCCGAGGAGGTACAGGCCTGGTTAGAGAAGGACCCCATCCCGCGTATGCGGAAATACCTGCTCGAACACGGCTGCGCCACGCAAAAGCAGCTGGACGAAATCGACAAGAGCGTCGTGGCCGAGGTGGAGGACGCGGTGGAATACGCTAAACAGTGCCCGTACCCGCCGGCGGAAATCCTGACAACCAACGTATACGCGCAGTGACTTGCGGAAAGGAAAATGCGACCCATGCTGAAAACCATACGCGAAAGCATCCGTGAAGCCCTGGCGGAAGAGATGCGGCGCGATGAGAAGGTAATCCTCATCGGCGAAGATATTGGGCAATACGGCGGCACCTTGCAGGTTACCCTGGGACTGTTCGAAGAATTCGGTTCGGATAGAGTCATTGACACGCCTATTTCCGAAAGCAGCATCACCGGCATGGCCACCGGCGCCGCCATGTCCGGCATGCGCTCGGTGGTGGAACTGATGTTTGCCGACTTCGTCTTCATCGCCTTCGACCAGATCGCCAATAACGCGGCCAAGATGTGCTACGGTTACGACGGGCAGCTCAGCGTGCCGATGGTCATCCGCGCGCCGTTCGGGGCCGGCACTCGCTCGGGCAAGCATCATTGCCAGAGCGTCGAGGCGCTTCTCGGGCACATTCCCGGATTGAAGGTGGTTATCCCCTCAAACGCCTACGACGCCAAGGGGCTCCTCAAGTCGGCTATTCGCGACAACAACCCGGTGGTGTTTCTGGAGCACAAGCTTCTCTACGGCACCCGGGCCGACGTCCCGGACGACGACTATATCCTGCCTCTCGACAAGGCCAAAGTGAAGCGCGAGGGCCGTGACGTGACTATCGTTAGTTGGGCGAACATGCTCCCCAAGGCGCTTAAAGCCGCCGAGAAATTGGCCGCCGAGGGCATCGAGGCGGAGGTGATCGATTTGATCAGCGCCAAGCCCATCGACAGCGAAACGATCGTCGGGTCGGTCACCAAGACCGGCCGATTGTTGGTTGCCCACGAGGCAGTGCTCACCGGTGGCCTCGGCGCCGAGATAAGCGCCATCGTCGCCAAGGAAGCCTTCGGTTACTTGGACGCGCCTATCGAACGCGTCGGCGCTCCCGACACGCCGCCTCCGTTTAGTCCCTCCCTGGAAGACGCCTTTATCCCGGGCGAGGAGGCCATCCTGGAAAAAGTCCGCGGTATGTTCTAAATACAAAGGATCATCGCATGCACTACGATGTCGCTGTCGTTGGCGGTGGCCCGGGGGGCTATGTCGCCGCTATACGGGCCGCCCAGGCGGGCAAGAAAACCTGTCTTGTCGAAAAGGGCAGGGTCGGCGGGGTGTGCCTGAACGAAGGCTGCATACCCACCAAGACTTTCATCCGCACCGCCCATTTGTTGGAAGAATACCGCGATGCCGAGCGGTTTTGCTTGACCGGATCCAGCCCGGGTGCGGTCGGTGTGGATATGGCCGGCTTGCAGGCGCGTAAAAACGACATTGTTACTCAACTCACCGGCGGCGTGTCCGGGCTCCTCAAAAAGAATCGGGTCGCTGTGGTGCAGGGTGCAGCCGCATTCACCAGCCCCACCGTTTTGAAAGTGGGAAATGAAAGCGTCTCGGCCACAGACATCATCATCGCCAGCGGTTCGCGCCCGGTTTTCCCCAAGGCCATCGAGCTTGCCAAGGACGCCAGGCTGATCACCAGCAAGGAGGCGCTGGAGCTGGCGGTGCTGCCCGAATCGGTCGGCGTTATCGGCGGCGGTGTCATCGGGGTGGAGTTCGCCTATTTTCTCGCCGTATTCGGAGCCGAGGTCCACGTCTTCGAAGCCATGGACCAGATATTGCCTACGGCCGACGCTGAGCTCGCCGCCTTGGCGCGCCACGCGATGGAGCAGGCCGGTGTCGTGTTCCACACCGGCGTGACGGTCGAGCGGGTTACCGGGGATGGCCTGGTGTATCGCGAAGACGGCACGCGCAGCGAACACAAGTGCGAGGTCACGCTCATGGCTGTCGGCCGCGCTCCCGACGCGACGGGTTTAGATCTGGAGAAAGCAGGGGTGAAAACGGAACGCGGCGCGATCGTCACCGACGATCGCCTGCGCACCTCTGTGCCGCACGTCTATGCCATTGGCGATGTCAACGGCAAGTTCATGCTGGCGCATACCGCCTCGCACGAGGGCGAGGTCGCGGTCGACACCATATGCGGCCTCGACCGCACCATGAACTACGGCACGATTCCGTCCTGCGTGTTTATTAACCCCGAATTAGCCTGGATCGGTTTGACCGAGCGGCAGGCAAAGGAACGAAACCTCAACTTCCAGGTCGGCCGCTTTCCGCTGGCCAATAATGGGCGCGCGCTGACGCAGGGCGAAACGCGCGGGCTGGTGAAAATCCTCACCGAAAAGCGCACCGGCGAAATTCTTGGCGCACACATTATGGCTCCCGCGGCTGGCGAAATGCTGGGCGAGATGATAGTCGGGATGACGCTCGAAGCCACGCCGGATGAATTCGCCGTCGCTATCCACGCGCACCCCACATTGTCGGAGTGTATCGCCGAGGCGATGGCCGACACGATCGGGAAGGCGGTGCACAAATGACGAGTGCTTTCGAAATGGAGAGGCTGGCGATGCGGGAGAGTCGTGACAAAGTAATGACGGCACGGCAGGCGGTGGAACGGTTTCTCCACGACGGCGACTGCCTGGCGCTCGGCGGTTTTGTCACCAATCGCCGCCCCTACGCCATGGTGCATGAGATCATTCGGCAGGGAAAGAAGGATTTATACGTGGAGGGTGGTTCGTCCGGCGGCGACGTCGACATGCTGATCGGCGCCGGTCGCGTCAAGGCGATCATGGTCGCCTATATCGCCAATTCGGGGTACACGCAAGTGCTGCGCTGTTTCCGCAGGGCGGTGGAGCAGGGCAGGATTCTTTTCGACGACTATTCCATCGACACCCAAACCATCGCCTACCACGGCGCGGCTCTTGGCCTGCCCTACGTGGCGGTGAAAAATACCCTCGGCTCCGACCTGAGCGCCAAGTGGGGCATGTCCCGCGAGGAACGGCTCCGCCATCCCAAGCTGACCCCAGAAAAATTCCTCTTCCAGGAAAACCCATTTCATCCCGGCGAGCGTCTCTGCCTCATACCGACGCCGCGCATCGATGTCGCCTTTATCCATGTGCAGACAGCCTCGCCCGACGGCACCTGCCGCCTCATCGGCCCGGAATTCCAGGATGTGGATATCGCCATGGCGGCTACCCGTACCGTCGTCTCCTGTGAAGAACTCGTCTCGAACGACGAAATCCGCCGAAGACCCGAACAAAACAGCATCACCGGCCTGTGTGTGGACGCGGTGGTGCATCTGCCTTGGGGCGCGCATCCGTCGCAGTGCTATGCTCAGTACGACTACGATCCTGGCTATTACCGGGAATACGATCAGGCCAGCCGGAGCGACGAGGGATTCGCCGCCTTCGCGGAGAAATACGTATTCTCCCATCCCGACCACGACAGCTACCTGGATGCATTGGGCGTCAGTCGCCTGGCGAAATTGCGGGTCGAGCCGTGCTACGGATATGTCCCCGGCCTGAAGCGCAAATAGGGGAGGAACCATGAACGCCAAACAAATGATGGCTGTTGCCATTGCACGCCATATCGAAAACCATAAAACCTATATCATCGGCACGGGTCTGCCGCTTATCGGCGCAACCCTGGCCAAGAACACCCACGCGCCCGATACCAACCTGATCTTTGAGACGGCGTTGTTCGAGGGCAGCCCACAGGAAGTGCCGACCAGCGTGTCGGATCTGCGCAACTGCTACCATGCCTCGGTGCTGTGGCCCCAGTACCGTTACTTTGGCTTCCAGGCGTTGTCCATGCGCAGCGGCGCCATAGACTGCGGTTTCCTGGGCGGAGCGCAGATCGATCCCTATGGCAATCTCAACGCCACCAGTATCGGTGATTATTGGAAACCGGAGACTCGCTTCACCGGGTCAGGCGGCGCCAACGGCATCGCCACCCACTGCGATACCATCATCGTCATGAAACACGAAAAGCGCCGCTTCTGCGAAAAGGTGGATTATGTGACCAGCCCCGGCTGGTTGGACGGTAAGGACGGCCGCGCCAAGGCCGGTCTGCCGCCGGACAAGGGACCCCGCGCGGTGGTGACGGAATTGGGCGTACTGCGTTTCGACGAGGGGAGGCGGATGTATTTAGCGGAGGTTTTTCCCGGCGCGACAGTGCAGGAAATTCAGGAAAACACCGGCTTCGAACTGGACGTGTCGCATGCCGTGGAGGCGGAGGTCCCTTCCGAAGCTGTGCTCAGTATCCTGCGGGACAAGGTCGATCCGTTGCGGTTGATGATCTGATATGGAGATGCGGGAGTGACACCAGAGCATTATATCGGGGCGGCAATCGTCCTGCTCATAATTACCGCCACCGGCCTGTATTCAGGCAGGCGCATCACCGGCGCCAAGGACTTTTCCACCGGGGGGAAGAAGGGCGGCGTAGGCATAGTCGCCGGCACCATCACCGGAACTCTGGTGGGCGGGGCTTCCACCATAGGCACTGCTCAACTGGCGGTGGTAAAGGGTTTTTCCGCCTGGTGGTTCACGCTAGGCGCCGGCCTGGGCTGCCTCGTCTTGGCCTTTGTCTTCACCAGACCGCTGCACCAGGCGGGCGTCTCCACCCTGTCGGGAATTTTCGCCGCCCAGTACGGCAAGCGGGCGGGACTTATTTCCACCGTGCTGATGTCTCTCGGGAACATCTTGACCATCGTCGCGCAGATACTTTCGGGCGTGGCCCTCGTCACTTCTATGACAAACATCGATCCCGTCATCGCCGCTGTCGCCACCACCATCCTCATGTTGGCTTACGTGGTATTTGGCGGCGTGTGGGGTACCGGTTTGGTGGGTATTGTCAAGCTGCTCCTGCTTGGGGCGGCGGTGCTGCTCTGCGGGGGGATCGCCCTGGTTGAGGGCGGCGGCCCTGTCGCGATGTACGAACAACTGCCGCACCAGGATTATTTCAATCTGGTGGCCCGCGGCGCAGGCGTGGATCTCGGCGCAGGCCTGTCGCTCATCGTGGGGGTCCTCACCACCCAGACCTACCTTCAGGCCGTCATCTCGGCCCGCGGCGTCAAGGAGGGTGTCCGCGGCGCGCTCTTGAGCGGCTTGGTCATCCCGCCCGTTGGGGTCATGTGTATCTTCGTCGGCATGTATGTGAAGTTGCACCATCCTGAGTGGGGCATTCTTTCGGCGCTGCCCGCCTTCGTCTTCGCCTATCTGCCGCCGCTTGTCGCCGGTATGATTTTGGCGACGCTGTTGGTGACCTTGGTGGGGACCGGCGCTGGGATAGCGTTAGGGATTAGCTCCATGTTTTGCCGCGATATTTACCAAGCCTATATTAATAAGGACTGCGGCGACGCCACCCTGTTGACGGTATCCCGCTTGGGGATTGTGGTGGTGCTGGGGATCTCCCTCCTCATGACAGCCGGAAGCATGGGCGCCATGATCCTCGATTGCAGCTTCATTGCCATGGGTTTGCGCGGCGCGGTGGCGTTTGCGCCGTTATGCTGCGCCCTCTTTTTTCCCGGTCGCATCCACAGGTGTTTTGTCGAGATTGGCATGTTTGCCGGGCCGCTCTGCGTCGTTTTAGGGAATTTCCTTATGCCGAAGGGCATTGATCCGTTGTTCTACGGCATTCTCGCTTCTCTGATCGCAATGCTGGCCGGGTTCCTTTTTAATAGGAGACCTCAAACACCGTAAAGGAGCCGAGCCGAACACCTCACTTGGTCACGTGATTGTAATACATGCATAAACGTCGCTTGACGACGAACTGCCGGCCCAGGAGATGATGGTGCTATGTGCCTGGTGGTGACCATATTGGTTGAATTCTTGACTTTGTTCAAGCATACTTTACAACACTTTTTGGAGTATATTTCTTTCATAAGAGAGAAATAACTAACGCGATGGCACATTACTGTTGTCGCAGTTGCATTTGTCCAAAAGTTCCAGCCAAACCGCAGGCGGAAGGGAGTCTGACCGGTGTGTGAAGATATAGACCTGTCGACGGTCTGTGACGGGCCATTTTTTACCCGTTTCCGCCGCCCCCAAAATAGCTTATAACAAATCGCATCGAGAAGGAGAGCCCGCATGCGATTGCGAGAAATTGTCAAACCCTGCACCGATATTGCATGGGGCATACCGGCATTGCCCGCCGACATGAATATTATTGACGTACCGGACGCTTTTCTCGCGTCCTCCCCGACCACCATTATCGTCGGAGACGAAGGCGAGCCTATTGGACAAATCGACCGGGACGTGCTCGTCTATGTCAAACAAAAATACGATATCGCCAAAATGGTCTTTATCCTCGACCATCTGGAAGAAGGTATCATCGCTGTCGATCCGGATAGCCGTATCTTCTACGTCAATCATATGTATACGCAGCTCCTGGGTGTTCCGGTGGGGAAGATTATCGGAAAACGTTTGCGTGACATCGAAGCCAACGCAGCCATCAATACGGATCTGGAGACCCGCACGCCTGTCATCAGTGAGCAAATCCATATCCACACCATCGGACGCCATGTTTCGGTGCGGATTTTCCCAATTGACATCAAGGGGCGGTTCGAAGGCGTGGTGTCCATCTTTAAAGACGTTACCGAAACGAACAAACTGAGCCGGGAAATCACCCGCGTTACCGGCATCGCCCGTGAGTACCAAAACCAGATCCGCGCTCACCAACAACTGGCGGATCTGGGCATTGTCGGGGATGATCAGCGTTTCGCGCGCGTGGTGCAGCAGGCCATGCTGGTGGCCCGGACCGAAGCCACTGTCTTGCTACGTGGCGAAAACGGGACCGGCAAGGAGATACTTGCCAGTCTTATCCATAGTCACAGCGCCAGGGAAAACCAGCCCTTTATTACCGTAAACTGCGCGGCCGTGCCGGAGAGTCTTATCGAAAGCGAGCTGTTCGGTTATGCCGACGGGTCTTTCACCGGCGCCAAAAAAGGGGGCCAGGCCGGCAAACTGCAACTGGCGGATGGCGGTACACTTTTCCTGGACGAGGTCGGCGACATGCCCTTTTCCATGCAAGGCAAGCTGCTCCGTTTCCTCCAGCAAGGGGAGATCGAACGCCTGGGGGGTGAGCATGCCCGACCACTCGACGTGCGCGTCATCGCCGCAACCAACCAACCGCTTGAAGAGATGCTGCTTCGTAGGCAGTTCCGCCGCGATTTCTACTACCGTCTCAACGTGTTCACCATCACTATCCCGCCGCTACGGGAACGTGGACACGATCTTCTCCTCCTTCTTAAACACTTCCTCGCCACCTTCAACAACCGGTATAACGGTTCTTTGGAAATGATTCCCGACGTCTACCGGAAGCTGATTGAATATCCGTGGCCCGGGAACGTCCGGGAATTGAAGAATTATGTGGAACGCTCAGTGATCCTGTCGTCCTGGGCGGATATCGGTCAAGAAAGCGGGGCAGATGCCGCGGCCCTTCTCTTCAGGTCCGAATCCGGGAAGGAAGAGGGGATGGCTGCTAGACTATACCCGGACATCGACTCGCCTGTCGGGCCAATCCATCAGTCAATGCATTCGTTCGAGCGCACGTTGCTCCTCGCCGCGCTTCGGCGCAATGGGAACAACCGCTCCGCCGCCATGCGTGAATTGGGTCTGAGCCGGCGGACATTTTACCGCAAACTTGCGGAGCACGATCTCCATGACAAAAATGGCACTAATATGCCATAATTGCCATAGACAACTGTTTACTTTTTGGCACTGTTTTCAAAGGTTCAGTTGTTGCAAAAATAACCATGTCATTGTAATTCCGAGAGTTACCACTCCTTTTCCACTCCTGGCAAGACCTTTGCATAAATTAAAACCGAAGCATCGGTCATTCAATTCATTTGTTCCTATCCGACGCCACGCCAGGAGACACCTATGAAGACAGTCACCATTGGAGGTGGTCAGGGCTTTTGGGGAGACAGCCCCGACGCCGCGTTGCATATGATTGACGAAGGCAGCATCAATTATCTTGCCTGCGACTATCTCGCGGAACTCACCCTGTCCATCATGCAACGGCAAAAACGGAAAAACCCGGCCACAGGTTTTGCTCGCGATTTTATCGACCTTTTCAAAATGGGCGGTTCCGCCGCGTTGGAAAAGGGTATACGCATCCTCACGAATGCCGGCGGGATGAACATCACCGGTTGCGTCGAGGCATTGCGGGAGACTGTCAAAGCTGGGGCCATGCCATCCTGCCGCATCGGCTATGTTCTTGGCGACGACCTCATGGACAAATTACCGGCGCTGATGAAGCAGGGCATCGAATTCCGGAACATCGACAACGGCCGTAAGCTTGAAGAAATCACCGATCGCATTGTCAACGTCAACGTCTACCACGGACACGAACCAATCGAGCAATGTCTCCAGGAGGGAGCCGATGTGGTCGTGACCGGCAGGGCCGCCGATTCGGCTCTGTTTCTCGCGCCCCTCAAGCACGAGTTCGGCTGGGCGGCGGACGACTGGAACGCACTCGCCCGGGGCATCATGACCGGTCATCTTCTCGAATGCGGCGGCCAGGGATCGGGGGGCAATTTCGACTACGATTGGCGCTCGGTTCCCGATATGGACGATCTCGGCTTCCCGCTGGTGGAGATGACCGAATCCTCCATGACCGTCACCAAGCCGCCGCGCTGTGGCGGTCTCATTACCACCCAGGTGTGCAAGGAACAGCTTCTCTACGAAGTCCACGATCCCGCCAATTACATCACCCCCGACGTCACCGTCGACCTTTCCCGCTGCACCCTGGACGACGCCGGTCCCGACCGGGTGGCTGTGGGCGGCCTGGCGGGGAAACCGCGGCCGGACCAGCTTAAACTCTGCGTCGGCTACCACGCGGGTTACAAGGTCGTGACCTATCTCAGCTTCGCTTGGCCGGACGCTTACGAAAAGGCCAAGGCCGCCGGCGACATCCTCATGAAAAAAATGACCAGGAAAAACCTCAAGGCCGAGGAAATTCGCATCGACTATCTTGGCCTGAACGCCCTGCATCTGGACGTCGCCGACACCAGCCCCGAGCACATCGCCCACCTGAACGAGGTCGTTCTCCGCATTGCAATCCGCACGTTGGACAAGGACGAGGCGGCGAAAATCATCCCCGAAGTTTCGCCCCTGCAACTAAACGGACCGCCCGGCGCGAGCTTCTTCGGCGGCCGCGCCAAGGTGCAGGAGGTGATCGGCTTGTGGCCGACTTTCATCCCCAGGGACGCGGTGAGCCTCGAGGCCAGGGTCGTCGAGGCCTGACGTCCGGTTTTTCTTCTACCCGTTTTTCGCAGAGGAGTTCCCCATGCCGAAAATTTACCTTAAGGACATCGCTCACGGCCGATCCGGCGACAAAGGCGATACGTCCAACGTGTGCGTCTTCGCGCGCGATCCGAAGGATTATCCCCTCCTCAAACGGCTGCTCACCGTCGACCGGGTTCGCGCCCATTTCGGTGATATGGTCAAGGGCGACATCACCCGTTACGAGGTGGATAGCCTGCACGGAATGAATTTCGTCATGCACAAGGCCCTCGGCGGCGGCGCGACCCTGTCGCTTCGCCTGGATTCTCTCGGGAAGTCCATGGGATCGGCCTTTATGCGCATGCGTATCGATACGGACGATTAGGCAGCCATCCGGCACAGAAAAGGGAAGGGCAACCGCCATGAAAAGCAGTGATTTCTCCGGGTTTTACAAACTCTCGGTCGAGGAGCGTCGAAAGGAAGTGGCCGAATTCGCCGGCCTGACGGACGAGGAACTCGCCACCCTGGCCGATCCCTCCTCCATCGGAATGGATCTTGCCGATCATATGATCGAAAACGTCGTCGGCATGTTCGCGCTGCCTCTCGGGATTGGCCTGAACTTTACCGTCAACGGCAAGGATTACCTCGTCCCCATGGTCGGGGAGGAGGCGTCGGTCGTGGCCGCAGCCAGCCATGCGGCCAAGCTCGCCCGCCCCGCCGGCGGTTTTTTCGCGTCCAATACCGGTTCCATCATGATCGCCCAGGTACAGCTTATCGACGTCGCCGATCCCTTTGCCGCCAAGATGCGCATTCTCGAGCAGAAGGCCCGCATCATGGATGCCTGCAACGAGAAGGATCCGGTGCTGGTCAATTTCGGCGGCGGCATGGTGGATGTGGAAGTCAGGGTCATCGATTCCAAGGTCGGCCCCATGGTCGTCGTGCACCTCATAGTTAACACCCTGGACGCCATGGGCGCAAACGCCGTCAACACCATGGCCGAGGCCATTGCCCCGACGTTGGCCGAGATCACAGGCGGCACGGCATATCTGCGCATTCTTTCCAACCTTGCGGTCAAGCGCTTGGTGCGGTCACGCTGCGTCATCAAGAAGGAAGCTCTGGGAGGGGAGGAAGTGGTCGACAAAATCCTTGTCGCCTACGCCTTCGCCGCCGCCGATCCGTACCGTGCCGCCACCCACAACAAGGGCATCATGAACGGCATCACCCCCATCGTCCTCGCCACCGGCAACGATACCCGCGCCATCGAGTCGGGCTGCCACGCCTATGCCTCCCGCTCCGGCGTCTACACGAGCCTCACCACCTGGGAAAAGACGAAGGATGGCGACCTTGCCGGTGGCATCGAGGTGCCTATGGCGGTAGGTCTGGTCGGCGGCGCCACCAAGATTCACCCGACGGCGAAGATAGCGGTCAGAATCCTGGGCGTGAAGTCGGCGGCGGAACTCGGGATGGTCATTGCGTCGGTGGGCCTGGCTCAAAACCTTGGCGCAATCAAAGCATTGGCGACGGAAGGCATCCAGCGCGGTCATATGTCCCTGCACGCCCGCAATCTCGCCACCACCGTCGGCGCTCGGGGCGAACTCCTGGAGAAGATTGTCGCGCAGATGATCGCGGAGAAGAAGGTGCGGATGGAGTACGCCCAGGAACTGTTCGAGAAGTATTCCAAATAACGCAAGGCCGCCTCGTGCGGCCGGGATATGAGGGGAAAACGCATGGCAACAGAAAACGAGGCCGCGAGGCCAGCCTACACCGAGGTATGGGGCGACACGGTGGTGATCACCGAGTTGCTGGCGGCGTCGGTTATCTGCATCGCCGCCACCATGATTTTCTATTTTATCGGCAATTCGATATTCCTGGGCCGCGAGGGGATGGAGACGGGGCTGGCGAAAGGCTACTCTCTCCTCATCGGCATTCTCGGCTGTATCCTTTCGGCCATCGTCTGCGCCAAACTCTTCAAGCCGAAACGCGTCGTCGAGGAACGGCTCGAGCAGGAGGACATCCTTCACGTACTGGAAGCTGCCGGCATTACGCCCGAGGAAGAGGCCGAGGCGCTGGCCGTCACCGATCCGCAGATCATTCGGGAAATGGAGGAACTGGAACTGTATTCGCTTCTGGCGATGATCCCCGAAGGATCGCCCAACTACAAGCCGGAATACAAAATCAAAAGCGAGGGGAAATAATGGATATGGTCATGCTTATGGGAGAGGCGTTCCTGGCTGCTATTTTCGGGGGACTCCTTTACGCGATCATCGGCATCATTCCCGGCACGGACGAAACCTCCACCATGGCCCCGGTGACGCTTATCCTCGTGCTGCTGGGCATCGAGCCGATCATCATCTTCTCGTGGGTCATGGCCACCATCATTGCCATGCAGATTACCCATACCATCCCCACGGCCATGGCGGCCCTGCCGGGGAGCACAATGGCGGTGCCGATGGTCTTCTATTGTTCCCTTGCCAAGCGCCTTGGCATTCCCCACATCGGCATGCGCAAGATGGCGGCGGGATCGATGGTTGGGTCGATTATCGCGCTGCCGATTTCTGTTGCCTGCGCCCTGTTGTTTTCACCTCTCGGGGACATGGTCAAGCCGTACATCGGGCTGGTTTTCGCCCTGGGCGCGATGTTCGTCGCGTATATGTCCAAGGCCAAGTGGGCGGCCGTGCTTGCGGTCTTTCCCTTCGCCTTTCTTATCCAGGGCCTGCAGCGCGTGGCTGTCGAGGCGGTCGGGCACGGCTTGTTCATTTCCATCTTCATGGGCATTACCATCGGTCCCATGCTGTCGGAAATCTTCAACGTCATCGTGCCGCACCTCCGCGCCAAGCAGCGCCGCGACAAGCCGAACGAAATCTGGCTCGCCCCGGAATCGAAAACCCGCACCTCCTGGTTCCCCAATCCCTTCAAACTGTTGACGCGCAGCCAGAATAAATACGCGATGGGGGCGGCGGCGGTGGCGGGGTGCACCTTCACCTTCTCACCCGTCGGCATGACGGTCATGCTGGGCGAAATTATCGCCGGCCGCAAGAAGGAGCTGTACGACCGCGTCACCACCACGCTGGCGGTGCAGGACTCGGTGTCGAACGCCACCTATATCGGCGAACTGATCATTCCGCTGCTAGCCTTCGGCCTCCCGCTCAGTCCGGTTGCCCTTGGTCCCGCCGCGCCGTTGTTCAACGCGCCGCCACGTTTCACCACGGACCCCATCAACAACCTGCACAGCTTCCTGACGACCTCCGACTACCTTATCTTCGGTATTATCGGCATCATCGGCGGCGCCCTCATCGCCTTCCCCGTCGCTATCAAAAAAGCTCGGTCCTGGACCGCCCTGATGTTCCGCGTAGTCAGCCACGAAGCCCTGATTGGCGCGTTCCTCGGTTTAATCTGCATGCTAGCCTATTACGAAGCCGGTTTGTTCGGCGTCCTCGCCTCGATGTGCGTCGGCTTTTTCGGAGGCATTCTCCACAATTTCTTCGGCATCAACACCGGCGTGCAATTCATGGCGTATTATGCTTCAGGCTGGATTGTCGCCACCTTCCTGGCGCTGTGTAAATTCGCGTCGTGACCGTTGCTTTTTCGAATTTCACCTCATCGCCGCGCCGTCCAGGTGCGGCGATATTTTTACATCGCCACAAGGGCGATAAATGTTTCCATATCAATCGAAAGGATTACGCTTGAAGTCCTTTGACAAATGGCATATATATAAAGCCCAAAGTTTCTGTATTGAATATCATCAAGGCAGTGGAAGACCAATCCATGACTATTCAGTATGCCATTGCGGTTTTCGAACCGTTGCTGATAGATGTGCTGACCAGGTTCGATTCGCTTTTGGTGTTTTCATTTTTATTCGCCGTGCTTTTTCTGGCGTTAGCATGTTTGCAGGGTGTGTGCGGACCGGCGATCAAAAAGCATAGGAGTCGTATTATCCCCTTGCTTGTCGTGGCGGCCTTAGCCATACAGTATACCTCCTTTGGCAACAGTGTAGTTTTCCTCCTTATGGATGCCTATTCAATTCTACAAAATAAAGCGGGCCTCTGGCGCCAATGGCCTTTGGCGCTGGCTTTCGTATGGCTAATGGGGGCTACTGCCAACCTTGCGCTTATCGCCATCGGATATTGGGGAGTGCGGAGAGAACTGTCTCGTTGCCCGGATTACCCCGATGACGAAACTGTTGCCAGGGCCTGCTCCACAGCCCTTATCACGCACTCGGTCAAGGTTAAAGCTCGGAAAAAAGGACGCGAGGTTGGATCATGGGGAATTCTGAGCCCATCGATTCTTGTTCCTGCCGATTTCGCTGAAAGATTCAAGCCCGAGGAACGATACTGGATTTATTTGCACGAGCTAACCCATTGGAAAAGACGCGATTCTCTCCGTTCTTTGATTTTGGTGTTGTGGCGTGCCTGTTTCTGGTTCGATCCGATTTGCCGTAAAGCGGTACAGTGTATTCGTCACGACTTCGAACTTGCTTGTGACCAGGAGGTAGTCGGGAACCACGGTGCCGATGCGATGGAATACTCACAACTCATTGTGAAAACAGCTGCCTTGCAACGCGGAATGACGATCGGTTTTGCTTCCGGTTATCAGAACACAAAAGATCGGATCGGGCAGTTGCTGGATAGCGGAGTGGCGATAGGAAAACGGCGCCGAATAATTTTCGGCGTGCTCTTTGTGGCCATATTGACGACCACGTTGGTATGGCAGCATTTTACTTCGCGGGCGACAACAGGGTATATTAGCACCCATAACTTTACTCATTTGGGACAGAATGGCATCAAGCGGGAATTCATGAGTGAAATACATGGGACATATGGGATATTCGGTGCCTACACCGATCCCTGGCATACAATCCAGGAGATTGAAAGGCGCGATCTGCGCGGCCCCGACTCTCATCGGCCCGAGCTGATATAAGGCAAATGAAAGCTACTCTCGTGGATAAGCGTATGAATATTACCGAAGCCGAATGGCCCATTATGCGTGTACTTTGGGAGAATGGCTCTGCAACCGCTGCGGAGATAGTCGACTCCGTTATGAGCGAGCGTGATATTGCCATGCGTACAGTCAAGACGCTTTTGCGTCGACTCATTGCAAAAAAAGCGGTTGCATACGCGATAGACCCGGATGATTCCCGTATTTATCACTATCGAGCAACAGTAAAGAAGGAAGATGCGATCAAAACCAAAAACCGAAAATTTCTCGATAGTTTTTACCAAAATAATTTGAGTGAATTGTTGGGCAAGTTTCTTGGGGACGCCGATATGACCGAAGAGCAGATAACCGACCTGCAAAAAATCCTTGATACAAAAAAGAAGCGAAATATCCGCAAGTAGCCTTCTCGGATACGTGAGATGTAAGATTTTCCTCGTCAGAATCATTCCGGCCCTGCCATCCATCAAAATGAACCCACTACATATACTTCGCTCTTGCCTGTGCAATTTTTTGCTTTTGAATTATCAGTTTGTCAGCCGCAGTCGGTGCCGCTGAATCGATCGAGGGTTTTTTCCGCAAATACGCAGGGACTTTTACGTTGTCGGGATTTGCCTTCCGAATTTGAGCCAACTCCGCAGCATAACGTTGATTGCGTTGCTTTTGTTTGTTCATTTGCCGCTGTCCAAAGTGCGGAGCGGAATCAACACTGGATTTCCAGGCATACGAATCAGAAGACATTGGTTCTCCTTAGGCTAAAAGACTACATATGTTTTATATGTATCTACGGATTAAAGTAAAACAACTTAAGTCTTTTGCGTTATAAATTCCTACACTTGATTTATTATGAGTAGGATTGAATGTGGTAATGGCACAACGAATTGGACTTAAAAGGTAGTCTATAGGGAAATGATATCGCCACCTCACTGGACTGTGTTCCATGACATGGACCAGTTTCGGTATGCAATTGTATTGAGTGCTAAATCTCGATCGTTTTGACGTTCTTGGTTGGAGGAGCCGGCAAGATTAAATCGTTTGTATTGGTAAGTAGTAAATCCATCTGCGAGTACCCCATTGCCTTTCGAGCTTCTGCCGGTATCGCCTATCGCGACGAGCTTCTGGACCGGCCAAAACCGGTCGCCATTCCCGACAGGATGTTCCTTAATGCACGAGCAGGGGGTGGCGGACGGCCCTCCTGAAGGCAGCACAGAGGGCGTGGAAGGCGGCAGGGCTGCCAAAGAAAAAAGATCCATGAGATCCGCCATACCCTAGGAACCTTGGCAGGGCAAAGGTACACCAAGGGCATGGTTCAAGCGGCGATGGGCATACCTCGGAAAAGTCCTCGACGCGGTATTTCCATCCGGACGAAGAGATGGCGGCAGAGGTACGAAAAGGGATTATCAAAGAATTATCACACCGCGACCCAAACCCCCCCGTTTTGAAGGGGCATGACCCCCGACGGCCCATAGGTAGGAGGAACCATATTTCATGTCCCTCCTTGACGCTATCTTCAATAATGACAAAGAGAAAGGCCGCAACCCTTAGCGAGTTGCGGCCTTATGAAATTGGCATCCCCACGGGGAATCGAACCCCGGCCGCCAGCTTGAAAAGCTGGTGTCCTAACCGCTAGACGATGGGGACTTCTGTAATGTTATGGTAGGGGCAGAGGGACTCGAACCCCCGACCATCGCCTTAAAAAGGCGGTGCTCTACCAACTGAGCTATACCCCCGTTTTTATACCGGGGTAGCTGGGTCGCACCCCGACCGGCGAAGAGAAGGATTATAGGGGCAGCAGCCGTTTTGTCAATATTTATTTTTCAAACTCTTGCCGCTTTGCTCCAAATTTCATACCATCTGACGGTCGACTCATTTATCTTCTGTCTCACTCTGGGAAGAATCCCCATGATCCAATACAGCCAAATGCTGCAAAAAACCGCCGTGGTCTTTGCCAAAACTGGCCCGGCCATCTACCATTCCCACCACGACATGATCCGTTTCTGGGAACGGGCTATCAAGCGGGCCGACCTCCCCATGCGCCTCACCCAGGGGTTCAACCCCCGGCCGCGCATCATATTCCCTCACGCCCTCGGTCTCGGCATCGCCTCCCGCCACGAGGAGGTGGAACTCGAACTCCATGCCCGCATCGACTTGCGGATTCTGCTGGAACGGATTAAACATGCCGCCGGCGATACCCTGGGCATTCTGGACGCCTTCAACCTGCCGCCAGTCAAAAAAAGCCGTCAGCTCGTCGCCAGTTCTTACACCATCACCGGCTGGGCACCGGAATCACTGCCACGCCTGGGTGAGACCGCCCAGTCCATCCTGGCTCTTCCGGAAATTGTGGTCGAACGCGGCGCTCCCGGCAATCGCCGCACCCTGGACATCCGCCCATTCATTGCAGGCCTCACCTATGACGACGGGGACGCGGCCCTCCGCCTCGATCTGAGCCACTCAAACGCAGGCAGCGCCCGCCCGGACGAAGTCGGCAAGCTCGCGGCCTCGATGCTCAAGGATGACGCCTACGGCCTCGCTATCGAGAAAGTCGCCATGCGGCTGGAATAACGAAATGCATGGGCGCACTAATTCCCAATAAAATAGCGCCCCTCGCACAATGAGGGGCGCTCGTTACGGTACCACACTACGGAGTTCTTGGAAAATTACTTATCCACCTCGGACAACAGCACCGGGCGGTTTTCCTTCACCGATTTGATAGCGGCGTACCCCATCAGCACCGACACTCTACCGTCGATACCGGTCGAGGGCGGCGTCTGGTTCTCCACGATGCAACGCGCAAACACCTTACCCTCTTCCTGGTAAGCGGGGATGTAGCGGGTCATGAAGAAGTTCTGGATCGGCGGCTCGTAGTAGCCCGGTTCGGTGGCCAGAATGGTGTTGTCCTCGTGCAAATTTTTGGTCTGCACCATGCCTTTCGAACCAAACACCTCGGCGCGCTGGTCATAGCCGTAGACGGCGCGGCGCGAATTATTGATGTGGCAAATTGCGCCCTTCTTGAATCGGATGGTGACCATGGCGGTATCGACGTCGCCGGCCTTGCCGATTTCCGGATCCACCTGACAGTTGCCATAAGCATATACTTCTTCCGGCTCGTCGTTCAGGAGGAAGCGGGACAAGTCGAAATCGTGAATCATCATGTCGAGGAACAAACCGCCCGATACCTTGATGTACGAAATAGGCGGCGGGGCCGGGTCGCGGCTGGAGATGACGCACATCTCGGGCGTGCCGACAAGGCCCTGATCGACGGCGGCCCGCATCTTGGCGTTGCCCGGATCGTAGCGGCGGTTAAAGCCGACCATGAGGTGGACCTTGTTTTTCGCCACCGCCGCCAAGGCGCTGTCAATGCGGTCGATTTCGAGGGCGATGGGCTTTTCGCAGAAGATATGCTTGCCGGCGTTCGCGCCTTCCTCGATGAGGGTGGCGTGGGTATCAGTCGACGAACAGATGACGATGGCATCGATGTTTTTATCGTTCAGGATGTCTTTGTAGTCGGGCGTCACCTTTTCCACGCCGCACTCGGCGGCGAGGGCTTTTGCCGCATCCACCACCACGTCGGAAATGGCCGCCACTTTCACGCCCGGCACCAGGGTGGCCAGGGTGTTGGTGTGGACTTTGCCGATGCGTCCGGCGCCGATGACGCCGATGTTCACTACCTTTGCCATGCGCTTCTCCTCAAGTAGGTAAAACTGCGGTGTCGCAATCGGGAGCGGTTTACTTTACATATTTCGACATCGTCTCGATGGCTTTCTTCGCTACCGCGTTCGGGTCTTGCTTATTGAAATCGTGGTTGAATATTTCAATAGACGCGACGCCGTCGAAGCCGATGCGCCGCACTTCCTTGACGATATCGGCAAGGGGAATGACGCCGTCGCCGGGCATGACCCGGTCGTAGTCGCCGATTTCGGCCTTCGGCTTGTCGATAAGGTCGTTCATGTGGAAGACGGCCAGCGCCTGCGAGGGCAGGGCGGAAATTTCCGCCAGGGTGGAGCTGCCCGAGTAGAAATGCGCGGTGTCGATGGTGATGCCGGTGTTGCCCCGATTGGCGGCTTTGACGACGGCATACGCTTCCGACACGGTTTGGACGGAGGCCCAGGGGAAGCCCAGGAATTCAAAGGAAAGGCTCACCCGTTTCTTCCAGGCGATGTCGGCCTGCTTGGCAAAGCTGGCGGCGGATTTGGTGATGATTTCGTCCCAGGACGCTTTTTCCTTCGCGCCTGGGCAGGCGACGATCCACGGACACTCGATGGCGGCGGCGAATTCGGCGAATTGCTCTGTCTCTTTCATAACCCGGGCTTCACCGGCCGCGTCCTGCATGGTGGACATGCCTATGGCGTTAATGGTCCAGGGGCGGACACCGGCAGTCCGCATCAGGGCTTTAAGATCATCGAAGGAGTGGTTCTTGAGATAGGTCTCCATCTTGTCCATGCGAATTTCAACCACTTCGTAACCGCATGCGCCGGCAATGCGGATGTCTTCTTCGAGGCTGCAGTTCTCCGTGGTGGCGCCGTTGATACCGAGGATCATAGTTCAGTCTCCTTTGTGTGGCTAACCGGTTCCGCCGAGCGGCGAAATAATGAAGTGAGGTATAAGTAACCGCATCCTAAGCAGTATACTCTCGCGGTACGATATGTGGAGGCCTCATTTTACGTATTTGCGCCATTGTTTTGCGGCAAATTTTCGGGAGGTCGGATCGGTGAAAAAGGGTTGGCACCCGGTGGAAGTTGCGTACACTACAGGCAGTCGTTGAGGGATCCAACTTGAATACTCAGGGGGAATGGATATGGACCACGCCGGTTATCTCGGATTTATCCCGCCTTTTCTCGCTATCGCGCTGGCGCTGGTGACGAAGGACGTCATCTTTTCCGTTTTCCTCGGTATCGCATCCGGTGCGTTAATCCATGCCGGCGGCGATCCGTTCACCGCCCTTATCCACGTCACCGACCTCCTGGCCGACAAGGGGGCGGACGAGTGGAATATCCGCATTTTCCTGTTTTGCGGCCTGTTGGGCGGGCTGGTGGGACTG
>JAJPXZ010000041.1 GCA_021205245.1 Planctomycetaceae bacterium
TCCATCCACGGGTCGGCCAGCCAGAACCACCGCTCGTGCCGACGCGGCACGTCGCCCGCGTCGTAGGCCAATCCGTGGGCGAGGGATTGGACCCAGCCTGGACCGGGGAAGGGCGGTGGATAGTGTTTTTGGCGTTTGAAGCGCATGGTTTCCCCTTTTTCTTGGGTAATGGGTTTATGATAGGGGTGTTCACGCACTGGTGATCGAGTGTCGCCTTTTTTTACTGATAAACGTGTTACTATCCCTCTCGGTCACTGGTGGATATCGTACGCCGGGGTGACGGATAGGGGAGTTCAACTGATCTCTTCTGATATATTAGGGTGGTTTATACACAAATCCATTTCGCGCATTGTCCTTCACCGAGGTCTCTCGAACCCACCGTATCGGCCAGGTAATTCAAATTATTTAATTGACCGGAAAGCTAACCCCGGACGTGGGATCGCTATAAAAATCGACATTTTTTCGTGGTAATCACTTGCTTATAACTAACATATTTTGTATAGTGACTGTAGCAGATCACTACTCCCTTTTCGCATAGTCTCCTACTCAATCGACACGCTGACATCACCGCTTGCGCTCGGAAAATCACGCTCACGGCCAGGTTTACGCTGTCATCCGTTTACAAGCAACCACCTACAGAGCAGACACGCGGGAGAGGCCCGCATTCGAATAGACGATTTTTGAGGAGAGACGTTATGAAACGAGGACTCGCGCTACTCGCCCTTGCCGCCTTTATGTGGGCGCCTGTTTCCCATGCGGCGACGGAACTGAAACTGGGCCATTTCGGCTCGGAAAACCACCCGTCCCATACCGCCGCCAAACAGTTTGCCGAAAATGTGGAACGGCGCACCAACGGCGAGATCAAAATCGCCATCTATCCGAACAACGCGCTCGGCAGTCCGCCGGAAGTGCTTGAACAAGCCATCCTTGGCGCTGTCGACATGTCGCTGAGCGGGCAGGACCAACTGGCCAAGCACGTGCGCCTCTTTGACGCGGTCAGTATTCCCTTCTCCGTCCAGGGGTACGACCACATGGACCGGGTTCTCGACGGCCCGTTCAAGGAATGGGCTGCGCCCGAAGTGGAAAAAATCGGCTTGAAATACCTGTCGAGCTGGGAATGGGGGTTCCGCCAAATCACCAACTCGAAACGTCCCATACTTACCCCGGACGACGTCAAGGGCCTCAAGATCCGCACCCCACCCGCCATGTCCTATCAGGCCGCCATCGAGGCGCTGGGCGGCAACGTGCAGACCATCTCCTTCTCCGAACTGGTCATGGCGATGCGTCAGGGCGTGGTCGACGGACAGGAAAATCCTATAAGCGTCATCTACGATCTTAAGCTCTACGAGTCGCAGAAATTCATCACCATCGTCAATTACCTGTATAGCTCCATGTGTCACGTGGTCAATATGGACGTCTGGAACAGGCTGACGCCGGAACAACAGGCGATAATCACCGAAGAATCCGATTCGGCCCGCCTGCTTATGCGCCGGCTCGTCCGTGAAGAAGAAGCGAAGCAGATCGCGGACATGAAGTCGAAGGGTATTCAGGTCGATGAACCCGACCTCGCTCCCTTCGCCGCCAAGATGGGCCCGGCCTACGAAAAAATCAGGGCCAACATCGGCGCGGAAAACTTCGACAAGTGGATGGAAATGGCGGAAGCGACCCGGTAACTGCAACAGCCATCATCGTTGTGCAATGGGCGGCCGCGCGGTTGTCCATTGCACTGCGTTGTGCGGGAGTCTTTTTCAATGCTGACACTGTATATCTTCGCGCTGCTGATAGTTTTGCTGGTGGTGAACGTGCCGGTGGTGGTGGCGATAGGCCTGACCTCCATAATCGTCTTTGTGGCGAATGGCCAGGAGTTCCTCCTCGCCATGCTGGCGCACCGCATGTACTACGGCACGACCGGCTTTACCCTCCTCGCCATTCCCTTCTTTATCTTCGCCGGCAACCTGATGAACATCGGGGGCATTACCGAGCGCATCTTCCGCTTCGCCAAGGCGCTGGTCGGCCACATCCCGGGCGGGCTTGGGCAGGTGAACATCGTGGCGAGCGTAATCTTCTCGGGTATGTCCGGATCGGCCGTCGCCGACGCGGCCGGCCTTGGTCAAATCGAACACAAGGCGATGGTGGACGACGGGTTCGACCCCGCCGTTTCCGCCACGCTGGTGGCGGCGTCCTCCATCATCGGGCCGGTTATTCCCCCCAGTATTCCGTTCGTCCTGTTCGGCGCAATCACCGGCGTCTCGGTGGCGCGATTGTTTATGGCCGGGTTTATACCAGGCATTATTCTCAGTGCCGGCATGATGATATCCCTCCTGATCATCGCCAAACGCCGCCACTATCCGCAGGCGGCGCACGCGGCGTCGCTCAGGGAGATCGTCGAGTCGTTCCTCGGCGCCTTCTGGCCGCTGATGGCCCCGGTCATCATTATCGGCGGCATCATGACCGGTTTCTTTACGCCGACCGAGGCGTCGGTGGTGGTGTGTTTTTATGCCATCTTCCTCGGCCTCTGTTATAGGTCCCTCAAGGTGACCGCCCTTCCCGCCATCATCTGGCAGTCCATCAAGCAGGCGTCGTCCCTCCTGTTCATTATGGCGGCGGCCAACTTTTTCGGCTGGATGGTTATTCGGCAAAAGCTCCCGGACGCATTGATCGAAAACCTGATGAACTATGGCGCGAGCCAGACCGCGGTTCTGCTTATCATCATCTGCATTATCCTCGTGATGGGCTGTTTTCTTGAAGGCAACGCCATCTTCCTCATCACCCTGCCGATCTTCATGCCGATCTGCACCATGTTCAATATCGACCTGGTCAACTTCGGCGTGGTGATGACGCTCCTCATCATGATCGGCAACCTGACGCCGCCGGTCGGTATGTGTTTGTTCGCGGTGGACTCGTTCGCACGGGTGGGCATCCCGGCCCTGGCACGGCACGTCTGGCCCTACCTGGCCGTCATCTTTGTGGTGACGATGCTGATCGCCTTTTTCCCGCAAATCGCGTTGTGGCTGCCAAACCTGATGATGGGGAGTATGTAGATGGCCGCTCTTAAGGGGTTGGACCGTGGCGTGCAGGCGTTTCTCCGCTCTCTGTGCGTCGCGCTGTTTATCGTGCTTGGCTTGATCCTGATGACCAACGTGGTCATGCGGGTCATGAACGACTTGTCCATCTGGCTCGACGGCCACGACTGGAAATCGGCGGCGATGACGGTGAAAAGCCTGGTGCCGATCACCTCCATGCACTGGTTCGACGAGATCGTCGAACTGTGCTTTGCCGCGCTGGTCTTTTACGGGGCGGCGGCGCTGTGGGCGATTAAGGGCCATTTCAGCGTTGGCGACTGGATATCGGCCAGGCTGCCCACTTCCACGCTCCGGGCCTTGTACAAGCTGGCGGTGTCCCTGATGTCGCTCGCCTTCATCGCCATCTTCTTCTACTTCTCCTATTCTCTGACGAGGCGGTCGACAGAATTGTCCACCGTCTTCCAGATCCCGAAGAGCGTTATGTATTCGTGCATGCCGATCTCTTCCGGTATTATGCTTGCCTATTCGCTGGTTGATGTCATCCAGGATGGTATGGCGCTACTTGGAGTGGGCGGTGCCGGTAGCAAGGAGCAGGCTTCGCGGAGTATGTAGGAGGCACGTGCACTCCGGGGTGACGATGGGGGAGGGTGCGGCGATTGTGGGCAGTTCCGGACCGGCGGTGGGTAGGCGGGTATGTACCACCGTTCCGTTATTGATCCGCCCGCTGG
>JAJPXZ010000151.1 GCA_021205245.1 Planctomycetaceae bacterium
GCCGATTTCCAATCCCGCCGCCGGCGTTGTCGCACCGAGGATCTCCGCCAAAGAACTAATAGCAGAACCACAGGCGGCGTCGATGCTCGGATCCGTTTCACCAGATTCGCCTGCGATGGTCGGGATTAAAAGTTTACCCGCCTGACTGTTCTCGAAATGGGAACCGACGAGCCATAGCCATGGCTCGTTCACTTTTTGACGATTGAACAACAGCGCCAGTTTTTTCCCTAGCCAGCGGAATTTTGCCTCCCAGACAAGGTCACTCGTATCTGGGTCAACAAACACGGCTGCCCCGGCAAAGGAGCCGGGCAGGGTGGGGATAAAGGCTGCCAATTCCTCCCACGCACCGTTTCGTGTGGGGATGGCGGCTGGATTGTCGAGTCCTTTGGGCTTGTCGAGATAGGCAGATGGTATATCCAGCCAAAGACTGTCGGGAAAAACGATCATGGCAAGACCGGATGCATCGTCCAGGAGGTAGCGGCAGTTTTTCCGGCCCAACCAAAGCCGCCGTCGGTATTCGTCATCCTCGCCAAGAGCCAGGAATACCGGTCGGGATTGTGGGCCGAGAAGATGCGCCAGATCGGTCCACCCGGTTGCGTATTCCCGGGCGGGAGGTGCTCGTCGCGGCCGATGGAGCAATCGCGTCACTGCCTTCGCCAGAGCGATAAGAATGAGACAGACAATGGGGATGCCGATTGCCAAGGTAACGAGCCGATCCTCGGCAACCCGCCAGCCGTAGTAGCGTGACACAAACCAGAGCGCCACCCAGCAGACGGCATAAAGGAAGGTAAGGAACATCCAGGCGAGAAACGTCCAGGGAGTCATGAGGAAGGGGTCCCTTCCGGTGCGGTGGCCGCGGCAGCCGGGCCGTCCAGTATCGTTTCCAAGCGGCGATTTAATGCGTTTTCACCCAAAAGCGCGGCGAGCGTGATAATAGCGGCAAGAATGAACGGCACGGCCCACAGACCGCGCCGCGTCGCGTCAACAGGAGCGCCAGCGGTCTCGACAAACGAGGGAAATGGCGATACGGGTACGGTCAAGTCGAAGCGGAGCGCCAAATCCCGTCGCAGCCGGAGCAGTTCAGCAGGATTGTCGAAATATGGGCCTTCGAGTCCGAGGCTCAGGCAACGGAGCGCCAAGCGCGCCACCTCGTCATGATCCTGTTTTCCCTGCGTCAAACTGCCAGCAGTGGTGAAAAACCATTCTCCAGAGTGGCGGCCTTCGTTCCAGTCGCACTGGAGCGGCCGCGCCAGCCAGGCGTCGCGTCCTGGCCATGGATCAGATCCGAGACGCTCGTCAATCCACGCAGTCACCAATCGTCGGGCCAGCATAAGCGTGCGCGTTTCGTAAAACGATGCCGCCGATTCAACCGCACGATCCAGTTTTTCCTGGCACACCCGACGTGCCGCATTCACCGGCTTATCCACTGTATCCGCTTTGCCCGCTCCCGCCGCGAGATCTGACGCTTCGTGATGCGGACCTATGATGTCCAGAACGGCTACGAAGCAGGGATTGAAACAATCAGTCAAATGCATGACGCCTCCCTCTCCCATTACCGTTCCCTAAGAAATAGAAGCCGAACGCCCGCTGTCAGTGCTTCCGGCTCTTGAGCCGGGTCGGGGTAATAAGCGATACCGAACCGCCGCGAAGTCAATGCCCGGTTCCAGGCGGCGCTGTCGTACTTTATGGCAAGGTAGTGCAGGCGTGCATCAACCGGCAGCCCGCCTGGGGTATCCCGCCGCGACAGAGCCAACACCGGCAACGCCAGTCGCACCGCGTTGCGAACATCGCTTACCTCGCCGGCAACAATGCGTCCTTCGCCCAGGAGCCGCACAACCGGTTCCCCGGTTCGCACCTCGATGCATGGCGACAAATCATCTGCGAGCACCGCGTCCGGCAGGTCGAAAACGAGCAGTCCGCCTTCCCAGCGGGGCGTCAATGCGAAGGCAACCGTCGGCAAAAATCCTTTCATCAGGCTATCGAATGCGTCTGTCATTTCGCCCAGCCACCGCCTTGGCTCGCGATGGCGGTAGTCGATAGGCGTGGCGATCATACCCATATCGCAATACAGTTCGGCCAAAACGCCATGGAGGAGGCGGTATATATCCCACGGATGGGACATCTCCCACGTTAAAAGTGAAACGAGATCGGCCTGGACCCTGGCAATGCTCCGTCGCATCAAATGTGCGTATAGGCCCCGGTCGCCTCCGGCGGCCGTTTGATTGCGCAACCGTTCCGCCAACGACGATAGTTTTTCATCGAGGAGGCGGAGCGCCTTGGCATAGCCGTGGTCAGCGTTATTTCGAAGCAGTGGCGGGGCGAAGTTCTCGTCCAGTTCCACAATGTCATCCCGGCAGACCAGCCGCGCGACCGGTATGGTGGCGATATCGCCCAGTTCTTCCAGTTCCGCTGTCGAAGCCAGGAGCACGCGGAAGAAAAGCGTGCCAACCTGAGCACCGCTGTCCATGAGGGATGGATGCGGCATGGCGTAACGATCAGGTACCGGGTTTGTGTGGAGGCGTGCCAGATAACGGGCCGCGTGTGGTGGTTGTTCCCACTCTCTCCCCTCCCCCGCAATCAACGGATCAGGTCCGGTCGTGTCGGCGATTTCGTCCGGCAGCAGCGCTCCGGCAACGTTGTAGCGGGGTTGAAACCGCCCCAGGGCCGCATGGATAACCAGAGGCGTCTTACGATCGCTCCAGCTCTCAGAGAAGTCGTAAATGCCGCAGACGGCGTTTCCTGATCCTGAATCGGGATCGACCACAACCCGCGAGCCATCCGGGAAAATGATCTCCGCCTTGGTAACGGCAACGACGCCCTGGGCGAGACGCGCTCTATCGATTTCCAACCGCGACACACCCCATGGAAACGGCTGAACAGCGGCGAAGAGCAAAGCCCTTTCCGCCGCGTGCCACCGGTCCGCTTCCTGAAAGTGTTGCGGTTCCAAAAATTGGCCCGAAAACCAATACACCGGTTTAGGATACATCGCCGTCCTTTCGCCTCGCCCTATCGTTGTTTTTGGCTCAAACTGTCGCGTCCCACTTCAATATCGAGGACAACCGGACTCGGAGCCGGGCGGAGCATCCGCCGTTCAGCCGACGGAAGCACGATGACCAGGGAGGCGTCCTGCGGCGAAGAGTTGTAATAGCCCGCTGCCAGCCCAAGCAATCGCGTCCCGGGACGCCGTTCGATAAGGATGCGTTTGTTTTCACCCGGATTAAGGAAATACCGTTCGCGTCCAAGCACCGAGTCGGAAAATTTCTCGCCTTCCAGCAGACGCTGAAAAGATGCGGGATCGTCGACCAGTCCGTCGAAGTCGCGCCGCATGTCCAATTGATAGACGCATATGACAAGGCTGGCGGGGTTACCGTCAATGCAGTTGACGCGGTCGGACACAGCGAGATTGAGCGTCATAATCTGCGCCGGGGTGCGGTTGGGCAGATCCTCGCGCTTCTCATCATTTGAGCAGGACGAGCACACCAATGAGAGCACGACTACAAGAGAGACCAGTACACCATGTAATCCACGCACCGCGTCTCCTCTCCGATATACCCGTATGCCATGAAGTGTTTTAGCGCAGAAGTGATCGTTGTTTAACGCGTCGCAGGTTCTGTACGCGTCCTTTCGTGCTTATTTAAACTTTGTATATTTACTCTATCGACATATTCACTTTCATAAAAAAATTTAAATTTCTAATTTACAGGTAAATTTTGTGGTATCGAATGGTC
>JAJPXZ010000073.1 GCA_021205245.1 Planctomycetaceae bacterium
AAGCAGGATATCGTCTGCGCTGTCCATCAGGGCACTGACGCGGATTACGAACGCGGCTGCGAACTGGCACGCCACATGTTTGCCCCGGTCATGAAGGCGCACCGCCTGACGGTCGAACAGATGGCAATCCTGGAACCGGCGCTGGTGGAAAGCTTCGGCTCCTCCCTTGTTCTGGCGTTGAAGAATGGCCTTGATCGGGTGGTGGAGATGGGCGTGCCGCGCGAAGCCGCGCTGTCGTTCCTCATGGGCCACACCCGGATTCAAATCGCCGTCCTGTTTGGATTCGCCGATTTCCCCTTCTCGGACGGAGCCTATAAGGCTATGGAAAAGGCGCGCCCGCGCATCTTCCTGCCGGAATTCCTCGACAACATGTTCGACACCGAACAGGTCAAACAAAGCGTGGCAGACATTACCAACAGTCACTGACCGTCCACGCCCACCCCTAACCGGCCGCGCCCGAACGCGGCATACGGAGGAAAAGTATCATGACGAAACGAATCGTTTTAGCGGCAATGTTTGTGGTGGCGGCAGTGCTGACCAGCGTCACGGTGGCGGCGGAGGAGGTTGTCATTCGCTGCGGCATCACCGTCTCGGAGGACTCCAGCCCGGCCAAGGCACTGCGGGTATTCCAGAACTACATCGAGGAAAAGTCGAACGGGCGCATCAAGCTGGAACTGCACCTGAACGGCACGCTCGGCAACGAACGCGACATGATCGAGGGCCTCGGCCTCGGCACCCAGGAGATGGTCAATGTCTCCACCGCGCCGCTTCTCAATTTCTCACCCGATTTCATGGTGTGGGATCTTCCCTACATGGTGGAAAATTCGCCCGAAGGCCTCCGAAAGACCTACGAAATAATGGACGGCCCGGTCGGCCAGGCAATGCTCAAATCGCTTGAGAAGCAGGGCATCAAGGGTCTGTCTTTCGCCCATAACGGATTCCGCCATTGCCTGAACCGTCTGAGGCCGGTGGCGCACCCCGCCGACATCAAGGGCATGAAGATTCGCACCATGGAAAACAACGTCCACCTCGCTTTTTACACGGCGGTGGGCGCCAGCCCCACCCCCATGGCCTCGACCGAAGCCTTTACCGCGCTGCAGCAGGGCGTCATCGACGGGATGGACAACAACCTCGACTCCTTCTACACCCAGGGTGCGTTCGAGACAGCCAAGTACGTCACCCTTACCAGTCACGTGTTCTCGGCCTCGGCCATGCTTATGTCCCTCGACTTTTACAACTCCCTCTCCGCCGAAGACCAGCAGATCATCCTGGACGGCATTGAAGTGACGAAGAAGGCATACCGGGAAATATCCGAAGCCCGCGACGGCGAAGTGGCGGAAATCATTCAGACAAAATACGGCGTCACTGTCACCCCCATCGATTTCAAGGAATGGCAGCCGCTTGTCAAAAACATTTGGGATCAGTATGGCGCATCCATCACCCCCGAATACCTCGACGCTTTTACGAAATAATGGCGAGTGGCTCTGGTACTGAATAAAAACTAGCACTCATTCTGTCGCCGCCGTCCCGCTTTGTGGCGGGGCGGGGCGGAGGTTACGGTACTATGAAAAAGCAATCCATCGGCATTGTGCAGTGGCTGATCATGATCCTGTTCACCGTCATGTGCGTCCTTATCCTGGTTATGACCGTGTCGCGCATCACCGGTCTCGCGGTTGACCGTTTCCTCTGGGCGGAAGAGGCCTCCCGCTACCTGATGATTTGGATGTCGTTCCTCGCGGCTATTCTCGCCGCGCGGTCAAACTCGCATTTCCGCATGACCGCCTTGACCGGCGGCATTCGCTCGCCGGCGGTACGGAGGGCGCTGGGGGCATTGGCGGCGCTGTGTTCCGTCGCCATCATGGTTGTGGTCCTCTACTACGGCTACCATCTTATCCTTAGGCAAATACGCAGCGGACAATCGTCGCCGGTTATGCTTATTCCCATGTGGACAACCTACCTGGCCATACCGGTGGGCTTTGCCGGCATGCTTATGTGGACGGTGGTGAACGAGGTGCGGGCGTTTCGCTCCGGTGCCGCCGACAAGACCACGGAGGAGAAACAATGAGTGCGACCATGGTCCCGGCCCTGGTATTGTTCGCCGTCCTTTTCGCCACCCTGTTTATCGGTGTTCCCATCGCCCTGTGCCTGGTGTCGGCGTCGTACGTCGCGCTGGCGCTCTTCGAGCCGCGCACCAACCTCATGGTTCTTGTCCAGCGCATGTTCGTCGGTTCGGACAACTACGTGTTCATGGCGGTGCCGTTCTTTATGCTGGCCGGCGAACTCATGCTGAAGGGCGGCATCTCCGACCGGCTGGTGAATTTCGCCCGGGTCGCCTTCTGGTGGATGCCCGGCACCCTCGCCAACGTCACCACCATTGCCTCCGCCTTTTTCGGCGCGATCTCCGGCTCCAATCCGGCGACCGTGTCGGCCATTGGCGGCACCATGATTCCGTCCATGACCAGGGAAGGGTATCCCAAGGACGTCGCGGCGGCGGTGGCGGCGGCTTCGGGAACCCTTGGCGTTGTCATTCCGCCGTCCATTCCCATGGTCGTCTACGGCATAACCGCATCCGTGTCGGTGCCGAAGCTGTTTATCGGCGGTATTGTCCCGGGCGTCGTCCTGGCGATTCTGATTTGTTCCGTCAATGTGGCGATGACAGCCAAACACGCCGCGCCCCCTTCCGCCGTCCGCGACGCAATGCGCGCCAACGGCATCACCTTTTCCAATTCGTTCCGGGATGCGGTCTGGGCCTTGTTGATGCCGGTCATCATCCTTGGCGGCATCTACGGCGGCTTGTTCACGCCCACCGAGGCGGCGGTGGTGTCGGCGTTTTATGCGGCCATTGTCGGCGCGTTTGTGTACAAGGAATTGAAGTGGAGCCATTTGCCGGACGTCTTCGGCAAGGCCGCCCTCAGTACCGGCATGATTCTGCTGGTCATCGCCGCGTGCGCCCCGTTCGCGTGGTTCATGACCAGTAAGGGCATACCCACCGCGATCTCCGCGTGGGTGCTGGCTGCGATTGAAAGCAAGTTCCTCCTGATCATGGCGATGAACGTCATCCTGCTTTTTCTCGGCTGTTTTCTCGACACCAGCGTCATTATCCTGTTGGTTACGCCCATTTTCCTGCCCATCGCCGTTTCAGCCGGCGTCGGCACCATCGCCCTCGGCCTCATCATGGTCATCAACACATCGGTCGGGATGATCACGCCGCCGATGGCGGTGAATTTGTATATCGCGACGCGCATTTCCGGGTGCACCATCGAGCAGATTGCCAAACGGATACTCCCGTTTCTCGCCGTCGAGACGGCGTTCGTCCTGGTCATCAGCAATTTCCCCGCGATGCTGGAATGGTTGCCCAATCTCATCGGATAGTTCGGAGAGAAAACGAAAAGTTTGACTGTTTCTGGTATGGCGGACAACGAGTTACGTATCAAAGTGGGTTTACTTTGGGGAAATAATGCGGTGATGTGCTTTTAATTTCGGCCCATGGGGTGTTCGTAAACCCTCCGAAGAGTATAGACGAACAACATCAAAATTTCCATACCATCATTCCCTACACGTCACCCCGGCGTGCGGACCTACACCAGCGCGAAAAGCGGGCGGTTCGGCCGGGGTCCACGACCCAAAGTCACCCCCTAGGAGATATAATTTTTGCAACCCCGCCCACCCCCCGGGCCCCCCGGCCGAACCGCCTGTTTATTTCGCTGATGCACGTTTCTTACGCCGGGGTGACCTGTGGAGTGAGCGGAATGGACGGACTGAGGATACTCGTTTGCGGTAACTGGCACCGAAAAAAAACCAAACATTAAAAAGCCGCCGTCCGGCATGGGCGGCGGCTTTCTCTTTGGGTTGAACTAGACGATGTTACAGTCCGGTGGTCTTGCGAATATACTCACGGCCCTTTTTCGCATACTCGAGCGGAATCGCCACCGCCGGATCCTGCTCGGCTTCGATAAGCATGCAGCCGTTGTACCCGGCATCCGAGAGGGTCTGGAAGATGGGGACGAAGTCGATGCAACCGTCGCCCGGCACGGTGAACGCGCCCATACGGACGCCCTGCAGGAAGCTCTTTTTCTCGTCCTTGACCTTTTTGACGATGTCGGGACGGATGTCCTTCAGGTGGACGTGGCGGACGCGGCCGATATGCGCCTTGAGGGCCGCCAGCGGGTCTTCGCCGCAGTACGCGAAGTGACCCGAGTCGAAGAGGAGGCCCACCAGTTCGGGGTCGGTCTCGGCCATGAGCCGGTCCGTCTCGGCGCGGGTCTGCACAACCGTGCCCATGTGGTGGTGGAACACCAGCTTCATGCCCTTGTCGTTGGCGATGCGGCCCAACTTGTTCAAGCCTTCGGTCAGGAGCTTCCATTCGGCATCGTTCATGACGTACTTGTTGTCGAAGATGGGCGTGTCCATCTGGCCTTGAATCGAGTGGCCCTGCTCGGACGCGCCGATGCAGCCCGCGCCGGCGGCCTTGAGGAAATCGCTCTGCTTGATAAAGGCCGCTTCCACCTCTTCGTACGGCTTGGTGGTGAGGTATGAACTGAACCAGGCGTTGGCGACCTTGAGGCCCTTTTCCGCCAGAGCCTTTTTCAGAACCGCCGGGTCCTTGGGGTATTTGTTGCCGACCTCGGTCGTGTTGAAGCCCGCTTCGGCCATCTCGCTGATGCACTGCTCAAACGAAATTTCCTTGCCCAGGTCGGGCATGTCGTCGTTGGTCCAGCCGATGGGGGCGACGCCCAAGTCAATCTTACTGTTTTCGAACATTGCGTGGTTATCCTTTCTGACGGTCTGCGGGCGTTCCGATACGCCAAATGAACCGGGATATATAATCGCATGGTACCGTTATTTGTTCAAGTAGTTGTCCACGTTCTCCGCCGTCACCAGGTCCGACGGAATCAGGAAATTCTGCGCCTGCGACTCGCCGGCCAGCGCCCTCAGGGCAATCTGGACGCCGCCGCGACCCTGCGCAATCGGATCCTGCAAAACCGTTCCGGTCATGCGTCCGGCCTTGATTGCTTCCAGCGCGTCCGGGTTGGCGTCGACTCCCATGATAAGCACATCGGTGATCCCGGCCGTCTCCAAGGCGTCGAGCGCGCCCAGCGCCATCTCGTCGTTGTTCGACAGGACGGCGTCGATCTCGTCGCGGCCGTATGCCTTTATCCATTCGCCCATAACCACCTTGGCCATATCGCGCTGCCAGTTGGCGGGTGCCTCGGCGGTGATGGCGAGTTCCGGGTAGGACTGCATGATGACATCCTTCACTCCTTCCGTGCGGCTCCGGGTCGCCTCATTGTGGAGGATTCCCTGCAGGATGACGATGTGGCCATAGGCGTCAAGCTTCGGGCCGACATAGTTTATTTGCGTCTCCCCTTCGACGCGGGCGCTGGAGGAGATGACGAAACAATCATCGGGCGGGCGGATGCCGGTAAAGGGGTTGCGGTTGACGAAGACCAGCGGCACCTCGGCTTTTTTCGCCATGCGGACGATATCGTCCACGTCTTCGGTGTCGGTGGCAACCACCAGGAGCGCGTCGACCTGGTCGGCCAGCAGCTGGTCGATCTGCTGCAATTGCACGTCGATCTTTTCCCGTGCGTCCATCATGGTGAGTTTAACGTTGTTCGCGCTGGCTTCGGCCTGGGCGGCGCTGCGAACGCGCGAGAGGAAAACATCGTCGAATCCGGCGCAGGAGTAGCCGATGTGGACCTGTTCGCCTGCCGGTGCGGCGACCGCCGTACCCAATGCAAATATCAGGGCCAGTAAAACCGAATTTTTCATGGCTTACTCCTTTTTTGAGGTGGGTTGGAAAAAGAGACCGCGCCCCAGAAGGGCGCGGCCTGGCGATGTGATGGGTTAGTTGGACTTATCCAGTTGCGCTTGTGCATTTTCCTTGGTGATGAGTTCGGCGGGCAGCTTGGTGATGGCGGGCAGCGTTTCGCCGTTCATCAGCTTCACCGCGGCTTCGACCGCGCCCTTGCCCTGGGCGACCGGGTCCTGCAGGACGGTGGCGGTCATACGGTCGGCGAGGATGGCCTGCAACGCGTCGGTGGTGGCGTCGATGCCGATGGTGTAGACGTCCTTCATGCCGGCCGACTCGAGGGCGTTGATGGCGCCAAGGACCATGTTGTCATTGTTCGAGACGACGGCGTTTATCTGGTCGCCATAGGCGGTGATCCAGTTTTCCATGACGGTCATGCCCTGGTCCTGCTGCCAGTTGCCGGTCTCTTCGGCCAGCACCTTGATGTCGGGATACTTGGCCTTGATGACGTTGTGGACGCCCTGGGTGCGGTTGATGGACGCCTCGTTCGAGAGGATGCCCATGAGGATAACGATGTTGCCCTTGCCGCCCATCTTTTCGCCGATGTATTCCATCTGCGTCTCGCCTTCGAGGATGGAGTTCGCGCCGATGAAATAGATGTTTTCCGGGGCGTTTTCATTCGGATAGGGGTTGCGGTTGACATAGATCAGCGGCAGGTTGGCGTTCTTCGCCAACGACTCGATGCCCGATACCGCCGAGGTGTCGACCGGCACCACCACCAGGACGTCGATGCCGGACTGGATCATGGTCATGACCTGGTCCTGTTGGCGGATGACGTCTTCCTGCGCGTCCATGACGTCGAGGACGACTTCGGGGTGCTGGGCGGCGGCTTCCTTGGCGGCGTCAACGACGTAGATCTGGAAGATATCGTTGAAGTTCGAGCAGGAGTAGCCGATGCGAATCTGGCCGGCCTGGACGGCGGCGGTGGCTCAAAGGCCGACGGAGAGGCAGATCGAGGCAAAGCGGAACAGTTTTTTCATGACATTTTCTCCGTAGCGTGCGTGATAGAGAATATCCCGGCCACCATGGCCTGGTTATCCTTGCGTGCGTTATTTCTTGCTGGCGTTGGTGCGCATGTCGATGATGACGGCGACGACGATAATGACGCCTTCGGCGACCTGCTGCCAGTAGGGGTGGACACCCAGCAGGGTGAGGCCGTTACGGAGCACGCCGAGAATAAGCGCGCCGATAACAGCGCCGGTCACGGTACCGATGCCGCCCGAGTGCGAAGTGCCGCCGATGGTGGTCGCGGCGATGGCGGTGAGTTCATAGCCGACGGCTGCGCCCGGGTGCATCGACTGCACGCGCCCGGCGAAGACGACCGCGGCCAGGCCGCACATCAGGCCGCCAAACGAGTAGATGAGGATCAGGTTGCGGGCGACCGGAATGCCCGAGACCTCGGCCGCCTTGATGTTGCCGCCGATGGCGTAAATCGACTTACCAAAGGAAGTATAGCCGAGGAGTACATAGGTCACGGCGATGGCGCAGAACCACACCACGACAGGCATGGGAATGATGCCCACTTTTCCGCCGAAGAAGGTGAAGCCGGAGGAGAGGGAACTGATCGGCCGGCCGCCGGTGTAGATGAGGGCCAGGCCGCGTGCGACCGTGGTCATGCCCAGGGTGGCGATAAAGGCGGGGATGCCGGTTTTGGCGACGAGCGAGCCGTTAATGAAGCCGCACAGGGTGCCGATGGCGAGGGCGACGATGACCGGGAGTATCCACGGCAATTCGGGCAGGTTGGGGAAGTATTTGCCCATCGCGCCGCCGGTCTGCGCGAGCGAGGCGGCGACGACGCCGGAAAAGGCGAGGACCGAACCGGCGCCAAGGTCGATGCCTTTTGAAATAATGATCAGGGTCAGGCCCAGGGCCATGATGCCGAAGATGGAACTCTGGGTCAGGACGTTGAAGATGTTGTTGGCGGTGAGGAAATTCGGCCTCAATATGCTGACCATCGTAACCATCAGGAGCAGGATGACGAAAATGCCGTATTTCTTGAAAAACGCAGCCCAGTCGAACGTGTTTTCTTTAGCCATGCTCATTCTCCTCCGGTGCAAATGCGAATGCGGGTAAGTTATGAAAGGATGCCGTGACGGCGGTTACACCAGCTTGCCGGCGGCCTCGAGTTCAACAGCGCCGGAGGCGTAGCGCATCACCTCCTCCTGGGTCAGCTTCTGGTTGGTATTGTCGAGAATGCCGGTGACCTTGCCTTCGTACATCACCACCACCCGGTCGGACATACCCAGCACTTCGGGCAGTTCCGAGGAAATCATCACGACGCATTTCCCCTGGCCGGCGAGATAGGTGACCAGCTTGTGGATTTCCGCCTTGGCGCCGACGTCGATGCCGCGAGTCGGTTCGTCCAGGAAGAGGATTTCCGGCTCGGTCATGAGCCAGCGCGCGACCAGCACCTTTTGCTGGTTGCCGCCCGAGAGGTTTTCGATCTTCTGGTACTGGGAAGGGGTCTTGATGTTGATGGTGTCGATGAAGTTGGTGACCTCTTCCTTGATGCGCTTGAAGGAGAGCAGGCGCACGCTCGACTTGGAGGTGAACTTGCGCATGTTGGCGATGTACATGTTGAACTGGATGTCCAGCATGGGGAAGATGCCGGTATCGCGCCGATCCTCGGTGAGGAAGGCCATGCCGTGGCCAATGGCGTCGCCTGGGCTGCGGATGCTCACCGGCTTGCCGTCGATGAAAATCTCACCCGCGTCGAGGTGACGAAGGCCGAAGATGGATTCGACCACTTCGCTCCGTCCCGCGCCGACGAGGCCGGCGAGGCCGAGGATTTCGCCTTTTCTGACGGTAAAGGAGACGTCCTTGAAGGCACGCCCGGACGACAGCCCCTTGACCTCAAGGTGGACAGCGCCGATGTCGCAGTCGACCTTCGGGAACATTTCGTCGATAGGCCGGCCGACCATCATGGTGATCATCCTGTCCATGGTGGTGTCGTTGGCCCGGTCGGTGCCGACGCGTTCGCCGTCGCGGAACACGGTGATGCGGTCGGCGATCTGGAAGATTTCGTCCATCTTGTGGGAGATATAGACGATGCCGCGTCCTTCGCTTTTCAACCGTTCAATCAGCTTGAAAAGCTGGGTCACTTCGCGGTCGGTGATGGCGGAGGTGGGCTCGTCCATGATGATGAGTTTGGCGTCGAAGGAGAGCGCCTTGGCGATTTCGACCATCTGCATCTTGGCGACGGTCAGTTCGCCCATTCTGGTACGCGGATCGATGTCAAGATCGATGAGCTTGAGCACGTCCCGGGTCATTTCAGCCATCTTGGCGTGGTCGATAAGGCCGAACTTGTTTTTGGGTTCGCGCCCGAGCCAGATGTTTTCCATGATGGGCCGGTGGGCGATCGGGCTCAGTTCCTGGTGGATCATGGCGAGACCCATATCGAGGGCTTCGGCCGGGTTGTAATGTGGCGGGAGTTTGCGTCCCTGGAAGTAGATATCGCCCGAGGTCTGCGGGTGGATGCCGATCAGACACTTCATCAGGGTGGACTTGCCGGCGCCGTTTTCCCCCATTAGGGCATGGACTTCTCCGGCGACGACATCAAGGTCGACGCCTTTGAGCGCCTTCACGCCGGGGAAGTTTTTCACGATATTGACCATTCGTAATAGTGGAGCGTCGTCGGGCATAGCTTTACTCCTTGTCTCTCTCTGGTGGAACTCCCATAGTGCTTGGCCGTAGAGTGGATAATAGGACAATATTCAGGTGCTGCGGCCGCATTAGGGAGGCCGCATGGGGAAAAGGGGTGCAGACGCTGGTTCGCAGTGCATAGGTGCCCACTCGTCCGTGCGGCAATGCCGCCACGTCAGAAGGTCCCGCCGCCGTGTGGCGAGCGGTTCTGTCGTAACCGTCCAGTCGGAGCTCTTCGTGCGTTTGCGTAAAGCGTATTGTAGGTCGTATCGTCGAGGTTTAGGTGAGTACGTCTGCCAACGTAATCCATATGTTATTCAATTCATTTTAATACATAGTTTTGTGGTTTGCAACGTTGAAAGGGCAATTTTTCAATAAATAAAACCATCCTTAATGTAAAGTTATGCTGTCATATTGGTTATGTAAACAGAAAAATTGTCGAAACCTGTGCTTTCGACCGTTGCGATAGGGCGAAACGCACGGTATGTGCACAACATTGAATCTAGACATTAAAAAACATTTAATAATGACGGGCACGATAAAACCGCCACTTTACGGTTTGCCGCACGTGTTTACATTCCCGGCACAGGATCGAATAACCGAACAGTTTACAGACGGTCAAATGGTCCTGTTCGTCGAATTTACCCGTAAACTTTAAGGGCGAATTAATAAATGGCTGGCTCCAAAGCATTGATGCGCCCGCCTTTTTATGGAACAATGTCGTTTTGATGGATGTAAATTAAGTGGGACCGCATTTCGTGGGTTATCGCTTTTTAAATAGAGATTGGTTCCTTTCTGCGTTTTACGGTTACTACTGGAACAGACCGAAAAGCGCAGGGGAAGGTTCACATTCAATTTAAAACGCTATAAAATGAAATGATCGACCGCCGCAGCGGTCGACGGAGCAGTAAGGAGAACGCATGGCCCCATGGCCCCGAAGAACAAGCAGAAGTATTCGGAAAAACTCGGCCAGAAGATCAAACAAATACGCATGATGAAGGGGCTCAAGGTCGTCGACGTCGCCCGTCGCACCGGCCTGACTTCAAGTACCATATCCCAGGTGGAGCGGTCGAAGATTTCTCCCACCATCGTCACCCTGAAGAAGATTGCCGCGGCGCTCGAGCAGCCGCTGGGCGAGTTCTTCGGCGATCAGGAGGACGAAGCCCCGGTCATTACCCATCAGCAGACGCCGGTGGTCCACCGCGAACAGCGCAAACTGCTGTCGCCGGGGAAGGGCGTCACCTACCACCTGCTTAATCCCGACATGTCTGGTCCAATCGAATTTATCTACAACATCTACGAGCCGGGAGCCGGCACCGGCATCGGCCAATATTCCCACCCCGGCACCGAGTGCGGGCTGATACTCCAGGGCCAGCTCCTCGTCACCATCCGCGAGCAGGAATATCTCCTGAAGGAAGGCGACAGCATCACCTTCAGCTCGTCCGAACCCCATTCCAAGGTCAACACGGGCGAGGAAAACTGCATTTGCGTCTGGGCCAACACCCCGCCCTGGTTCTAGCGACCAGGGGAGCCGGGCGTGGCCCCATCGCTCGGAAGTTATACCACCACGCACCGCAGCGGCTCACCCTTGAGGAACCGCTCAATCTCCTCCACCACCTTGGTGGCGATCTCGTCGGCGGACTGGAGCGAGTAAAATCCCACATGGGGCGTGCAGATGTAGTTGTCCAGCGTCAGCAGCCTGTGATTGGCCGGAATCGGTTCCACCGTGGCCACGTCCACCGCCGCGCCGCGCAGGGTGCCGGATGACAAGGCTTCATACAGCGCATCCTCATTCACGACGCCGCCCCGGGAGACATTGACCAGGCAACAGTGCCGACGCATCAGCGCGAACGCGTCGCGGTCCAGCAGGTTGAGGTTGTTCTCGAGCGGGCAGTGGACAGATACATAATCCGACGACCGCAGCAGCGTCTTCAAATCCACCAACTCCATAAAAGCCTGATCGTCACGGAGCGTTTTCACAAAGCGGTCATAGGCCAGCACCCGCATGCCCAATCCCTTGGCCATCGACGCAAACGCGGTGCCGATGCGCCCAACCCCGATAACGCCAATGGTCGCACCATGGAGCCGATACAGCGGGACGGCATCCTTGTACGTCCAGCGTCCTTCATGCACCCTGCGGTTGAGCAGCGGAACCTTCCGGGCAATGGCCAGGAGGAGGGCCAGAGCGTGTTCCGCCACCTCCAGAGTGCTCCCGTCCGGGACATTGCATACCCGGACGCCATGCTCCTTCGCGGCGGCGAGATCGACGCTGTCCACGCCCGCGCCCGAGCGGATGACAAGTTTGAGGCTGGGAATCGCGTCAAAAACCTCCCGCCGCATCTGCGCGTACTGGGTGACCAAAACCTCCATCCCCTGACATGTGGCGATAATCTCTTCCGGCCGTTTGCTCTGGAAGAGGGCAAAGGGAATGCCCTTCCCGTTCAACAAGCCCTCGGTCAGGCTCATGTCCTGATCGGAATCCGTGTAAGCAACCCGAACCTTCATGCTCTTCTCCTGCTGTAGGCAAAAATTCGTCCCCCTGCGCCATGCTTACACATGCAGCAAGGGGACTTTGGTCGTCAGTGAATATCGCTTCGACTAACTCCAGATACGGTCGTGGGCCCACTGGTCGTCCCATTCCGCCGTGCTTTCCCACAGTCCCGGCCGCTTCGGATTCACATGCTCCCGGAGGACATCGTCGTTCAGTTCTTCTATGCCGAGTCCGGGTTTGTCGGGCAGGGCTATCCAGCCATTGTCGACAAAGGTGAAGCCGGGGTCTTTGACAATGTCACGCCACCAGGGGACATCGTTGGAGTGGAATTCCATCGCCATGAAATTATCGCCGATAGCGGCGCTGACATGAGCCGCCGCCATGCCGCCGACGGGTGTTTCAGCCATATGGACAACGGCGGCAATGCCGCGTTCTTCCGCCATGGCGGCGATTTTCTGGGTCTCGGCCATGCCGCCGGCGGTGAGGACGTCGGGGTGGATAAGAGAAACCGCGCCCGCGTCGAACAGCGGTGTGAACGATTCTTTCAGATATATGTCCTCGCCCGTGCACATCGGAATGGTCGTACTCCGCGACAGTTCGACCCACTGGTCGGTATAGAACCAGGGGACGCAATCCTCCATCCAGGCGATATTGTATTTCTCCAGCCGTTTGGCCAGGCGGATGCAGCTTTGGTAGCCGACGTGACCGATGTGGTCTATCGCCAGCGGCACTTCGGTGCCGATGACGCCACGCACCTGGCTCACATAATCTTCAAGAATATCCAGACCCTTTTCGGTAAAGCTCACGGCGGTGAAGGGGTGCGGCACCCGCATGAAGGTCTCGAAATTCTTGTCGGTAATGCCGAAGGACAACTCCTGCTGACTGAAGCCGCGCAGCGCTTCCACATAGCCCAGAGGCGCGTTGAGTGCGCCGTCCTCGTGGACGAGCAGGTCGATCCCTAGATCCATTTTGAGCATGGTATAGCCGCGTTCCAGCCGTTTAAGCAGGGCTTTGCCCATGTCCTGGCCGGAATGCCTGCCGTCGACGTCGGTGTCGCAGTAGACGCGGATTGTCTCGCGGAATTTACCGCCCAGCATCTGGTAGACCGGAACACCGTACGCTTTGCCGGCCAGATCCCACAGGGCGACCTCGACCCCGCTGACGCCGCCGCCCTGGCGAGCGTGGCCGCCGAACTGTTTAATCCGGTTGAAAAGCTTATTGACATCGCACGGATTCTCGCCAAGGAGAAGGCGCTTCAATTGCAGCGCATAAAACTTGTTGGAGAAGTCGCGGATTTCACCGAATCCTGAGATGCCCTGGTTGGTGTCGAGGCGGAGGATGGTGCAATCCATGGGAACGCCGACCAGGTCGACGAAACGCATATCGGTAATGCGGAGGTCGCTTGGCCGGGAATTGGCATTGATGGTATCTGTCATTTCTTCTCCCTCCAGGAGGTGAATGTGCGTGTGGAATAGGGCCCATGATCGCAGCCCGGGGCTGCGACGGGTTGAGCCGTGAAAGAATTGGGGATGGTTATTCAGACGTTTCTTCGTCTTCGTCGATCAGGAACAGTTGCTTGCGCCAGCGTTCGTCCTTGCTGGAGAGGAAATACTGGACCGCCTGGCGGTAGTGCTCGACATTGTAACCGAGGTGTAGCCGCATCGCTTCGCCGGCGCGATCCGGGTTGCCGGCGGTCAGCTTCTTGGCCAGCTTGTAATGGTGATCCCCGGTGGCCGGCGTGTCGATGACGTTGATGTTGCTGAAAAACATGAAGCGCCTGAACCAAACCTTGCGCATCTCCTGCACGATGCCGGGATACCCGGCGAGCATGGGGATGGCGAGGTGGAAGTCGTAATGGACGCGGAAGAACTCCTTGATGTTGTCGTAGTCGCCGCCGGGGAGGAAGTCGTGGTATTTATCCACCAGCACGGCTTTTTCCAGGAGGATTTCCTTGCTGGACTTGGTCGGGGCGACGGCGAAGAGTCGGGCCATGTGGATCTCGAGGCTTTCCCGCATGACCCGGTGGGTCTCCAGCATCTCCGGCGTGATGATAGTCACCCGAGCGCCCATCTTTTCTTCGTAGTCGACCAGGCCGTCGTTTTCAAGACGCAACAACGCTTCAAGAATGGGAATGACGCTGACATTGAAGCGCTTCGCCAGCGTGCGCCGAACCAGCCGCGCACCGGGCGCCAGCCTGCCGGTGATGATGTCGTCGCGCAGTTGCTGGTAGACCTGTGCGGCCAATGTCGGGGCGTTCTCATTCGTCTCCGCGGCCGAGGTAAAGGCGGGGGGCATGGCAGTGTCTTTTGTGTCGTGGCTTCCGTTTGTTCTCATATCGTGCCTTAAGGAACTAATTTCGAAGAAAGGTTCGGCAGTTCGAAACCAGCCTTGTTACCGGTAAACCAAATCGGGCAGTCCAGTGACCAGTTTGGGGATAAAGACCAGCAGGAGCTGACAAATCAGCATCGCGATCACAAATGGAATAGCGTTGCGGGACAGCTTCCCCAGCGGTGATCCGGTTATTCCCTGCGCGACAAAAAGATTCACCCCGACCGGCGGCGTCAGCAGTCCAAGTTCGGTGCCAATCACCAGGATGACGCCGAAGTGAATGGGAGACACTCCCAAGTTGGTCAGTATAGGCAAAAACAGGGGGGTGTAAATGAGGATCTGCGCTATCGTTTCCATAAACATACCGGTGAAAAACACCAGTGCGACAAACATGCAAAGGATAACCGTCGGATCCGAAGTGTAGGACAAAATCGCCTGCCCGACCATGTTGGGAATCCGCATCAAGGTCAGATAGCGCGCGAAGGCGATGGCAAAACCCAGGATGATGATGGTGGACGCCGTGGTGACGGCGGAACGCACCAGGATATCCGGGAATTCGCGAATCTTCAATTCCTTATGGATAAACAGGCCGACGATCATGGCGTACAGGACGGCGATGGCAGCCGCTTCGGTGGCGGTGAAGACACCGGCATAGATGCCGCCAAGAATGATGACCGGGGTAAGAATCGCCCAGATCGCGTCCTTGAAAGACGCCCATACATGGCTGGCCCGCACCGGCTGGCCATTTCCCACATAGCCGCGCCGCCGCGAGACGATATAAATGACCGTTATAAAGGCCGTGCCGATCAAGGCCCCGGGGATAAATCCGGCGGTGAAGATTTCGCCGATAGAAACCTCCGCCGTCACCGCATAGACGATCATGGGGATGGACGGCGGGATAAGAATACCCAGCGACCCGCCCGATGCGGCGATGGCGCCGGAGAAGTTCACGTCATAGCCTTTGCGGACCATGGAGGGGATCATCATGGAGCCGATGGCGGCGACGGTGGCGGGCGACGAGCCGGAAATGGCGGCGAAGAACATACACGCCAGAATGGTGATGATGCCCAGCCCGCCGGTGACATTGCCGATAATCGAACTGCAAAAATTGACCAGCCGCCGCGACAGCCCGCCCGTCTCCATGAGGTACCCGGCCAATACGAAGAGGGGAATGGCAAGAAAAGAAAAGCTCTCCAGACCGGTGAAGCACAACTGGGCGATAAAGGCGAGCGACAAGCCGTCGGCCAGCAAGGCGGTGGCGATACCGATGCCGATGGAAATGGAAATCGGAAAACCAAGAAACACGGTGATGGCGAACGCAATCATCATATACCCGAATGTCATACCGGCCTCTCCTTCCATAAGGTGACGATTCGCGAGAAGACGCGGACAGCCATAACGGTGAACATGACGGGGATAACCATATACAGCCAGCCCATGGGGATTTCGAGCACCGGCGACGTGAGACCGATTTCAATGGCGTCGGTCGCCATGCCCCACCCGGCGTGGGCGATAAGCAGGTTGAAGATTCCCCACACCAGCGCGACGAACATGTTGAGGATGCGGAGCGCTCGCGGCGAGAGCAACAGGTCGACGATTTCCGCGCGGGCGTGGCGGTTACGGGCGACACCGAGGGACGCGGCCACATACACCATAATAATAAAGGAGAATGAAGCCAGCTCCTCGGTCCAGTCGAGGGAGATATTGATGACAAAGCGGAAGAGAACCTGGAGGAGGCAAAAGACCAGTAGCGCCAAGAAGAGAATCGCCGCGACCGTTTCCTCGAGGTGATCCCAGAGAAGTCCAAAAACGGAGCGCTTGTCGTCCTCTTCCCGCTTGGTGAAGCGGTAAGAAAGATTGCGTAAAAAACCCATCGAATTTCTCCTGATTGTGGGAGGAGATGCCATAGAAAACGGCATCCCCTCCCGTGCCGCTATTTACCTTCGTTTTGCAGGCGTTCGATTTCTGTCATCAAGGCGGTAAACACGCCCTTGTTGATGTTGTTGGCCGCTTCTTCGATGGCTGGCCAGGCAGCCTCGAGCATTGCCGCGCGCGCTTCGTCCGTCACCTCGTTGATTTCGGTGTTGCCGCCGTTGACGACCGCTTCAATGGAGGCGCGGTCGGACTCGGCGACGGCGGTACGCATGTGGTCGCGGGCGATGATGGCTCCTTCGCGCACAGCCTGTTGCTCTTCGGCCGTCAGGCCGTCCATGAACTTCTTGCTGGCGATCATGACGATGCGTTCATAGGCGTGATTGGTCAGGGACAAATACTTCTGGACCTCATACAGCTTGGTGGACGCGATGTTGCCCATCGGGTTTTCCTGGCCGTCGATAACGCCCTGCTGCAGGGCGGAGAAAAGCTCGCTGAACGACATGGACACAGGATTGGCGCCGAGCGCCCGGAACACGGCCAGGTGGACCGGATTGGGCTGAAGGCGGATTTTCAAACCCTTGAAGTCCTCGACCGTCGTGATCGGCCTGGTGTTGTTGGTGGTCTGGCGGAAGCCGAAGTCGCCGTAGGCAAGGCCGACATAGCCGATACGTTCAAGCCGCTTCAGCATCTCGTCGCCCCAGGGGCCGGCGCCGACTTCGATGGCTATTTCGGCATTGGGGAAAATGAGGGGCAGGGCGAGGAGCGAGAATTCCTTGATGAAGTTGCCCAGGCCGGCGGGGGTGTTGGTGCCCATTTGCACCGTCCCGAAGCGCATCGCTTCCATCACTTCCTTGTTGTTGCCGAGCTGGCCGGAGTGGTAGACCTCGATTTTGAGGCTGCCGTTCGTCTTTTGTTCGACATACTCCGCCATCTTCTCCATGGCGATGTGTTCGTAGTGCTGGGGCGGGAGTTCATGGCCGAGTTTGGCGATTTTCTGACCAGCGGAGCAGGTGCCGATAAATAGGCCCAATACCGCCATTGCCGCGACAGTCCTCTTCATACCATCTCCTAACAAAAATGTGAAAACGCAGACACGCTACAGACGGGACGGGACATGGCTCAGTCGTGTTCCGGCTCTCGTCGAAAAAACCCGCTGTGCTTAAAAATGCCCGTATTTCTTGAAGATATCGGTGATGGTGACGCCTTGCGCGAGTTCGGCGCGCATCCCGGACTCCTTGTTGAATTTCTCTTTGGTGAGGGTCAGGACTTGGGGCATCATGTCGCGGGGAATGGCGATGACGCCGTCCTCGTCGCCGAAGAGATAGTCCCCGGGGTTGATGTTGACGTCTTCGACGCGGATCGGCACCTGCCAGCGTTTGACCGACCAGCGGCCGGTGGAGGCGGCGGGGGAGCGGAACCGGGCGAAGACGGGGAATTTGTGTTCAATGAGCTTTCCCACGTCACGGGTGCCGCCGTCGACGACAGCGCCGCAGCAGCCGTTGTTGCGGGCCGCGAGGGCGGTGATTTCGCCCCAATGCGCGGAGTTCCGGTTGTCGACCGCCGACATGACGGCAATGCTGCCGGGCGTGAACTGGCTCAGCATGTCGACGCGCACCGCGTTATCGTTTTCCGAGTCGTCGGTGCAGGGCTGGCCGATGATGGTAAAGGCCTGTCCGAACAGTTTGGTCCCGGTGACGAGCGCCTGAATTTCCCAGGGCAGGGTCTGGTGGCGGTAGCCGAGGGTGTCGAGAATATCGCAAACAATGGCAGTCTGCAGGCCAAACCATTCATCCCGAAGCGAATTGTCCATGGTGCATTCCTTTTTCATGAGCGAGACGTCCCCTGTGGGGACAAGCGAGTGATGGGGAAGAATAAGTATTTCAGCGAGATATCTTTGATATATCAAAACTATACCATGGATTCGGCCTTAGTCAAATTCCGGCACCGGATTTTTTTAGGAAATCGTGTCCAACCCGGTTTTACCCGGCCGATCGGTTCACGCCTGGCACGCATTTCGTCGAAATTCGCGATACTTCGTTATCCAATAAAAAAGCCCGCCACCCGGCGGGTTCGTTGGAGTTTTTGCTCTGTGGAATACGGTGTCGGAGGTTACCCACATGTTCATTTCTTTGAATACGAAGATTGCGAAGTGGCCTTATCCATTGCGGCAGGTTTTTACGTACCGCTTAGTTACCCATACCTTGCCAGGAAGTCCATTCCGCCTCCCCCACACGTCACCCCGGCGTGCGGACCTCCACCAGCGCGGCAAGCGGGCGGTTCGGCCGGGGTCCACGGGGAAAGACAGCAAAGGCGCCGAACTCAAACATTGGCATAGAATGCACTCTGCATCAAGGGTATGCCAATCATTGCCCCTTGCGTCGCCGTCGTTTTGTCGCGCCCACGGGTTCACCCACGGTCAAACCCAGGCGTTGCATCAGGCCCTGGATAGTCACCCCCTGCACAATCAAGGTAAACACCACCACCGCGAGCGTAAACAGGATGATCAACCGACTCTGCTCCACCGCCTGGCTATACGATGCGAGCCCAAGCGCTTCCGGCGCGATGCTGACCGCCAGCCCGATAGGGAGCGCGCCCCGCAGTCCGCCCCACACCATCACCGGCTTGTAGGAGGCGGGGACCTTCTCCGATCCCGGCAGGACATTCGCAACCGGCACGAACAGGTAGACAAGGAGCGCCCGCGCAATCAGCACCACCAGTGCCGCCGCCACCATATATGCGGCAGAGGATTGCAGCAGGACGGTATTGAGCAGATAGCGTTCGGTCAGTCCCAGGAACAGGAAGATCAGCGAATTCCCGAAGAAGCTCGCCAACGGCCAGAAGTCGTGCATCTGGCGGATGACGTCGGAGCGGTTGTCGCGTTTACTCATGTGGCCCAGCACGATTCCCGCCCCCACCGTCGCCATGACGCCTGACAGCTCCAATATTCCCTGGGCGATGAGGAACGAAAAATACGCGGCGCAAATGGAAAACAACACCCCCAGGGTGACATGGCCGACTATATGGCTGTAATGGATAAGGATGCCGGCAAGCCAGCCGACGACGCAACCAACCACGAAGCCGCCGACAAACACCCAGAGGAACCTCAGGGCGGCCTGCATATAGGTGGCGGCGTCGGGTTCGCCGCCCTGCGCGACCAGCCCGGCGACGATGCCGAACAGGACGATGGCGGTGGCGTCGTTGAACAGGCTCTCGCCGTCCACCAGCATGGTGAGCCGCGGCGGCGCTTTGAGATCCTTAAAAATGACAATAACCGCCACCGGATCGGTTGTGGAAATGAGCGCGCCGAAAAGCAGGGACGGCCCCCATTCCAAGGGCGTGAGCCAATGGACCAGGTAGGCGGTCAGGACGGTCACGAACACCACTCCCGGCACCGCCAGCACCAGGATGGGCACCAGGTTGCGGGCCAATTCGCGCACGTCCAACGACAGCGCGGCGTCGAAAATGAGGGCGGGCAGGAACACGTAGAGGATGAGGTTTTCCGTCAGGTGGATTCGCGGCAACAGCGGCAAATCCCACAAGTCGCCCAAAGCCGACAGGGCCAGGCCGATGATGACCAGGCCAATGGTAAAGGGGAAGCGCAGCTTTTGCAGCACCATGCTGGCGACGCCGATAAGGAACAAAAGCTCGAAGAGGAGAAATAATAAACGAACTGGTATATCTTCGATGCTTTCTAAAATGGCGACGTCCGACATGGCCGCTCCTTTCGTAACTATAACAATATGAAAGGGCGGCGTGAAAATCAAGTCTTCGCCTAAACGGGGTTCTCCCTGCGGGTATGATTCGAGGTGGGTCTATAAGTTAACTTGATATGTTTATGATATGCCCGCCCGTGCCGCCACTGCCATGAAAAGGGTCAGGACCAGCACCCAGGCGACAGCGACCACAAACCCCGGCTTCATCATGTCGGTCATGGTCCAGTAGCTGTATTTGTAGGTGGTGAGGGGAATTGGGTCGACCGGGAGGAGGAACACGCACGAGCCGGTGTAGGCCAACGGCACGATCATGAGCGCCATCATGCCCAGGTCGCCGACATGGCCGAGCATGCGCGTCGCAATCCAGGTTGCCGCGCCGTGGTCCTGCATCACTGCCGCGAGGACGCTGGAACAGCCGACAAGCATCAGCACATCCCACGCGATGGGTTTGTTCGCCATCGCAAAGCAATTCATTGCGCCCGCATTGACGTCCCGCATTACGGAAATAGTTTCCGCAGTTTGGCGAGGCCAAAACTCCCCTCACGATCAATCATGCTGTTGCCGCAATTCAGGAGTGAAACCCGTCAAGCCCGGCCCACCAAAGGCTGGACAGAAGATATGGGATATAATTACGAGGAATCAGGGAGAACCACCCTTTGCCGAGTCCCCTGCGGATGCGATTTCGAAGTCTCACGGCATGGATTCATGGGTGTGGAACTTACAGTGTCTGCCCGCCGCACCGTTTCGACGCCTTCGCTGCGGCGGCGATAATCTCCCGGATGAGGGAGTCGCGGCGGCTGTTCATGCGTGACGCTGCACCGCCGACGCTCATCGACGCCAGCAGCTTGTTTTCATAACCCCATATGGGAGCGGCGAAGCATACCAGACCCTCGTCCCCTTCCTGCTGATCTTCGGCATAGCCGTTTACGCGTACCTTTTCCAATTCTTCCAGCAGTTGTACGCGGTTGTTGATCGTATAGGGGGTTCGGGGCTTGAATTCGATATGGCGAAGAATTGATTCCAGTTCATCCTTGGGCAGAAAAGCGAGGAAGATTTTCCCCGAAGCGGCTGCGTAGGCAGGCGTGGTCTGGCCGATGATCGTCGCCATGACGGTGGGATTGGACCCCTTGACTTTGTCCACAACGGTGGTGCGGCCGCCCGAGTAGAAGGTGAGGTGGGTGGTCTCGCCGGTTATGCCGGCCAGTTCATCGAGGATCGGGTGGCATTCGTCTATGACATTTATGTTGGAAAGTTTGCACGCACCGATATGCACCAGCCGCACGCCCAAACGATAACGCCCGCTCTCGGGGCTCTGCTCGACAAACTCCCGCGCTTCGAGAGTGGCCAGGAGCCGATGGACAGTGCTCTTGCCGAGCGACAGTTGCCGTGCGATCTCGGTAAGGCTGAGCTCGCGTATTGCTCCCTCGAACAGTTCCAGCACGCGGAGCGCATTGTCCACCGATTGGAGTAGGGGCTGGGCCATGGTCATTCCTCTTATGGGTGCGGCAGTCGAGAAATTTTCCGTCATGCGGAATTATCCGCCACGTTTATTACACGCTAATATTATAACATTAATTATCTATCGCAACAGTTATTTTTCGCGTGACCCATACAAAACTGGATGTGGGGGCAAAAAAATAAGCGGCCCTTTCGGGCCGCTATAAAATGGTGGTGCCGTTTTCTACAGCTTGTCATCCATACGGCCCTGGGTGGCCATTTGAATAAGGTCGATAAGGTGCTCCGGCGACTGTTTGCCGCCAGCCAGCCGCTGATACCATTCCCGCAACGCGAGGTCCATCCGTTTGCGGCCGGTTTCGGTGCGGGTGTCCGCCTCGGCGATCAGCCGCTCGAGCCGTTCCGCCACCCGTTCCAGCATGCGTTTTTCGGCTTCGGACATCTGGTCGATGGTCTCTTCGCCGGAGACGTAACTGGTAAATACCTCACGTTCCTCGCGCGTCATCTGGAAGGCGATTTCCGCCTGGTCCTCGCCGCGTTTAAGAACGTCGGTGGAACCGGTTCGTGTGCGTACCGGCTGGGTACCCGGCGTCGTTTCCGCCGTTCGGGCGGCTTCGCGGGCCTCGTTACCGACGTTGCCGACCCTGCGCTCATCCACCTTTGTGGCGGCAGAGGCCTTGTACGCCTCCAGGACCTTATCCACTTCGACGCGTCGCGCCTGTTGTTGCGTAGCGCCGACATTCGCAGCCGCAGCGGCTGCGGGATCAATTTTGGGAAGCATGGTAGGCCTCCTTTCCTGCTCTGCACCAAGCCGTCGTCCGTTTGTCCACAGCTTGTAATTCCCTCGGAATCCCCGGACTTCAAATCCAGCCGATCTGCGGGGGGACTCGTCCATAACGAAATTATCGGATGGGCTGAGAAAAGCTTAAGGATTAATCCATAAATATTTCACAAATTTTTAATGGCTGTTACCATAACGACCTAGACGTCCGCAGAAAATTGACCGGCATCTTGCCCCGCGTTTTCCTCCCCATTTGGTCTCCCGACCCTCTTATATCGGTTTCCGCCGCCG
>JAJPXZ010000112.1 GCA_021205245.1 Planctomycetaceae bacterium
AACCCCCACTCGTCCCCAAAAACCCTGTCACTCCCGCGAACGCGGGAGCCCAGCGGGCATCTCAGGAGAGGAACGGTGGTGCATACCCGCCGACACATCGCCGCTCCGGAATTCCCCAAAACCGCCACACCCTCCCCCATCGTCACCCCGGCGTGCGGACATCCACCAGCGCGCATACGGGCGGTTCGGCCGGGGTCCACGCCAGGAGGCGTTAAGGCAGCGAACTCAAGCGGTCAGCTATCACGGCTACCATGCATTCCCTGTTCATGGCGTGGACCCGGGCCTAACCGCCCGTTCTTTTCGTTGGTTGCTGTTTACGACGCCGGGGTGACGTGTGGGGTGGGCGCCACGGAACTACTGAGTAGAAACCGCTGAGAATTTGCAGACCTGACAACCGCACACTCACCACGCGGGCGACCAACCCACAATGGACTTCCACAAAAAAACCGGCTATACTTTGACTTTTCGTATCAGCACAGCGTCATCATTACCCACGGACAGCGGAGAAGAGATTTGGACAAGCACGACGTGTACGACAACCCCCTGGTCGAGCGCTACGCCTCGGCCGAAATGGCTGCCCTGTTTTCACCCCGGAAGCGCATCGAAACGTGGCGGCTTTTGTGGACCACCCTGGCCGAGGCCGAAATGGAACTGGGCCTGCCGGTCACCAAAACCCAGGTGGCGGAGCTTCGGAAAAACATCACAAATATCAACTGGAAGGCGGCTGAAAAGCGCGAGCGCGAGGTGCGCCACGACGTCATGGCCCATGTCCACGCCTTCGGCCTGGTCGCCCCGAAAGCGGCCCCCATCATCCACCTCGGCGCAACCAGTTGTTACGTGACCGACAACGGCGACCTCATCATTTTCCGTGAAGCCCTGCGCCTGCTCGAAAACAAGCTTGCCGCCGTCCTCTTCGCGCTTGCCGACTTTGCCAAAAAGGAACGCGCCCGGCCGACCCTCGGCTTTACCCATTTCCAACCCGCCCAACCGACCACGGTCGGAAAACGCGCCACCCTGTGGGCGCAGGATTTTCTCCTCGATCTCGATGACGTCGCCGCCCGGGCCGACTCGCTCCGCCTCCGGGGCGCGATGGGGACGACCGGCACCCAGGCCAGCTTCCTCGCCCTTTTCGACAACAACCACGCGAAATGCGACAAGCTGAACGCCCTCCTCTGCAAGAAGCTTGGCTTCCCCGACACCATGGCTGTCTGCGGCCAGACCTATACCCGCAAGGTCGACAGCCAAATCCTCGCTGCCTTGAGCGGCATTGGCGAGAGCGCGTCCAAGTTCGCCACCGACATCCGCCTGCTCGCCCACCGGAAGGAAATCGAAGAACCGTTTGAGAAAAAGCAGATCGGCTCGTCCGCCATGGCGTACAAACGGAACCCCATGCGGTCGGAACGCATCTGCTCCCTCGCCCGCTTCCTCCTCACCCTTCCGCTGAACAGCAGCTTTACCCAAGCCACCCAATGGCTCGAACGCACCCTCGACGACTCGGCCAACCGACGCCTGTCGTTGCCGCAGGCGTTCCTCGCCGCCGACGCTATCCTCGAACTGTGCCACAACGTCGCGTCGGGGCTGGTGGTTTATCCGAAGATAATTGAACGCAACCTCGCGGCCGAGCTTCCCTTCATGGCAACGGAAGAAATTCTCATGGCCGGAGTGAAAGCCGGCGGCGATCGACAGGAACTGCATGAACGCATACGCGTCCATTCCCACGCCGCCGCCGACGTGGTCAAACGTGAAGGCAAGGATAATGATCTGGTGGAACGGCTGAAGAACGACCCGGCGTTTTTGCCGGTTCGGGATCGCCTGGACGGGTTGCTTGAGGGGAAGCGCTTTGTCGGGCGTGCGCCCGAGCAGGTTGACGCGTTTATTAAAAACGCGATAATTCCTCTGAAACGCCGTTACCGCAAGGCGATAATCGCCGGAGCGGTACGGGTTTAGTACGGGTATAGAGTAAAACTACTCCAGAAAAGGATACCGATATGGATAAGGCAGCGAACGAATTCTTCTTTAACCTTCTTAACGCTCCCACGCCGTCCGGCTACGAGCAGCCGGGCCAGGCCATTGTCGAAAAGTACGTCAAACCTTTCGCCGACGAGATTCGCCGCGACGTGCACGGCAACCTCCACGCCGTCCTCAACCCGAAGGCGAGTTTTCGCGTCATGCTCTCCGGCCACGTCGACGAAATCGGCCTCATGGTCATGCACATCGACGAAAAGGGCTACCTTTATGTCTCCAGCGTCGGCGGCGTCTACGTGCCGCTGTTGCAGGGCGAGCGGGTTATTTTCTCCACCGCCAACGGGCCGGTCCCGGGCGTCATCGGCGTCAAGCCCATCCACCTGATGGATGCAAAGGAACGGGATTCGGCTGTCTCGAAGATTCATGATCTCTGGGTCGACATTGGCGCGAAGGACAAAGCCGAGGCAGAGGAGATGGTCGAACTGGGTGATGTCGGCGTTGTCGATCGCACCCCGCTCCGCCTCCCCAACGACCGCCTGGTGGCGCGCGGCCTCGACGACCGCGCCGGCGTGTACGTGGTTGTCGAAGCGCTCCGCCTCGCGGCCAAGGAAAAGGTGTCGGTCGCGGTGCACATGGTGAGTTCGGTGCAGGAAGAGGTCGGTCTCCGGGGCGCGAAAACAGCGGCCCATGGCATCGACCCGCATATCGGCATCGCGGTTGACGTCGGCTTTGCCACCGATTTCCCCAACTGCAACCCGAAGCTGGTCGGCGAGGCCACTCTCGGCGGCGGACCCATTCTTCACCGTGGCCCGAACTTCAACCCGGCCGTCTACGACCGCCTTATGCGTGCGGCCAAGGACTCCCGCATCAAGGTCCAGCAGCAGCCGATTCAGCGTGGCTCCGGCACCGACGCCAACGTCATCCAGTTGACCCGCGCCGGCGTCGCGGCAGGTCTGATTTCCATCCCCTGCCGCTACATGCATTCGTCGGCCGAGATGATCTCCATCAAGGCCCCCGAAAACGCCGCCATGGTGCGCGCCAAGTGCGTGTTCACGCTGATGGGTAAAGAGATGTTGATCCCTAAACACTCTTCACCCAATTCTTGTTACCATGGCCGCGCGGTCTCGAATGAGGCCGCGCGGCTTCCTTATAAGCAATTCTACCATCCTAAACATTGGTGTTGGCCATTAACATTCCCTACAAAAGCTGAACTAAATGCTCACATACTTAAGAGCCAAATAATCAACCTTTGACTCATAGGGATACTAGCTAATACTAAAATATTGGCTATGGATCCACTGGATGATGTTTATAAAAGAAAAAGTAGATGACGCGTGGCGGGAGGAGATAAATGGAAACGGATTTTTTCGCGTACTTGGACGAGGCGATGGAATTGTCAGTGAGGCTCGAGCGTGCCAGCCCCCACTCGTCTGGTTTTTATGAATACATGCAGGAAGATCGTTATAGTGGACAAAAGTCGTTACGTCACACCATGGATTGGATCGTGGACGATTTTGCAACGGAATCCGAAAGTGGCACGATCCAGCTTTACTGCCGGTGGTGTGCCTATATTATCCATTATATCCATTTCAGGATGGAGTTTATATCCTTGAAGCCAGATCTTCTTTCCGCCATCCTTGTAGTACCACAGGTATCTATCGAAACCAAGCGAAAGTTATTGGCTCAAGGATTTGGTAAAAGGGAGATATTGGATCTTTTACACCATGTTCGAACCAGAGGAGAATGGATTCTTGGGGATGGGGGATATGATGCCGTAACCCAGACAATTGCGAATATGTGTTCCCAGGTTACCGAAAACAGTAAAGGAGGATAATTTGGCATTTTCTATTTTTCGGGTGCTGGAAGAGATAAACCATATTCAGGAGCAGTTGCTACCGCTGCATGCGAAAAGCAAGGAAATCGATGTAGTCGATATGAACATCGATTTCCCAGATAAAGCGATCCTTATTAAAGCTGCCAGGGAATGTTTCCGCAAAGCGACCGTGGAACCAGCGGAATTTTTGCATATCGTTCACCGGTGCGCAACACTGCTGGCAAATTATGATACGTTCCGCGAGACATACTCGGATATGGACGGCGAGACATTGGAGGCGATCATCGACGCAACGGATGACGTTGCGGCGGGTCAATTGTCCCACACGGTTTCGGAGAAAGCCGAGGATGTTCGACAAAGGTGGCACGCCAGCTTCCCCCACGGCGGGTACCGGGAGGTTACGGCATTAATTGACACAATTCAGAACAAGTATCTGGTACCATTCAAAATTGATCGGAGCCTAGAACCGGAACTCGAGGCCCGTATAAGCCGAATCATGAAGGCTCATTAACCCTCGTCTCCATTTTTATTCTTAATTATTCCATCAATGTTTGCACACATGCAATTTCTGCAACGAAGCTGCCAGATACACCCGTTTCGGTCAAACCTTCCCCAAGCCTCCTTTTCGCTTGCCGCACTTCCCCTATATACATATAGTACGAATGCACACAATTTCAAACGCGTCCGCAATCCGGAGGCCCTTCTGCCTGGAAGCGGCCTGCACAGAGTATCGCTTTTTAAGGGATTAATCATCATGGCGGTCAGCAAGGGCAAAAACGGCCGCTTACGGCCGTCCACGTCGTATACTCCGCAAACCCAAAAGGATTTGCGGCGGATTGCCCATATGTTTTCCACCCATCGCGACGACCCGCTGATGCGGGAAATCTGCCGCCTCGCCATCAAGTGTGCTCAGGAAGGGTGGATTCGCGGTGGATAATCCTCCTCAGCTCCAGGACATTCTGGACAATCTTTCCGACATGCCGTCTCTCCCCAACGTTGTGGCCAGGCTCACCCGGCTCATCGCCGACCCCAACACAACGGCATCGGATATTAACAACGCGCTTTCGGCCGACCCGGGGTTGGTCACGAAAATCCTCAAATTGGTCAATTCGTCCTACTACGGATTTTCCCGCCGCATCACCACCATTACCAACGCCGTCGTCATCCTCGGCTTCAACCAGGTCCGCAACCTCGCTCTCTCCGCCTTCCTCTTCGACGCCTTCGCGCGGAAAGGGAAATCCAGCTTCGACGTCAACGGCTTTTGGCGGCACTCCATCGGCGTCGCCTTTCTGGCCGCCCAGATGGCCCGCCACATCAACCCGAAGCTGGAAGAAGACGCCTTTATCTGCGGGTTATTGCACGATCTCGGCAAGTTCATCATGGCGCAAAAAGCGCCCGACCACGTCATTATGGTGGCGGAAACGGTCAAGGAACGCGACATTCTCTTTTATCAGGCGGAAAAGCTTTGCCTCGGCTACGACCACGCGATCCTCGGATCGTTTGTGCTGGAATTATGGAATCTGCCGCAGACCCTGGTGGACGTGGTTCGCTGCCACCACGACCCTATGAAAGCGCCGGAAGCATCCCGCACCCTCTGTTGCGTCACCCGTTCGGCCGACGTCATCGGCAGGGCGATGTTGATGGGCAATGGCGGCGATCGGGGCGTGCCGCGCCTGACCCGGGCGGTCTGGCGGCAAACCGGTCTGGACTGGAACCGTCTGGAAGATATAATGCGTAAGGTTGCCGAGGAATACTCGAAATCAGACGCTTTCTTCTCCGGCGCGTGATGACGCGCCCTTTGTGTTATGGCTTTGGCATTACTTTACGAAAAAGGATAGTTATGGCGACACCACGAGCCCTGGTGCTGCGCACCGCCGGGACCAATTGCGACCAGGAGACCAAGCACGCCTTCGAGATGGCGGGCGCGGTCACCGAACTCGCCCATATAAACTGGCTGGGCGCGTCCGACACGCCCTTGGCCAATGTTCAGATCCTCGCCCTGCCGGGCGGCTTCACCTACGGCGACGACATCGCGGCCGGGAAGATTCTGGCGGTCGAACTTATGCATTCAATGCGGCGTCACCTGCAGGACTTTATCTTTGGCGGCGGCGTCATAATCGGCATCTGCAACGGCTTTCAGGTGCTGGTCAAAACCGGGCTTCTGCCCGACGCCCGCATTCTCCCCGCCGCCGACCGCCGCCTCACCCTCACCCACAACGACTCGGGCAAGTTCGAGGCACGCTGGGTGCGGTTGCGGACGCCCCACCATACGGTCTCCATTTTCGCAGAACCGGACGAAGGCCTCGAAATGCCGGTGGCGCACGGTGAGGGCAAGCTGGTCGCGCGCGACGCCGAAATGGTGAAGGAACTTATTGAACAGGGCCAGGTGGTTTATCGCTACGTCAGCCCGTCCGGCGGGGTGCCGACCTATCCGGACGACCCCAACGGGTCGGTTGACAACATTGCGGGCATCTGCGACAAATCCGGCCGGGTGCTTGGTCTTATGCCGCATCCGGAGCGGTACGTGACCGGCTACCAGCATCCGCGCTGGACGCGGGAACGGTTGGAGAATCGCGAAGGCGACGGCCTGCGGCTGTTTCGCCGCGCGGTCGAGTATTTCAAAAAGGGTTAGGGACTATGAGTGACGAAATTGTATTGCTGCCGTTCGAAGCGCCGCTGCGCGAACTGAAACGGCAGATAGACGAAATGGCGACCAACGCCAAGGACGCACCGGATCTGCAACTATTGCTCGACCCGATGCGGCAGCAGTATGTGCAGATCGAACGGCAACTCTACGAAAACCTCAAGGCTTGGCAGGTGGTGCAGGTGGCCCGCCATCCCGGCCGGCCGCAGACGCGCGACTACACCTCGCTCGTCTTCGACTCGTTCGAAGAGCTGCACGGCGACAGGATGTACGGCGACGACCTCGCCATCGTCTCCGGCCTTGGCGTCATCGGCAAGCACCGGGTGATGCTCGTCGGCCAGCACCGTGGCCGCGACGTCAACGAGCGCCATCTCAGTAACGCCGGCTGCGTCCACCCCGAAGGCTACCGCAAGGCGCTCCGCAAGATGAAGCTGGCGGAAAAATTCGGCATCCCGGTCGTCACCTTTATCGACACCAAGGGAGCCTATCCCGGCATCGGCGCTGAAGAGCGCGGCGTCGCCATCGCCATTGCCGAAAACATGCGCGAGATGAGCCGCCTCCGCGTCCCCGTCGTCTGCATCATCATCGGCGAGGGCGGCTCCGGCGGCGCGCTCGGCCTCGGCGTGGGCGACCGCATCCTCATGCTTCGCTACGCCTACTATTCGGTCATCAGTCCCGAAGGCTGCGCCAGCATTCTTTGGCGCGACGGCAACATGAAGGAAAAGGCGGCGGAAGAACTCCGCCTCACCTCGAAGGATCTCCTCGAATTCGGCCTCATCGACCAGGTGGTGCCGGAACCGATGGGCGGCGCGCACCGCGATCTCCGCAAGATGGGCGACATGCTCCGCGAGGCCATCGTCGCCAACCTGGACGAACTCTCCACCCGCTCCATCGACGAACTCCTGACAGAACGCTACAACAAGTTCCGCCAGTACGGCGAATTCCTGGAAGGCGTCGATCCGAAGGACCTCCTGCCCCAGCCGAAAGAAGCGCAGCCGGTGGTGGAACCCACGGTCGAAGCATCCGAACAGGCCGAAGCGACGCAACCGGCGGCGGCAACCGAATAAGAAAGGCATACCATGTCAGAACTCACCACCCGTATCGGGCGCGCCGTCGACGCTGTCCGCGCCACAACCAAAACCTCGGTCACCACCGGCATCATCCTGGGTACCGGCCTGGGCGGCGTTGCCAGGAAAATTGAAAACGCCGTCGCCATCCCCTACGCGGACATCCCCGGCTTTGCCGAATCCACCGTCGCCACCCACGCCGGGCAAATGATCATCGGCACCATCGCCGGCGTCGGCGTTGCGGCGATGGAGGGGCGGTTCCATTATTACGAAGGGTATCCGCTGGACCAGGTCACCTTCCCGGTTCGGGTCATCAAGGCGCTGGGGGCTACGTCCCTTATTGTTACCAATGCGTGCGGCTCGTTGAATCCCATGCACCGCAGGGGCGACATCATGATCATTGACGACCACATCAACCTCATGGGCGTCAACCCTCTTATCGGCCCGAACGACGAGACCCTCGGCCCGCGCTTCCCCGACATGTGCGAGCCGTATAACCAGGCCTATAACGATCTCGCCCTTCGTATCGCCCTCGAGAACAACGTCCCTGCCCACCGGGGCGTCTACTCGGCCATGACCGGCCCCTGCCTCGAAACCCGGGCGGAATACCGTATGCTCTCGCGCCTCGGCGCCGACGCCATCGGCATGTCGACCGTGCCGGAGGTCATCGTCGCCGTCCACGCCGGGCTGAAGGTGCTGGGTCTGTCGGTCCTGACCGACGTTTGCCTCGCCGACTCCCTGGAACCATGCAAGCTGGAAGACATCATCGCTGTAGCCAACGCCAGCGGCCCCTTGATGGAAAAGGTGTTGCTGGAGTTCATCGCCCGCGCGGGCAAGCAGGGCATGCTCTAATGGCGAAGCGTAACCGCAGTGCGGTGGAGCGCTACCACGACCGCGTGGCCGGCCTCTACGACACCATATATGACGGCGACCCCTATTGGGAAATCGTCTTTTCGATTACGTGGCGGAACATCCTCCGCTATCTGCCAAAGTCCCAGGCCAGCCGCTGCCTCGATGTCGGCTGCGGCACCGGCCGCTGGGGCATGCGGTTGGCCAAGGCCGGCTATCCCACCGATTTTCTCGACATCTCGCAGAAGATGCTCGACAAGGTCGCCATCAAGCTGGAGCGCCTTGGCAAACCGCACCGACTCTTCGCGGCCATGCCGGACGCCGCCCCGACGCCCGCTCCCGAAGCGGGTGACGGCGCGCTCCTCTGGCACGCCACTATTGACGATCTCTCCCGCCTCCCGTCAGAGTCCTACGACTTTATCGTCGGCCAGGGCGATCCGCTGAACTGCGCCGACAAACCGGGACGCGCCTTCAAGGAGATGACCCGGCTGCTGCGGCCGGGCGGGGTCATCATGATGGCTGTCGACAACCGGTTGCAGGGGATCTACCACTACTTCAAGGACGGCGATGTGGCGGGGCTGGAGGATTTCCTCCGCACCGGCCGCACCAACTGGGTCACCGACAACCCGGACGAGCAGTACAAGCTCACCATGTTCAGCCCGGGCCAACTCCGGAACATGTGCCGCGAGCGCGGGTTGGAAATGCTCGGCATGATTGGCAAAACCGTCCTGCCCCTGCGGCGCTTCCGCGCGCTCCTGGACGATCCCGAAAAACGCGAGACCCTGCACCGGCTTGAGGAATCCCTCCACGGCGAGGAGGCCTTGTTCGCCAACGCGGCGCACCTGGAATTCGCCGCTCGTAAACCGGAATAAGGCCCACCATGTCCGAAACGTTCGCCGTGCTCATCCGCGCCGTCGATGGCGTCGTCACCTTTGTCCTTATTGGCTGTCTGGGTTATTTTCTCGCCAAACGGCATTGGTTCAGCGACGATTCGGTTGGGCTGTTGTCAAAGCTGATTACCAATATCGCTATTCCGGCGTACCTTTTCCACAACATCACCGTCTCGTTCGACAGGGCCGAACTCCTGTCGCTGGCCATCGGCGTGGTGCCGCCGTTCCTGTCCATCGCAATCGCCATGGCGATATCCTGGGGGCTGGCGACGCTGATGAAAAGTCGCGCACGCGGGCTGTTCACCGTCGGTTTTTCCTGCGGCAACTCCATCAACATCGGCCTGCCCATCAACCTGGCCCTTTTCGGCCCCGAGGGCGTGCCGTATGTGCTTCTGTATTTTATGGCCAACACCATTCTCTTCTGGAGTATCGGCAATTACCTTATCGCCGCCGACGCCGCCACGCCGCGCGTCAGACCCGGGCTTCTGAGCAATTTGGGCAAAGTAATGTCACCGCCCATGCTTGCCTTTATCGTCGGCGTGGCGGTGGTGATGTCGCAACTCCCCGTTCCCCACGTGGTGGCGAACAGTCTGGAACTGGTGGGCTCGATGAATGCCGGCCTGGTTATGATCAGCCTTGGCGTCACCCTTTATCGCATGGGCTTTACCGGATTGAAGTGGGACCGCGAAATGGCTCTCATTGTGGCGGGCCGCTTCATCGTGTCGCCGCTCATCCTGATCCTCCTGAGCTTTGTTTTCCCGATGCCGACCATGATGCGGAACGTCTTCATCATCCAGGCCAGCATGCCGGTGATGACCAACTCCGCCATCCAGGCCATCTACTACGATGCCAACGTCGACTACGCCACCCGGTCCGTCTGCCTGACGACCGTCCTTTCCATCTTCACCATTCCGATCTTCATGGTGCTGGCGCAGGCGCTCGGCGAGTAATTATCATGCAGAAAAAGAAAGAAAAGGGGCTTCGCACCAGCGTGCGAAGCCCCAAGCTATGATTCCTACGCGTCAGGATTGACTACGCTATACCCTTCAACTCCATCGCGGCGGCGGTGAGCTTTGCCGGGTCGCCGGTCTGGTCGAGAATCTTGAGGAAATGTGATCCGACCGCTGCGATATCAGCGTGACCTTCAAGGGCCGTCATCATTTCACGGCTGCGTACGCCAAAACCGCCGATGATTTTCGAGCCGGTTTTCCGCACCTTGTCGAGGTAGCGCATCGCCGCTTCGTCCAGACTCGTGTCCGAGCCGGTGATGCCGAGCCGCAGGGCGGTATAGATGTATTCCGGCTTCATATCGCCAATCATCTTCAAACGTTCGTCGGTTATTTCCGGCGCGATGACCGGCACGATGGCGAGACCGCGCTTCCGACCTTCGTCAAACAACCCTTCCGAAAAGTCGGGCGGCAGGTCGGGGATAATCAGCCCGCGCACGCCCGACTTCACCGCGTCGTCGCAGAATTTGGCGACTCCACGGGCGAACACCAGACTGCCGTAGGTCATGATGAACAACGGTACCGTAAAGTCCCGCGACAACGCCTCCATGAACGCGAAGCCGTCGTCGACCCTGAAGCCGCCTTCAATTGCTGCCTGGCAAGCGCGTTCGATAACCGGGCCGTCGGACGACGGGTCGGAAAAGGGGAACTGCACCTCCAGATAATCGGCCCCGCCCGCCACCAACGCTTGGGCGACAGTCATGGACATGCCCATGCCGGGATAACCTGCCACCATATGCGCCATCAATTCTACGCCGCTCATGACTGCACCTCGCTTTGCAAAAAGTCCATCCACCGCGTCCGGTCCAATGCCTTGGCGGTGATAAAGAGATCCTTGTCGCCCCGGCCCGACATGTTGATGACAATCGCCTGGTCCCGCTTCAGGGTGGGGGCGAGCTTCATGGCAATCGCCCCGGCGTGGGCCGATTCGAGGGCGAACATGACGCCTTCATGGCGGGCGAAAAACTTCAGCGCCTCGAGCGTTTCCTCGTCGGTGGCGGAGGTGAATTCGATCCTGCCGCTTTCACCCAAGGCCGCCAACTGCGGGCCGATGCCCGGGTAATCCAACCCGGCGGAAATGGAATGCGTCTCACGAATCTGACCGTCGTCGTCCATGAGGAAGCGGGTTTTGTAGCCGTGGGCAATGCCAAGTCGGGAGACGCCGCCGGTCATGCGGACAGCGTTCTCGCCCGGACCGGTGCCGCGTCCGCCCGCCTCGACGCCGATAAGCCTCGGTTTCGGCAGGTCGATAAACGGCGCGAAAAAGCCGATGGAATTGGAACCGCCGCCGACGCAGGCGATCATGGCGTAGATTTCCTCGTCCGCCTCGTTCATCTGCTCGCGCGTCTCATGACCGACGATCTCCTGGAAGCGCCGCGCCAGTTCCGGGAACGGAGCCGGCCCCAGGGCGGAGCCGATGAGATAATGCGTATCCGGGAAGGTCGCGGCCCATTCCCGCAGCGCGGCGTTGATGGCGTCCTTGAGGGTGCGTGCGCCAGAATCGACCGGCACCACCTCCGCCCCCATCATTTCCATCGCAAAAACATGCGGCCGCTGCCGGGCGACATCGACAGAGCCCATATAGACGCGGCATTCGATGCCCAGTTTGGCGCAAGCGGCGGCGGTCGCGAGGCCGTGCTGGCCAGCGCCGGTCTCGGCGATGATGCGCCGCTTGCCCATCCGTTTGGCCAACAGGGCCTGGCCGATGGCGTTGTTGATCTTGTGCGCGCCTGTGTGGGCAAGGCCTTCCATCTTGATGTAGATGCGCGCGCCGCCGAGGGCTTCGGTGCTGCTTTCAGCATAGAGGAGCGGCGTGGGACGGCCGACCCAGGTTTTCTGGACGCGCCGCAGTTCCTCGTGGAAGGTAGGGTCGGCCCACGCCGTCTGAAATTCCTTGACCAAGTTGTCGAGGGCCGGGCGAAGCGTTTCCCCAACGTAGCGGCCGCCGAAGTCGCCGAAAAAGTCGGGCATTATAATTTCTTCTGACATCGTTCTACTCCATCTATTGTGTTATGACTGTCGCAATTCGCCGAAGAAGCGCCGCAAGGCGTCGGGGCTTTTCTTGCCGGGGGACGCTTCCACCCCGCTCGCCACGTCGACCAGTTCTGGCCGGTAAGCAGCTACGGTCGAGGCGATGGTATCCGGCCCCAATCCACCGGCCAGCCACAGCGGTCCGGGCCAGGCTGCCACGACATCGGCCCGCACGCGTATGCCGCTGCCGCCCGGCATGTCGGAGGCGGCGTCGACGAGGACGCGCGGGCAGCGATAGCTGGTTGCTTCTGCCGCCTGTTCGGGAGTCGAGGGCCGGAGCGCTTTATACCCGACCGGCCACAGGCGGGCGCAGTCGTCCGGCGTTTCGTCGCCGTGGAATTGCACCGCATCCACCAGCCCGTTTTCAAGCAGGCGAAACACATCCGGATCCAGCCCGGGCGCTCCAGCCGCGTTGACTGTTACCGCTACTTTGGGGACGGCGATGTCCCGCACCTCTTCAAGCAAAGCCGAAGAGGCAGCCCGCTTCGAATCAGGCCAAAAGACAAAGCCAAGCAGATCCGCCCCGAGGTCGGCGGCCAGCCGCGCGTCGTCCGCGTTCGTCAGGCCGCAGATTTTGACGAGCGGTTTGCCGCCGGAGGCGGCAAGGGCCTTGCCGACGATGGGCCAGAACCGCGACGGCTTCGCCGACGCCATCGCTTCCAGCAGCTTCGGCGCGAGGGCGGGATTCCGCACCACACCTTCACCAATGAGGATTCCGGCAAAGCCGGAGCCAATCGCGAAGGCGGCTCCGTCGGGACTGGATATCCCTGACTCATAGATGACCCGCGCGTCCCAGTCGACACCGGACTTGACCTTTACCGGCAGCAGCGGGTCGACGCGGAACGTGGTCAGGTCGCGGCTGTTGATGCCGACGAGATTCGGCTTGATGCGCCGCGCCTTGGAGAGGTCATCGTCGTCGTGAATCTCCACCAGTGCCGCCATGCCGAGGCTGGTGGCGCGTTGATGCATCGCAGCCAGGTCATCGTCCGACAACATGCCGGTAATGAGCAGGACCGCGTCGGCCCCGGCCCGGTAGGCGACGTCGACATCCCGCACGTCGAAGAGGAAATCTTTCCGCAGCACTGCCGCGTGTGGAAAGCGCCGCTTCACCGCCATAAGATCGTCAAGGCTGCCGGCGAATCCTTCCGGCACGGTGAGGACGGAGATGTTGCCAGCCCCCGCCCCGACGTAGATGCCGGCCTGCGCCACCGCGTCGAGACCGGGTGCGATGTCACCTTTCGACGGCGAACGGCGCTTTACCTCGCAGATCAGCCCGTTCGCGCCGAGGAATGGCGTCAGCGGCACCTCGCGCGCTGGCGGCACCGCCGCGCCTTCGTCAAAGCCAAGGCGGGCAACACGCTCCCGCCGCGCCGCCACTATTTCGTCTCGAATGTTCGCCATCAAACATTCCCTTCTGCCACGAGACTGCGCGCGGTTTCGAGCACTTCGTCCAGTTTGGCCTGAACGCCACCGTTTGCAAAAGCCTCGCGGGAGCGCTTGTAGCCGTCGACGATGGAGTCGGCCAAGCCGGCCACAAACAATCCGCCGCCGGCATTCAAACAAACCGCATCCATGACGCCGCCCAGTTCCTCGCCCGCCAGCAGCTTTCTGGCGATGGCGACGTTTTCTTCGGCCGTACCGCCGGTCAGGCTCTCGGACGTACAACCAGAGATTCCCGCTTCGGCAGGGTCGAAGACAAACTCGTCCCGTTTGCCGTTCCGGTCAGCCAGCACGCAACGGGTCGGCGCGGCGCAGGAGAATTCGTCCAACCCGTCTTCGGAGCGGATAGTCATGATGCGTTCGCCGCCGAGCAGCATCGCCGCCTCGGCGATGGGGACGAGCAGGTGGTTTTCCGGTACGCCGATGAGTTGGTAACCGGCCCGCGCCGGGTTCGTGAGCGGCCCCAGGAGGTTCATGGTGGTGCGGACAGCCAGGTCGCGGCGCGCCGTCACGGCGAATTTCATGGCGCTGTGATAGAGCGGGGCGAACAGAAAGGCGAAGCCGGTCCGATCCAGGAGTTTTTCCGCTTTTTCAGGCGGAATGTCCAGAGGATAGCCGAGTTGGCCGAAGAAATCGGCCGAGCCGCAAAATGACGACACAGCGCGGTTGCCGTGCTTTGCCATGGGTTGACCGCAGGCGGCGGTGACAATTGACGCCATGGACGACAGGTTGAACGAGCCTTTACCGTCGCCGCCGATGCCGACGATATCCAGGACCGGCTTGTCGGTTTTGAACGGACGGCGCTTGTCGACCAGGACCGAGGCACAACCGGCGATTTCTTCGGCAGTCACGCCCTTGGCCTCGATGGCACAGAGGAAACCGGCGATCTGAGCATCCGTGAGGTTGCCTTCGGCAGTCTCCAGCATAAAGGCGCGGGCGGTTTCGCGCTCGAGGTTTTCACCAGCCAGCAGACGCGACAGCACCTTCCGGGCCGGGAACGGCTCGCGCCGATAATTCACAAAGTTTTCCACCACCTTTCTCCCCGCCTCCGACCCCACCGATTCGGGGTGGAACTGGACGCCTTCGATCTGATGCTCGCGGTGACGCACGCCCATGATATCGCCGTCGCGGCGGCTCCAGGCGGTTGCTTCGAGGCATTCGGGAAGGTGCGAGTCGGCGACGAGGGAGTGGTAGCGCATGAACGCGGACGGCGAGGGAATATTGCGAAAACAACCGCGCCCGTCCGACAGCATTTCGTCCGTCTTACCGTGCATGATGCGTTTGCCTCGGCGGATTTCACCGCCATAAGCCGCCACCAACTGCTCGTGGCCAAGGCAGACGCCGAGGATAGGCACGCGGCCGGTGAAACGGCGAATGGTGTCGAGGCTCACCGGGTATTCCTCCGGTCGGCCCGGGCCGGGCGACATCACAAGGCCGCGCATGGGCAGGCCGTCGAGATCTTCGGGGCGATAGGAGTCGGAACGGAGGACGCGGACTTCGTCCGTGACGGTCTCACGGAGCATCTGCACAAGGTTATAGGTAAAGGAGTCGAAGTGATCGATAACGACATACATGGGTTATTCCCTTTCCGCGTCAAGGTTGAGGGCGGCGAGGAGCGCCCCCAGCTTATGGTTCGTTTCAGCCAATTCCGTTTCCGGCACCGAGTCGTAGACAATGCCCGCACCCGCCTGCAGGTAGAGGCGATTGCCTTTCTGGAGGCCGCAGCGGATCGCGATGCAGGTGTTGAACTCGCCGCCTGGCTCGATATAGCCGACGATACCGGAGTAAAAGCGGCGCGCATGGCGTTCCAGTTTGTCGAGGGTCTCCATGGCGCGAATCTTCGGCGCGCCCGACACGGTACCGGCCGGAAAAGAGCAACGGATGGCGTCGAGGCTCGAGACACTGTCGTCCAGCTCGGCCTCGACCGTGGACGAGATGTGCATGACGTGGGAGTAGTGCTCCACCGTCATTTTCGACACCACCTTGACGCTGCCGGTCTTGGCGACGCGGCCGAGATCGTTCCGGGCCAGGTCGACCAGCATCATGTGTTCAGCCACTTCTTTCTCGTCGGCGAGGAGTTCGGCCTCGCGGCGGGCGTTTTCAATCGGATCGGCGGCACGGGGACGCGTGCCAGCGAGGGGCTTGATGGTAATCTTATTTTCCTTCAGCTTGACGTGGACCTCGGGCGAAGCGCCGAAGATTTGGAAATCGCCGAAATCGATGTGGAACATGTAAAGGGAGGGATTGATGGAACGGAGGCGGCGGTAGCTGTCGAACGAGCTTTGTTTTGTTTCGACCTCGAGGCGTCGTGACAAAACCGCCTGAATAAAGCTGCCCGCCTCAATATCCCGGCGAATACTCTTGACGCCCTCGAGGAAATCGCGCTCGTCGTCCGGGTTGTCGATGATTTTCGCCGGATGCGACGGAACCGGCTCGGCGAGATAATTGAAGTCGAAATCGCGGATGCGCGTTTCCACCGCGTCCAACGCCTCCTCCAAATCGACCTCGTGTTCGTTGTAGTTGACGCCGTGGAGATAGATAACGTCGGCGTGGTGGTCGTAGATGAGGTAGACGTGGCCGTAGAGGAAGACGGCATCGTCGACGCCCATGGGGTCCGGTTTTGGCGTCAGGCGGATTTTGTCGCACTTGGCCGCGAATTCATAGGACACATAGCCAAAGCCGCCGCATGGATACGGGAAATCCTGGTGGAGCAACGGATGCTGGTTGGCGAAGTGGGCGGCAGCGTCGAGGATATCCGCGGCCGGGGCCGAGTCGAATGGCCGCGTCTCGCCCTCCGGAGTCTGGAAGAGGATGTCGTCGCCGCGCTGAATCAGTCGGAACGCTTCGTCCAAAACCAGGAGCGAGTAGCGGGTACGCCCGCGTTGAAACGACGATGACTCGAAGAGGATCTTGGCCCGCAACTTCTTCGCCAGGGCGAAGGGGGTAAAGCGTTCGCCCGGTATCATGCGGATGACGCCGTCGGTTCGTTGAGTAGGCATGTGATGTTCCTTAAACGCGACTAGTGAAACGAAAAAAAGGGACAGCCTTTCGGCTGTCCCTGAGAAATCGGCTCGTCGGTGGATGTGGGTTGTCCTTAGTTCAAGGAGTCCACTCCATAATCGGAGGCGATGGGAACAGCCGGCGGGGTGAGCCGCCACCAGTTGCCACGCCACCAGCTTGCAATATCAATAAGGCCGCACTGCCGGGTGGCAGTGTCGTTGCAGCGGTGAATGCTGTTGACGGCCTTGTTCATGCTGGTGTCCATCGTCCTGTAACTTCGGATTCTTCGACGAAAATGTCGCCGAAGGCGAGTATCTTATGCGTGTATCGACACAAATGCAACATTTTTTTGATGAAAATCTTCCGCCGACCGTTACTTCGTGTTCTTCTTTGTCCGTGCCGGAGCGGCTTTTTTCGCCGCAGGGGCCTTCTTCTTTGCTTCTTTTCCGCCGTAGCGTTTTTTCAATTCGGCGATTTCTTCGGCATAACCGTCGAGCTCGTTCGGCGTCTCGAGGTAGAAGGGCAGGTCGCGCAGCTGCGGATGGTTGATGATGCGGCTGATCGCGTCCCAGCCAATTTCGCCTTCGCCCAGTTTAGCGTGGCGGTCCTTGTGGCTGCCCAAGGGGAACATGCTGTCGTTCAGGTGGATGGCCTTGAGTTTATCCAGGCCGACCGCCTTGTCGAACTCGGCAAGCACGCCGTCGAGATCACCGACAATGTCGTAGCCGGCGGAGAAGACATGGCAGGTGTCCAGGCACACGCCGAATTTCCGCCCCTGTTTACAGGCGCTCATAATGTCCTGCAATTCTTCGAAACGGCCGCCCAGTTCGCCGCCGTGGCCGGACATCGTTTCGAGCAGAAAAAGGCCGGACATCTTCGCCGGGATGGCTGCGTCGAGGTTCTCCGCCACACTCGCCACCGCTGCGTCGTAGGGCCGATCCTTGCGCGTACCGGGGTGAATGTTGTACATGGCGCCGGGAGTGTTCGCAAGCCTGACAAGATCGTCCGCCACTGTTTCCTGGACAAAGGTCTGGAGACGTTCGTCGTCCGTGGCGATATTCAGCACATACGAAGCATGGGCGAGGATGGACGATATGCCGTGCTCATCGGCGAAGGCGAGGAATTTGGCGACGTCGGCCGGGTCGATGGCTTTGGCCCTGCCGCCACGGGGATTCCGCAGGAAAAACTGGAAGGTGTTTGCCCCGATTTTGACCGCGTCCTTCCCCATGGCGAAATAGCCCTTGGCGGACGAAATATGACTGCCGACCCGAAACATGGCGGTTCTCCTTCCCCTCTTTCGTAATCTATCGCAGTTGGGCCACGCTTCATTCCGCCGGGACATACAGCGGCAGCGGTTTTTGCCGAACCGTGTCGAAAAGACCCTTGTCGGTGAGCCGCACCCGGGGGAGCACCGGCAGGCAAAACCACGTCAACATATGGACCGGCGACCCGCCGACGATGCCCATATCGTTGACCGCCCGCTTCAGGGCTGCCATTTCTTCCGCCAAAACTTCGACCGGATGCAATGACATCAGCCCGCACACGGGCAGCGGCACCTCGGCCACGACCCGCCCGTTCTCGACCGCGGCAAAGCCGCCGCCCAATTCCACCAACCGCGCGGCGGCGATGCGCATATCGTCCGGATTTTTGCCTAGGACGAAAAGGTTGTGGGAATCATGGGCGACGGTCCCGGCTATCGCTCCCCGCCGCAGGCCGGTGCCACGGACCGGGGCCACGGCGATATTGCCGGTGGCATTGTGCCGTTCAACCACCGCCATAGTGACGAAATCCGCCTCGTCGCCAAGAGCGGCGCAGCCATCCCGAACCGCGAAGGTTGTTGTCACAAGCGTCGTCATAAACGGGTCGCCGTCCCGGAGCGATAATCCGTTTAGGCGCACCGATTCGCCTTCCGCAGGGATGACGAAATCACGACGCGTCAACGTCCCCTTTATGTTCATGGTGTTCCGGGACTCGATGGGCGAAACAGAGGACGGGATGGTCGCGGCCAGCCGCCCGTTTTCGGCACAGAGCCGTCCGCCGATAAATACCTCCTGTACAGAGAAGTCGCGCAAATCTTCGACAAGCACCATGTCCGCCCGCGCACCAGACCGCAGCGACCCGATGTCTTTCACACCAAGGAACAGGGCCGCGTTCCTGGTCGCCAGCTGCACCGCCTTGATGGGCGGCACCCCGGCCCGTACCGCCTGCCGCAAGGCCTCGTCTATATGGCCGCGTCGGAGCAGGTCGTCTGGTTCGCGGTCGTCGGTGCAGAGGGTGGCATTGACGGGATAATTGAGGAGGGCCAGCGCCTCGGCCTCGACCGGCACGTTCTGCGCGTTGGAACCATAGCGGCATTCCAGGGTCATTCCCGCCCGAAGCTTCATGACCGCGTCGGAGAGGGTGCGGGATTCGTGGTCCGATTCCACCCCGGCAGCCATATAGGCCGAGAGTTGCCGCGAGGTCACGTCGATGACATGCCCCTGGATCAATTTCCCCGTTTTCATCGCTTCGTCGACAATGGCGAGCATACGCGGGTCGCGTTGTATCACCCCCATGTAGTCCATCATTTCGCCCAGGGCGAGGACGTCCGGCATGGCCAGCATACGGGCGATTTCCGGCGCGCCAAAGGTCATCTTGTTGGACTCGGCCCCGAGGATCGACGGCACACACGACGGCACAGCCAGGAAAACCCGGAGCAGGATGTCCCGCGCCGCTTCGGCGCAGTATTCGATCCCTTCGACGCCCAGCACATTGCAGACTTCGTGGGGGTCGGCGAGGACGGTGGTGGTACCGTGGGGGATGACGGCGCGGGCGAAATTGGCCGGCGTCATCATGCCGCTCTCGATATGGACATGGGTGTCGATGAATCCGGGCAGAAGGTACTTTCCGGTGCAGTCGTGGACCACCGCGCAGTCCACGCTGTCCAAACCGTTCTCCTCCGGCTGGGTGACGTGTGCGATTCGCCTATTGGCTATGCCGACGTCGGCCTGGTAGATTTCCTCGGTATGGACATTAACGAACTGGGCGTTCTTGAGGATACAATCGAAAGGCTCGTCGCCGGCGGCTGCGGCCATGAGGTGATTCATTATCGTTCTCCTGCGGGCAAAAACAGCCCGGCCATGGGGTATACTATAAATGGACGGGTGGTATATGGCTACCCTCAAAACAAGGAGCCAGCCATGATTACGCCCCATGAAAAGATGGAGAAGATTCGCAAGGCACCCAGCAACAGCGGCAGGTGGCTCAAGAAAATGGCCAAGGTCAAGCACGACGAGGAGATGCAACACGCTCTGCATCACGACAACGACGCCGGGTTATCGTCGACCGACGAGTATGTCTACCTGCATGGCAAGGAAGTGGATGGCCGGTAAAGGATTGGGCGCTTTGAGGATATAACAATAAAATCTTAATCCCCTGCGGGACGACGCGGATATAGTGCGCTATCCATACGGTATCACCCCACAAAAACAGCCGGGGCAGCTTTTGAGGCTCGCCCCGGCTGTGTTTACCGAGTGACAACAAGGATCGTGAAGGTTATTTTTCCCCAGATCCGAACGGCTCTTTTCTGCCAGCGCAATTCTTGCCGCAGCCGCCGCAGCCACAGCCGCGCTCGCCCGACGTCGCCCCTTTAAACCAGCGGACAAACCAAATCACAGCCACCAGCACGATAGCGGCAACAATTATCGTTTCAACCATGGGAGTATCCCCATTCCATTAGTTTTATACCTAAAACTCAGTCGGTAAAAAAAGAGCTTCCATAGACCGTCGGAACGTTCGGAAAGCTCTCTTGTCGGTATTACTTGACCATGACATAGTCGGCCATGCCGCGGGCGAGCGCGAGGCGGCTGCCGCCGACCTTGACCACCAGCATGCCTTCGCGGGTGCGGTTGACGACCGAGATCCTGGCCCCTTCGACAAAGCCCATCTCGCTGAGGCGGCGTTGTTCCGGACCGGTGACGCCATCGACCATATAGTCCAACCGCTCAGGAGCTGCGGCCAAGGATACCGGGCCAATATTGCCAGTCCCTTTTGCAAGAATCATCGTTATTCCTCGTTCTTTGGTAGAATTTCCACAACAACGCGGGCTGCCTCATCCTTGCGTAAAGACAAACGGTAGCCCCGAATCTTCAAATCCATGGGATCCCCCATGGGGGCGATACGCTCAACCGTGGCAAGAGCACCCCGGGTGAGCCCCATTTCAGTAATACGTTTCTTGACCTGGCCTCCGCCCCGCACCAGGATAATCCGGACAGTAACACCGGGTTGAACCCGGTCAAGGGTGATCTGTTCATGCGTCGGCAAAGCCTTGTCGGCACGGCTCAAGCACGCGTCACAGGCCTTATCCGCGACCGCCGTGGCGTCATCTTCCACCAACCGGGGGCAGCCCTGCATTTGGCTCGCGAACATGGCCAGCTTGTGGACGATTTCGCGAGGAATCGAGTGCTCCATGCCGCAGGCAGCCGATTCGGCCATGGGCTCTTCCACCCGAAGGACATTGATGAAAAAGTCCTTAAGCGCGGCATGACGCCTAGCCACATCCTCGGCCAATCGGCGTCCCTCAGGAGTGAGGGTCACCGCCTCGTATGGCGCATAGTTTATAAGGTTCATCTGGCCAAGGGATTTCAGCGCTGCCGTCACGGTGGATTTATGCACGTTCAGGGACTCGGCGATGTCCCGCGAACGGGCGGCCGAATCGAACCGGCAGAGGTTAAAAATCGCCTCGAGGTAATCTTCCAGCGCGGCGGTGAGCGTCACTCCCTTGGTCATTACAACATTCCCCATTTTTTGTAGTTTTGTATCTAAAACTATATATCACCGGTAGAGTTTGATCAAGCGAATTATTCTACATTTCTCATGAAGGAAGTCCTCATTTTGACGATAGCCCTCGCATCGGCGGCGTAAGCGGTCGTGGCTGAACCGGTTATCCCGATAAGAGGAAATGCGTAGGGAAAATCCCCAAATGCCACACCGCCCCGCCCAGGCACAAAAAAGGCCCAAACGGCAGGACCGACCTGCCGGTGATCACTTTGCGAACACCCCCCACCACCGCCCCCACCGCACAGGCCTCGACGAGGGTCGGCCGAACGCAATCCCCCCCCCGGCACGCCCA
>JAJPXZ010000131.1 GCA_021205245.1 Planctomycetaceae bacterium
ATTCATCCCGGATGGGGCGCGCTGTTCGCCGCCTGGACCATGGCCATGCCGTTTGTCGGTATTCTCGACGCGACGTCGTGGCGGCATGTCAGTCTGGCAACGCTCCTGTTCCTCTGCGCCGCCATGTCGATTGGCAGCGTCGGCGGGGCATCGGGCATGAACGCCTGGCTGGCCCAGACCCTTATGCCAGCCGGATCGGGCGGCGGCATCGCAACGTTTATGGTGGTCTCGGCGGCGGTGTGCATTGTCGTCCATATGTTCCTTGGCAGTATCATGGCGGTTATGGGCATCTGCATTCCGGCCATCGTCACCTACGGTGCCGAGATGGGAGTGCCGCCGCTGGCGGCTGCCGCGACCGCTTTCTTCGCCCTGACCCTGCACTGGCTCCTTCCCTTTCACCACATGAACATCCTGGTGGGCGTGGGCGAGGACGGCGGCGGCTTCTCCAACAGCCAGGTGTTCCGGCTTGGGCTATGGCAGGTTGTGGTGGTGGCGGTGACGTTGGCGTGCGCGGCGGTGTGGTGGTCCATCACCGGCCTGCTGTGACCCCTTGCTTTCGGGCAGCCAAACTGGCATAACTAGAGTATATCTATGGTTTAAACGGAAAAGGCGGAGACGGTATGGCGAAGCTGCGGATTGTGGATGGCCCCCTCTCCGGCACCGAGTTCGTCCTCAGGGACGAGGTATCGGTGGCGGGGCGGCATGTGGACTGCGCCATTCCCATCCCCGATCCCAAGGTTAGCCGCAACCATGCCGAGTTCCTGCCCGACGCCGACGGCCAATTTTCCATCATTGATATCGGCTCTTCCAACGGCACTTTCGTGAACGGCATCCAGCTCGCCCCGAGCAGCCCGCGCCTCCTCGCCGGCGGCGACGAAATCCGCATGGGCCAGAACACCTTCCGTTATTTCGCCGGTGACGCCCGCATTCCCGACCTCGACATCCCCGGGTATATCCTCGAGGACATCCTCGCGGAAGGCGGCATGGGCGCAATCTTCCGCGCCCGCAACCGCGACACCGGGCAAGAGGCGGCGATAAAGATTCTGCATCCCGGCTATGCCAAGCATGAGGAATTCGTCGGCCGCTTTATCCAGGAAGCGCGCGCTGCCGGACGGCTCGCCCATCCGAACATCATCAAGGTCTACAACGTCGGCAAAACCACGAACGGCCGCTATTATTTCACCATGGAACTGGTGCGCGGCTCGACCTTGACCCAGAAGATCGCCCTGCTCACGCCGCAGGAGACGGCGCGGATGTTTTTGGATATAGCCGACGCCCTCGACTACGCCCACAAGCGGGGCATCATCCACCGCGACATCAAGCCGGACAACATCCTTATCGGCCAGGACGGCGACCCAAAACTGACCGACCTCGGCATTGCCGTTCTCGACCAGCAGGACGTGACCCAGACCGGGCCGCGCGTCCTTGGCACGCCGCACTACATGTCGCCGGAGCAAGCGTCGGGAAAAACCATCACCGCCGCGACCGACCTCTATTCCCTCGGCGCGACCTTTTTCCACGCCTTTGCCGGACAGCCGCTGTTCGACGCTCCCGATCCGCAGCAGATCATGATCAAGCACGTGCGCGAACGCCCGCGCAAACTGCACACGGTCGCGCCGCAGGTGCCGGCGGAGATCGCCGCGATTGTCGACCGCTGCCTCGAGAAGGATCCGGAAAAGCGCTATGCCGACGCGGGCCGCTTGCGGGCCGCCCTCGCGACAGCCATACGCAAAGCCTATCCAGGCATGCTGCCGGCGGGCGAGGAAGACACGGGCCGGAGCCGGTTGGTGACAGTGGCGGCGATTGGCGCGGTGGTGCTGGTCGCGGCCGCGATGATATTTTTCTTGTTCTTATAGAATCACACCCGGCCCGAAGTGCCATCCGATAGGCAAAGTCAGCGTTACCCCCTATCAATATCGCAATCCCTCACTTCGCGCCAAGCCGTCCCGGAGCCGCGCCCGAAGGACAAGCGCCGCTTCGCCGTCGATGCCGTCCCGTTGCAGGCGGGACAGCATGGTCCGCATAAACGCGATATGCAATTGCGGCGAATAGTTTGGATCGACTTCGGCAGGGCCGGTCGCGCCAGGCTTCAAAACGTCGATGGAGACGGAGTATTCGTCAATCAGATCCATGGCGGCGCGGTAGGCTTCGAGTCCCGCCGCCGTGTCGGCCGGTTCGCCCAGGCCGAGAAAATGCATGTCGCCGAGCCGCCCCGCCGCCTCGATGCTTTTCTCGCGGACGCCGCGTTCAAATTCCCGCCTCGCCTTCCCGTACCTGCCTCTATCGAAATGGTATCCACCCGATTCCAACGGATCCTGGCGGACATACACCCATCCCGCCGCGAACAGGGCGATGATGCCAATCGCCAGGACCACGTCGAAACGGGTGTTTGTCCAGCCGATCGACAGAAAGCCGATGACCAGCGCCGGGAGCAGCAGGTACTTCACAAACGTCCGCACGGTTCTAGAAGCGCCCGGACGTGGGGTGGGGCGGGGGAGGCGGCTCGGTATTGACGAGGTGCTCCGCGAAGGCGAACGCGAGTTCCAGCGACTGCGACGCGTTCAACCGGGGGTCGCATTGGGTGGCGTAATTGTAGGACAAATCCTCCACCCGGTCGGAGCCGCCCAGGCATTCGGTCACGTTCTTGCCGGTCATCGCCAGGTGCAGCCCACCCGGGTTGATGCCTTCGGCGCGGCAGCTGTCGATAAAAATAAGGCTCTCCCGCAGGATATCCGAGAACATGCGCGTCTTGACGCCCGAGCCGTCGTTCTTCGGGTTGCCGTGCATCGGGTCCACAGCCCAGAGGATGTTCCTGCCCGAATTCTTCAATTCGCGCATGATGCGTTTGTAACTCTTTTCCGCCTTGTCGACGCCGGCGCGGAGAATCAGGGTGATGCGCCCCTTCTCGTTCTCCGGGTTCAGGCGTTCCATCAATTGTTCCAGTTCCGACGGTTCGGCGGTGGGACCGACCTTGATGCCGACCGGATTGATCACGCCCCGAAGGAATTCCACCTGCGGACTGTCCAGCCCGCGCGTCCGCTCGCCCAGCCAGAGGTAATGGGCCGACGTGGCGACCGGGTCGCCGGTGAGGCTGTCGTTACGCGCGAGCGCTTCCTCGTAGGGCAGGAACAGTGCCTCGTGCGACGAGTAATAATCGACCTTATGGGCGGCGGGAATCAACTCCGGCGCGTCCGGCTGGCTATAGGCGCGCATAACGCCCAGGGTCTTGTTGATGCCGGCGGCGAGGGTCTCGTACTTTTCCCTGACGGCGCTGGAGCCGACGAAATCGAGGAGCCAGCGACCGGCGCGGAACAGGTCGGCATAGCCGCCGCCCGCAAAGGCGCGGAGCAGGTTCAGGGTGGCGGCGGACTGGAAATAGGCGCGTATCATCCGTTCCGGATCCGGTGTGCGGTCGGCAACCGTCGGCGTCGGGCTGTTGATCATGTCGCCCCGATAGGTTACCATCTCCTCTCCGTTGACCGTCTCGACGGCGGCGGAGCGCGGTTTGGCGAACTGCCCGGCCACGCGTCCAATCTTGACGACGGGCTTTTCGCCGACAAAGGTGAAGATCAACGACATCTGCAACAACACGCGGAACGTGTCGCGGATGGTATGGGTGTGGAAATCCTCGAAGGTCTCGGCGCAGTCGCCGCCCTGGAGGAGGAACGCCTGGCCGTCGGCGGCGCGGGCGAGGGCGGTCTTGAGTTGCCGCACTTCGCCGGCGAACACCAGCGGCGGATAGGTTTTGAGCGTGTCTTCCGCACCCCGGAGCTTGACCGGGTCGGAAAATTCAGGAATATGCAAAAGCTGTTTCGAGCGCCAACTGCCGCGTGACCAGGACATGGAGAACTCCTATGGCTAAAGAAAACGAACCCCTTCCCGACACGGCGCGGCTAACGCCGCTGGAGGGTCCGATAGACTGCGTCTTGCACATTCCCGGTTCCAAATCAATCGCCAACCGGGTGTTATTGATGGCCGGAATGGCCTCCGGCGACAGCCGCGTGTCGGGGATTCCCGACGGCGACGACAGCCGCCACGCCCTCGCCGCCCTCGCCGGTCTCGGCATCGTCCACGACGAACTCGGAATCGGCGAGTACCGTATCCACGGCTGCGGCCACGTTATTCCCCGCGAACAGGCCACGGTCGACATCGGCTCGGCCGGGACGGTTGGGCGTTTCCTCCCCGGCCTGCTCGCTTCGGCAGGGCGGGGCGAATGGCGTCTCGTCTCGACCGACCAACTCGCCCGCCGTCCGCTTGGCCCATTGGTGGAGCAACTCCGCGCCTGGGGCGGCGACGTCCAGCCCGAGACGGACGGCCTGTCGTTCCCACTGCGGATCAAGGGCGGCTCGCTCGCCGGCGGCGACGCAACCATATCCGCCGCCGCCTCGACCCAATTCGCCAGCGGGTTGATGTTGGCAGCGCCCTATGCGGAACGCGGGGCAACCATCCGCATCACCGACCTCGACCCGGACGACCGCTACATCGACACCACCGCCGACTATATGCGCCGCTTCGGAGCCGGGGTCGACTGTTCGCCCGGCGGCCGCGAGCGCGTCGTCACAATTCGTCCCGGCGGCTACCATGCCGCCGACGTCGGCGTCGAGGCCGATCTCAATTCCGCCCTGGTGTTCCTGGCCCTGCCGCTTCTGGTTGGCGGAACGGTGCGGGTGGCGAACATCCCGGGCGACACGCGCCAGACCGGCTGGCAGATGCTGGATGTCCTCCAACGCCTCGACGCAACGGTCGCGTCGGATAATAACGGCGTCACGGTCAGCGCCATCGGCAAAAGCATTCGCGGCGGCTTCGACCTCGACATGCGCGCCTTGGCCGAATCGGCGCTCCTTCTCGCCGTGCTGGCTGTTTTCGCCGATGGCCCCATCGGCATGACCAACCTCGCCCACGTCCGCCACCACGAAACCGATCGCCTCAAGGCTATCGCCGAACTCTTGGCGTCGCTCGGCGTGACGGTGGAAGAGGGGGACGATTGGGTGCGGGTCCATCCCGCGACGCAACCGCTCCGCACCGCCACCATCGATTCGCGTGGCGATCACCGCGTCGTCACCGCCTTTGCCCTACTCGGTCTTGCCGCCGACGGCATTACCATCACCGATGCGGCAGCCGTTTCCAAGACCTTCCCCGGATTCTTTCGCATGCTGCGGACTGTCGGGGCGTCAGTCGAATAACACGGTTCCGCCGGCGAAGCTGAAAAAAGCCCGCCGCCGGCGGTTCCATAAATAATCACCCAACCCGTTCCACCGCACTCGACTCCAGCTTATCCTCGAGCTTTTGCAGTTCGCCCACCAGCCGCTTGCGCAGCTCTTCGGCGGGGGGGCTGCCGTTTTCGATTGTCAGGAACAAGTCCCCCGAATCCGACAACACGATAGAGGCGAACTCCTGCAACTTTTCGTAGGCACGGGTGGCCATCGGGGACGGCTCGAGCCCGATTTCCCGAAGCGCCCGGCTCATGAAATGGGTCATGGCCTGGACCTTGGCCATCTCGCGGTCGTGGGTGTCGGGGTCGGTCTTCAGCACCAGCAACCGCAGCGTGTCGGTCAGGAAATCGCAAACCTTGTAGTAACGTTCCCGCCCCAGCCGCACCGGACAGAGGGCGACGCGGAGGCTGGCGATGCCGTTTTTGCCCGATTGCGGCCCGAAGAGGGGGTGGCAGCCAAGCAGTTCGGCATGGTCGGGGATGACCCGGCCAAGAATCTCCAGCGGCCTGACCTTGACCGAGGTGACGTCCACCACCAGCGCGCCGGAGCGGATATGCGGCGCAGCCAAGACGGCGGCGTCCTCGAGGTTTTCCAGCGGCACGGCGAATACGACGATGTCGCAGGACGCGGCGGCGGCGATGCTGCCGGCCTCGAACGCTTCCGCGCCGTCGCGGGCCAGCAGTTCGGGCGAAGGCATGGCGGTGTCGTAGCCGACGAGCCGGTAATACGGAGAGAGGTGCTTGACCATGAATCTGCCAAATGCGCCGAGTCCGATGATACCGAGGCTTTTCTTCCCGTCCGACATTGCCATTTCCTTTATGAAGTGAACCAGAGACAAACCGCGAAACAAAAAAAACCGGCCAGAATCAGGCCGGTCGGAAAAAGGTGAGAGAGGGTGCTTTTATCAACTAGGCATCTCTGTCCCGTTTCCTTCCGGAAGGGAATCCAAAATACCAGCAATAAAAGAAGCACGCGCCCGAATTCATAATCGTGTCGATTCCATAATCAGGTGTCTAAACCGTTCGGCCCGGGTCGGGCCATAAAGCAGGAAGAACATATACACAATTGCGGCGTAAATGCAACTAAAAAAATGCGGCATACCGCTTGGCTTCGGTATGCCGCCGCGTTGGGTGGGGGAGAAGGAGATGGAGTTTGCCCACACGCGTTGACTTGTGTCCCATGGGCCGCACTCCGGTCGGCCGTCGGGTTGCTTTTGTCGTGTTCCGGGATGCGTCCGGACGCCTGATTTCGCGGTATTTCCCGTTTCTGGCGGCCTTTGCATCACCCTTACAACAAAAGCTGTCGGGCTCCTTCAAATCCCCTTTTCTCGCTTTTTAGGGAGAGAAAAGCGAGTCTCCCGATTCCATAATGGCTAGTGGCGTCCTTCGCGTGAATGTTACAGCTTTTCTCGAAAATCCGGAAAAATTACTCCTCTTCCGCCCCGTCCGCGACCCGCCTGTCACCCAGCTTTGCTTCAACGGCTGCGGCAAGGCTGCCGTCGGCAATAAGTTTTTCCAAAGCCGGAATGGTGTCGACCACCAGGTCGGAACAATACCGCACCACCCAGTTGAGAGTCAGCCCCGACACGCAGACGATAAGCGACCCGGCGTGGTGGGCGTTCCACAATTCGATTGCCGTGCCCATGCTTGCCTCGGGCACGAACGCCACCAGGACGTCGCACCGGCCGGCGCGGTCCATCAGGTCAAAGAAGGCGGCGCTGGCGCGGGCGTCATCGTACTCGATGCTGTCCGGATACTCCTGAACCGGGTCGAACACTTCGGAACCAGGGAAGGCTTTTTTCAAAAGCCCGCCTATTTCCACCCGATAGTCCTGGGGGTGGCAGGTGTCGGGCAACGAGCCCTGGATGATGCCGGCTATAAAAAAGCGTAAAGGTTTGGACATGGACACTCCCTTCCTTATATAATGAGGTCAGGCCACTTTACACCGTAATTCCGCCCCGGGCAACAGGAAAACGACCCCCTTCACGTCTGAAGGCGACAGGTTTCTATACCGAAGTACCGGGCGGTTCTCAAGGAGAATGCATGCCAGTCAAACCCGTTGTCCTGATCATTCGCGATGGCTGGGGCTACAACCCCAATCCGCGCGGCAACTCCGTCTTCACCGCCCAGACCCCGGTTGTCGACCGGCTCAAGGCCAGGTATCCCTGGACGCTCCTCGACGCCTCCGGCGAGGCGGTCGGCCTGCCCGACGGCTACCAGGGCTCGTCCGAAGTCGGCCACCTTAATATGGGCGCGGGCCGCATGGTCATCCAGGAACTGAAGCGCATCGACGACGGCCTCCGCGACGGCTCGCTTTTCTCCACCGAACAGTGGGCGCGCGTTGTCGACAACTGGAAATCCAACAAAAGCTCCCTGCACCTTTTGGGCCTGCTGCAGGACGAAGGCGTCCACGCCCACCAGGAACATCTGTTTAAAATTATGCGCCGCGCCCGGCAGGATTATCCCGAGGGCAGGGTGGTGATCCACCCGTTCCTCGACGGACGCGACACGCCGCCCCGTTCGTCGGCCGAATATATCGCCAAGCTCCTCAAGGTCATCGACGAAGTCGGCAATTGCGTCATCGGCACCTGCATGGGCCGCTACTACGCGATGGACCGTTCGAAGAACTGGGCGCTCTCCGACGAAGGCTATGCCGCCATGGTTTGGGTTAAGGGAAGGGCGGCCACCGATATCTTCACCGCCGTCAAGGAATCCTACGACAAGGACAAAACCCCCGACGGCACCGAGATGGTGGACGAATACATTCCGCCCTACATTCTCGGCGACTACGCAGGCGTCAAGGACGGCGACTCCGTCCTCCACACCAACTACCGCCAGGACCGCGCCATCCAGTTGACCATGGCGTTTTTCGACCCCGACTACGCCGGCACCCTTTCGGCAAAGCCGAACGTCGTGTATGTCGGCCTGACCCGGTATTTCGACAGCTTCCCGTATTACATGCTGGGTGCGATGGGCGCGGACGGCGGCATGGACCACCTGCTCGGTGAAGTGGTGGCCAGCCACGGCCACAAGCAGCTCCGCATCGCCGAGACGCAAAAATTCCGCCACGTCACCTCGTTCTTCAACGGCAAGTCCACCACCCCCTTCGAGAACGAGGATCAGGTCGAGGTGAAGGGCCGTTTCGACCCCGCCACCTTCGCCTCACACCCCGAGATGGAGGCGGAAATCGTCACGGACGAGCTTTTGAAACGTATCAAAGACAACCCGTACAAGATGATTGTGGTTAACTACGCCAACGGCGACATGGTCGGCCATACCGGCGATCCCGCCGCGGCCAAGAAAGCGGTGGAGACGGTGGACACCTGCCTTGGCCGTCTCGTTCCCGCCCTGCTGGAACTGGATGCCGACATCCTCATTACCGCCGACCACGGCAATGCCGAGCAGATGGTCGATTACGAAACCGGCATGACCAAAACCAGCCATACGCTTTTCCCGGTCGAGTGCATTTACGTCGCAAAGGATAGCTGGGACAAGCACCTGAAAGAGCGGGGCAAGCTGTCCGACCTCGCTCCCACCATGCTGAAGTTGATGGACCTCCCGATACCGAAAGAAATGTCCGCAGATGTCTTAATAAAGGATTAAGCCTATGGATTTCTTTGAAGCGATCCGCTCCCGCCGTTCCATCCGCGAGTTTACCGACGAGCGGGTCGACAGCAAGGACATCGAAACATGTCTGGAAGCGGCCCGTCTCGCGCCCAGCGCCACCAATTCGCAACCGTGGCGTTTCCTTGTCGCCCGTTCCGCAGAGGTTCGCGCCGCCATAGCCGAAGCGGGGTACAATCAACCCTGTCTTCGTCAGGCTCCGGTCATCACGGTGTTGTTGGGCGATCGCGGCGTGTACAAGAAGCGCCTCCGCCGCGCCAAGGAGCTCGCCGACCTCGGTGCTGTCTCGGCCGAGACCCTGGCCACGGTGGAAAAGCGCTATGGCGAAAAGCCCGAAAACGCCCGCGAACTCAACGACCTCGCCATCCGCATGAATTGCATGCTGGCCGGCGAGCACTATGTCCTGGCCGCCGCCGCGTTGGAATTGGGCTGCTGCTGGGTACAGTTGTTCGACGCCGACAAACTGTCGCAGGCGCTGAAGCTTGATCCGAAATACAATTTCCCCGTGGCCTTGCTGCCCACCGGCCACGCGAAAGGCGACCTTCCCGAGCGGCGACCGCGCTATGGCATCCCCGACATTGCCTGGAAGGATGAGATGGGCATGCCGTGGGTGGCTGGGACGGCATAAGAAAACGTAGTCTTTAGCGGGTATATGGGTGTGTGGGAGTATGCATGAAGACGTTTATCCTTCACGATGGAGAAAAGGGGCGCGCCATGTCAGATGAATTGACCAATACCGATTCGGAAAGCTACTATTCCCTCGTTCCCGAGGCCGGCATGATGCTGGTCGGAGACGACATTATCAATTTGCGCAAGGTCGCGCTGATCCGCAAGCAGGGCGATAAGACCTTGGTGTATTACGGCGGCGTCGCCGAGCCGGTCGCGCTGCCGGGCCGGGCGTTCGACGATATCCGCGACGCGGTATTCGCCATCGACGATCTCGACGATGACGAAGAGGATTTCGACGAGGAATAATTCGTTCTCATCGTAACAGCATGACTAAGGCCCGGCGCTCGCGCCGGGCCTTATTTGTTAAAGAAATCCGTCCCGCCTTTCCCCCCTCGTCACCCCGGCGTGCGGACCCCCATCAGCGCGCAAACGGGCGGTTCGGCCGGGGTCCACGGGGCTAGACAGCGAAGGCACCGAACTCAATTACTCCCCACGAACTCACCCAAAAACCCGCCACACCCCCGCATACACAAAAGCTAGCGCCAACAACACAGCCGCAGGCCGCACCAGCCCGTACAAGCTTCCCGCAAGGCTGGTCTTAAAATACTCGTTGGTCACAATAAGGCACACATGGATGGGGCTCAGCATCATCCCCACATAGCCGCTGGCATAGCCGATGATGATAGTGGAAAACAAGCCGCCGGCGCCCGGTCCGGCCAACGACAACACCACCGGAAAACTCGCCCCGATATAGCCGATGGTGATGCCGGTCGTCAGCCCGGAAATAAACGGAATCAGCACCACCAGGAGCAGGGCGGGAATGCCGTAATGGTTCAGCTCCATCCGCACCGTTTCCATAAGCGACGTTCCGTCCGGCAACCGAGCCTCGATAAACGCGCCATACACCCTGGCCAACACGACGATAAACACCAGGCTGAGGGAACGCATCGAAAACACGGTCTCAAACCAGGTGGCGAGGCTCGCCGGCCGCTGCCATTGCATCATGCCAAGGCCAAACACCACCCCAATCGCCATGGGGAGGTACCGGTTGAAGCGGGCGACCGACGGCAGCAGGACGAGAATGGCGGCGTATACCACGATGACGGTCAATGTCGGCGCGATCAGCGGCAGGAACGATTTATCCCCCGGTCCCCGTGCTGTTGCCCGCCCTCGAGGGGTGGAACGGAGGAGACACACGTACCCAGCCGTTATCGCGGCCAGGAACAGCGGCGACATCACCAGGACAAATTTCCAGATCGGCACCCCGGACATATCGACGGCGAGGAGCATGCCGGGATAGAGCGGCCACCAGAACTCCCACACATGGCGGAACCAGTAATTGATCTCGGTTTTCTGTTTTGGCGTCAGTTCGTTGTCGGAATCGGCGTCATCGACGAGCGGGCAGGAGAACAGCGCCCCCGCCGGCATGGGCAGGAGGCCGACGACGGCGGGCAGGGCGGCCAGGATGGCCCGCTTGGACAAGCGCGATTTCAGGCTGATAACCAGGTCTTTCATAATCCCGGCCTGGGACATCAGGGACGACAGCCAAATCACCCCGGCGATGACAAAGGCGAGAAACAGCATGTCGAGGGAGACGACCCGCTCCGCCGTCACCGACGCGATAGACCCGGCCGATTGACCGGTCCACACCGCCAGCAGGAGAATGCCGCCAAGCAAGGCCACATCAAGGCGTTTCGCCAGCTTCTGGAAAACCAGGATGGCAAAGAGGGAGACGATAATGCGGAACAGGTAAGGGAGGGAAAAGAGGAAGTCCATAGGTACACCTAAGGTGGTAGAAAAACCGCCCCGGACAATCCGGGGCGGTAAAAAGACATGCCGTCATTCCGGAACGTTATCGTGGCATACGGTAAGGACGTTCCTCATACCGGTAGCTCGGGTCAAGGAATGAACCGCGTTCCATCGATGCCCGAACCCAGCGGTTGATCTCGTCCAGCACCGCGTCGGCCGATTTGAAGCCGGGTTGTTTAGCCATTTCGTCAAACTTCATCTTGACGATGCGGTCGGCCGCCTTATTGATGGACAGGGCCAGGACCGGTTCCTTCTTTATCTGTTCCACCACTTCGGTCAGGGACGCGATAGCGGTGTTCAGGGTCGCAAGAGTGTTCGGCAAGGCCTCCGGCTCGATGTTCCCGGTGATCAACTTGACGTTGCCGGCGACGGCGCGGAGGTCGACCGACAGGTCGGAGACGTTCACAAGCATCGTGTCCATGGCGGCGCGGCGCTCGGCCAGGAGGGCGGTAACGGTGTTGATGTTGCCGATAGCGCCACGGAGGTCGGTGGCGAATTCGGGATTGCCTATGGTATTGTTGATGGCGCTCCGGGCGTCGGTCACGCCGGCGTTGACGTTGTCGATAGTGTCGTTCGCCTTGGCGACGGTGACCTTGGTCCCTTCCACCACCTCCTTGATGGTGGCTATGGTCTCGGTCACGGGCTGGACGGCGGCGCGGAAGTCTTCGATCGTGCCCTTGGCGACGTCGGCGATTTCCATCGCGGAATTGGTGACCTTCTCAATATCGTCCGTCACCTTTTCCACAGACCCTTTGAGCGTTTCGGACAACTGGGCGACGTTGTTTGTGGCAAGCTCGATATTGTCGATAACGCCCTGGCCGCGTTGCAGCAGCAGGTTGGCCTGGTAGGAGACGGCGTCGATATTGACAGCCATCGACTTTAGGCTGCGACGGAACTGCGCGTCGCCGACGATGTCATTTAGGTTGGTGGTGAGGATGGTGAGCTGGTCGCCGAATTCATTGACCTTACTGAGCATCTCCGAGAGGTCGGGCAGGGGCGAACTCTCCAGTCGTTCCGCCTCGGCGACGGTTGTGGAACGGCGAATATTCTGGGCCGATTTGCCGGGAATGATATCCATGAAGGCGTCGCCGACCAGGCCGGCGGTGGAAACCTTGGCCGTGCTGCCCTTGCGGATGAGGCGGTCTTCGTCGATGTCCAGGACGATTTCCATATCCGTTCCGCCCGGGCGCAACTGGATGCTGGCGACGCGGCCGATTTGGAAGCCGCCCAGCTTGACCGGCGCGCCTTCCTTGAGGCCGCCGATGTTGGTCATATTCACGACCACCCGGTAGTGGCTGCCGAGGATGGAGCTGGAGTTGCCCCACGCCATCAGCATGACGATGAGGATAATGACGCCCGCGATAATGGTCGCGCCAATGGCCAGTTCCATGGTTGCCGTCGACTTTCTTCCCGCCATTCCTGCTCCTCCGCGTCCGGCCGTAGCCGCCGCTCTATCATGTCACGTCGTTACGCGACTGTCTGAATCGGTCCGTCTGCTTCGCCGCGCACGAACTGTCGGATCATCTTGTCCATTTCCGACGCGTGGTCGGGCAACGATCCCTGTCCCAGCCGTCGGTACAGGTCCGGCGGGCCGTCCCCGACGATGGTGCCGCCGTAGAGCATGATTATCCGGTCCGCCACTTTTTCCGCCACATGCATGTCGTGAGTAACGACGATGGAGGTGACGTCCGTGTCCTTGAGGCTTTCGTGGGTATCAAGGATTAGGTCGGCGATGGCATCGGACATTATGGGGTCCAGCCCCGTCGTCGGCTCGTCGTATAGAATCACCTCCGGCCGCGTGGCGATGGAGCGTGCCAACGCCGCCCGCTTTTTCATGCCGCCCGACAGTTCCGACGGCATCTTGTCCTCGGTCCCGGGCAGCCCGACCTGGCGCAGCCGTTCCGAGACGATGGACATGATCTTGTCTTCGTCCCGCTCGCCCATCGAACGCATCGGGAAGGCGACGTTCTCGCCCACGGTCATGGAGTCGAACAACGCACCGCCCTGGAACAGCATAGCCATGCGCCTACGCATGCCGCCAAGCTCCTGGTTCGACATGGCGCTCAGCTTTTTCCCGAATGCGTACACTTCGCCATGGTCGGGGTCGAGCAGACCCAGCATCAGCCTGAGGGTGACGCTTTTGCCCGTGCCGGACGGTCCGATGATAACCAGGGTCTTGCCCCGTTCCACATCGAGGCTCAGGGATTTAACCGGTTCAATGCGTTTCGCGCCCGAACCGAAGCCCTTGGAGACATTGTCCAGGCGGATGACGACCTCGCGCGGCCGGCTGTCTTTGACAGGCGGCAGGGCCGGCTCGTGGCCGTTTTGGGGGGTTCCCAGCGTTTCCAGATCATCCGCCGACATGCAGCGTTTCTCCCAAATGAGGCGGCGCGGCTACCAGCCCGCGCCAACCATAAGGCGAATCCACCCGACCACCGCCAGCCACGCCGAATCGAGGATATAGGCGATGGTGTCCCACACCGGCTGGAAATAAAACAGGAGGATGGACATTATCAAGTTCAAAATCAGAATGGCGATGCAGCAGGCGACGTTCGCGGTGGTGGTGGCTTTGCCCACGCCTGCGGCCCCACCCTCGGTTTTCAACCCGTTCCGGCAGCAAATAAGCGCCACGGCCAGGCCGAAGATGAACGCTTTCGAAAGCCCCTGCACATAATCGTAGGGAATCATCCACTCTTGAATCTGTGAAATCTGAAAATGCCATTCCGCACCCAGCACGAACACGGTCATGAACAGCCCGGCAACAACGCCGATAAGCATGGCGAACGCGGTCAGGACCGGGGTCATGAAAAACAGCCCAAGCACGCGCGGCAGCACCAGGTAATAAATGGGATCCGTACCCATGGTGTCCAGGGCGTCGATCTGTTCCGTCACGTTCATGGTGCCGAGTTCGGCGGTCATGGCGCAGCCGACCCGGCCCGCCAGCATCAGCCCGACCAGCACCGGTCCAAGCTGCCATATCTGCGCCTTGGCGACGATGGCGCCGGTCCAGCTCTCGACCCCGAGGGGAGCAAACTGGTTGTACGACGTATACGCCAGCACCGCGCCGGTAAAGGCGCCGGTGATAAGGACGACCGGGATACTCTGCACACCGATAAAGTAGAACTGGCGCACCGTCTCCGCCTTCGGCGGCAAACTTTTGGTCAGCCAGCGGAGGCATTGGAGCAGGAGAATAACCGTCTCGCCGACGCCCCGCAGGCCGTCGGACACGGTCTTGCCCAGTCCTGTCACAAAATTGAGCATATAAAAGCGGATTCCGCAATACGATAAGAGTTGAAACGGCCGACCAAAGTGTCGCCGACAATCGGACAACTCGTCTATTTTGTACGGGATCGGCCGAACTTTGGCAAGGAAAAAGCCCTGGCGGGATGGTGCATTAACTATGGAAAAGGCGACAACTGGCCCGGTATGCCCCAGCCAGGCCTTAAATGAATTTCCGCGTGCTCCAATTGGCGAACAGTCCCGCCTGCCAGCGTTCCATTTCACCGCCGAAAATGAGGGAGCGGTCGACGGCGCGGATGACGGCGGCCAGGTCTTGGGTAGCGGTGTTCAGGTTATCGTTAATGATAAGGAAGTCGTATTCGCTGATACGTTGCATCTCCCCCTCGGCGATGGCGAGACGGTTTTCGAAACCGGACTGGCGCTCGGTGCCGCGCCGCTCGAGCCGACGGCGATGCGCGGCCGGGGTGGGGGGGATGATAAAGATAAAGATGGCGTTCGGGAAAAAGAACTTCACCGACTCCGCCCCGTCGACCTCGATGACCAGCAACACCACGCCGCCCCGCGCCAGTTCGGATTCAAGCGCTTTCCGAGGCACGCCATAGAGATTGCCGTTGAACTCGGTGTATTCGAGGAACTCGCCTGCCTCAATCATGCCGGTAAAGTCTTCCCGGGTCAGGAAGAAGTAGTCCACCTGGTCCTTTTCGCCCGGACGCGGCGCGCGGGTCGTGGCGGTAACGGCGCGGCGCGCATTTCCGGGGATGGTGGCGATCAGATTTTCCACCAGCGTGCTCTTGCCGCTCCCTGCCGGGCCGGAGACAACCACCAGGAGGCCTTCGCGATTAGGCATCAGTTATCCTTAGAGGACAATTAAAAATTAATAATGAATAATTAAAAATGGTGGAAAATTCTCACATTTAATGACGGCACGTTTATTGCGATGTTCTACGCTTGCGATCGTAATGTGCGGTTTTACCGCCATTATTCATTTTTTCATTTTTAATTTTTAATTGAAGTTACACCAAATTAGCGCATTGTTCCTTAATTTTCTCCACCGCCAGCTTCGCCTTCACCGCCTCCTGGACGATTTCGGTATCGTTCGTCTTCGACGCGGTGGTGTTAATTTCCCGCAGGAACTCCTGCGCCAGGAACTCGAGCTTTTTGCCTATTTCGCCGCCCTTGGCGATGGCATTCCGGTATTGCACGAGGTGGCTGGACAGACGGTCGAGTTCTTCGCGCACATCGGCCTTTTCGGCGATAAGACACATCTCACGCTCAAGCGCCTGGTGGTCGGCGGCGGTAAATCCGGCCGGGCAAATCTCCTCCAGGCGAAGGCGGAGCTTTTCCCGCGAGCGGTCCAGCGCGCAGGGCGCAAGTTCATTCGCCTTGGCGAGGAAGTGGTCAAGCGGCTCGGCCAAACCGAGGAGGATTTCCGCCAGCTTCGCCCCTTCGTGGCGGCGCATGTCGCCGACCTGGCGGAGGGCTTCGATGAGGGCGAGTTCAACCGTGCGCCATTCCTCGGCCGTCGCCGGTTCCTCGGCCGTGTGTTCGAACACGCCCGGGATGAGGGCGAGGTCGCGGGCGGAGAGGGTGTCGTCGAGGTCGAGTTCGGCGGCGAGCCGCCGCAGGCTGGCGACAGCTTCGCGGGCGGCGTCGACGCGGATGGGGCAGGCGACGCCTTCGCCCAAGCGTTCGAAATTAACATAGACGTCGATGGAGCCGCGCACCAAGTGTTCGGTAATCATGTCGCGGAGGTTTTTCTCGCTTGTGCCAAGGCTGGGGCGCGACCGGACGGAAATCTTCAGTCCACGATTATTGACGCACTTGAGTTCGACCCGGACGGCGAGTCCGGCGGCCTCTGCCGCCCCGACGCCGAAGCCGGTCATACTGTTGATGGGTTTAGTCACGCATGGCTCCCGATAGGTTGTTTTTCGATTTTCATACGGCCTGGCAAGCGGCGGATGCGCTCGAGATCCGCCGGATCGATACGGACGGTGACGATAACGTCAGAGCCGTCGTAGACGGTGTTTTGCACAGACGCCACTTCGTTCAAGAGGGCGAAGCGCCTGCCGTCGCCGGAATTGAAGCGGAGGGCGACGCGGCGCATCCCCGCTTCGGCGCGGCCCCGCAGGAACTCTATCAGTTCCGGCAGGCCCTGACCGGTATGGGCCGAGACCGGGAACGCGGGCGACACCCGTTTCATCAGCGCTTCGAGTTGCGCCGGCGAAGCGACATTGTCGACCTTGTTCAAGGCATAGACGCGGGGCAGGTCGGCGATGCCGATTTCCTCGAGGGTGGACGTCACCGAGTCGATTTGCACCATGGCCAGCGGGTCGGCGGCGTCGACGACATGGATCAACAGGTCCGACTTCGCCGCTTCTTCCAAGGTCGCGTGGAAGCTGGCAACCAGGTGGTGAGGCAGGCGGCGGATAAACCCGACCGTATCGGACACGAGGATTTCCAACCCGTCGCCGCAGTCGAGCCGCCGCGTCAAGGTATCGAGGGTGGCGAAGAGCCGGTCCTCGACCAGCGCATCCGCTTGGGTGAGGGCATTCAGGAGCGAACTCTTGCCCGCATTCGTGTAGCCGACCAGGCAGGACGAGAAGATAGTGTCGCGGTTGCTGACTTCGCGTTCCTTGCGCGCTTCGATTTCGGCAAGGCTCCGCTTCAAGGACGATATTTTGCCGCGAAGCAAACGCCGGTCGGTTTCAATCTGGCTTTCGCCAGGACCGCGCGTGCCGATGCCGCCGCCGAGACGTTCCAGGTGGGTCCATTTGCGCGCCAGGCGCGGCAATTCGTATTGCAGCTGCGCCAATTCGACCTGGAGCATGGCCTGGCTGGTGCGTGCGTTGGCCTGGAAGATATCAAGGATGACTTCGTTCCGGTCGATCACCTTGAGTGAACAAGCGCTCTCCACAGCCGAAAGCTGCTTCGGCGAGAGATCGTCGTCAACGACGATGGTGTCCGCATTGGCGGCGAGGGCGGCTTCGGCGATTTCCTGGAGTTTGCCTTTGCCGAAGTAACTCCGTGCCACCGGGCGTTCGAGGCGCTGGATAATGCGGCCCGCTTCCTCACCGCCGGCGGTGTCGACCAAACGGGCGATTTCTTCCAGCGGGTCTTCGCCTGGTATGTTGCGGTCGGGAGTCACGACAGAGCAGAGAAAACAGCGTTCCTTGGCGAGAGCAATTTCCTTGGCGTGGGTTCTATCCTGCATAAATGGCGCTTTCGTGCATAAAGTGTGTTCCCCCTTCGGAACAGGCTGATCATCATATAGCATGCCTTTGTGTTTGTCAAAGGAAAGAGCCGTATTCCTTGGGAGGAGGGGAGGTTGCAGCATAAAATACGAAAGAGGATGCGGCATAAAATACGGCGGCGGTTCTCCGCCCGCAGGGAGAACCGCCGCCAATTTCGTCAGCACCACAGAGAGAGAGGGAGATGTGGATGCTGCCGTACCACGCGCTATTTGACCCAGAGAGCGGGCGTTATTACTTTTCGTAGATTTCGTAAAAGTTGCCGTCGCCGCCGTCGATAACCACTTCGCCGCCGAGGGACAGGGCGCGGGCCAAATCGCGGCGTTCGTTGGCGAAGCCGAAGTAGGCGTCGGACAGATATTTGATCCGCACCGTGGGCTGGCCGCTGAAGCTGTCCGCCACCCACTTGTCGCCCTTTTTGGCGAATCCGGCGGGGGTGAGGACGGTTGCGGCATAGCTCATGTCGCGGTCGTGGCCGGCAAAGCCGCCGACGAGCGAGGCCGGGGGATTCTGGAACACCACCGTCTCGGCCTTGTAGAATTTCTCAAGGTCCTGGCACTCGGTATCGCACAGGGTGCGGCCGGGCAGGGCGGGAGTCACATAGTTGTCGAGGCGGTAAATCTGCTTGGCGAGCAGGGGACCGACGCCGTTCTTGCCTTTTGCCAGGGCCATGCCGCCGGGAGCGTCCTGACGGTCCACCACCATAACCATGGGAGCGGGCGCGCCGCCGGCCGCATAATTGGCCTGGGGCTCGACCAGCACGGCGAGGTCGGTACCGGGTTCGACAGCAATATCACGTTCGGGGAAGTGCAGACGGAAGCGTTGTTCCGATTCGGTCGGGACGGCAACGAGCATAAAGCCTTCGGCCACGCTCAAGCCCTTATCGGTAGCTTCCAGCAGGCTGTTGGGGCTAAGGGAAATCATCGAGCCATCACCGAACTCAAGGTGGCCCATGCCGCCGTTGGCGCGGAAGCGCATACCGGGGGCGAGGGCGATGGCGGCGGCGGGCGCAAGGGTGACCCAGCCACGGCCGCGGTCGACTTCAAGGTTTTGCAGGGAGACAGCCCGCTCGGGCAGGGCATTACCCTGGAAGGCGTCTTCCACTTTATAATTCGCGAAGGAGAACGAAGCCGGCACCGTTTCCTCATACACTGCGGGAACGGCGGCGACGGCTGACTCGGAGGAGACGAACTGGACCGGCACAGCGGCGTCCGAACGATTGGCGACGATGGCGCTGTCGGGGACCGGGAGGCGCAGGTTGCCGCGAACCGGAGACGGCTGACCCGAAGCGGGCATGGACGACACAGGCATGACCCAGACGACGAACATGACCATGGCGGCGGCGGCGATGGAAGACGCGGCCGACAGGAAGATGGTGCGCCTGCGGGCGCGGAGGCGGTTCGAGCTGCTGCGGCGCTGGCGTTCCTTCAGGTTGTCGAGGAGCCGGGTCTCGAATTCCTTGCGGGCCGAGACAGGCTGGTACGAACGGGTCAGGAGGGTACGGATTGCTGCGTCCTCGGTGCCGGGCGCGGCTGCGGTGGTCGCGGCGGCGGTCTCGACCTGAGGAGCTATGGAAGTCTGGCGGGCCTTCAGCTCGGCCAGAAGGGAATTTTTGAAATGGACTTCGGGATGACAGGGGATGTACGCGGTCTGGATGAGGGTCGACCACTTGTCCGCGTCGGCTTCGTCGGCCGCTGTTTGGGCTTCGAGGTGTTGTTGCGTTTTAGCCTTGAGTTCGCCCAAAAGATTGGACTTGAATCCGGCGTCTGCCACGACTTCCTCGCCATGGCAATGGGTCAGCAGTGTCTGCCACTGGGTGTCCCATTTTGTGGACTCATCAATCATATCGACTTCTCCCTGCCGCCAGTCCGATGCGTGACGGATGTGCATACGCTTATACTCATAAAGTAATGCGGACCAGCGTGTGCCAACGAATGTGGATTTTTTCAGCCAAGAAGAGAGCCTGGACCAGTACATAACTATCGGTCGCGGCTCAAATCCACTCGAAAAAACATAAAAAAGGAACAGGCATTCCGGGTGAAATGCCTGTTCACAGGCGAGTCCGTTATAACCCCAACTCTGCCGCCGGTACCGCCGCCATTGATTTAAAGGCTTCGCGGAAGGCGTTCCTTGCCCGGGTAAGCTGGCTTTCGACAGCCTTTTCCGTCTTGTGGACGGCTTTGGAAATATCCCGGACCGAGAGGTTGAGTATATACTTCATTTCCAGCAATTTGGAATACTCCTGGGGAATCGAGCCCATGATGGACCCAACCAGGGTGCGCAGATATTCGCTTTCCAGCGCCGCTTCGGGCAGATTGTTTTTGTCCATGTCGGCGAAGAGGCTTTCCAACTCGCCATCGACCATGCTCCACGATTTTTCATATTCGTGGGGACGGGTCATCAGGGCGTTGGTGGAGCGGATCCGGTTACGCGACAGCGTAATGAGCCAGGACTCAACCGAGCCTCTGGTCGGATTATAGAGACCCGCCTTTTCCACAGCTTCCATGAACGTGTCGTGAATCACCTCTTCGGAGTGGTGGTGATCACGGCCAACCCGATAAAAAACAAAGCGGTAGAGCCGGGAGAAGTACGTTTCATAGAACTCCTCCAGTGCTTTTTCGTCCCCCTGGCTGATGCGCTTCAGCAGGGCGGCTCCGTCGATTCTCTCGCGCTTGGCGGGAGCTTCGGTGAGGGTGTTCGTTTCTTCTTCGTCGTGCAAACTAGTCATGTAGAACCCTCAAAGCCAAGATTAAACGTATGACCGTTTAGCTATATGGCTCCCAACACCCAGGTAAAACTTCACTGATAAACAGGTTAGAGCATCCATCTGTGCCACATAACCCGGCCACAGAATACACTGTCACCCTCCGCGCCACCATCCTTCTGTGAAAAAGGGGAGAGAATCGGAACGAAGTTGCCACGGCGGTCCCTTTGGGTAATTCCCCGTATGGATTGACAGGATTTTAGCATTACCATAACATATTAGCTATAGCGAGTTTACTTCGTACTCTTACCCCCCGGTCTTGCGCCGGGTAATATAATGTATATGGATAGGCGCTCTCATGAACCGCGAATTCTGGCTGGACGGCTTTAATTTTTTCCACCATTGGGAATCCACCAGGGGTTTTCTCCGCGCCGACTCCGGCTATGACATCGTCAGGGCGTTGGAGCGTTCACTTAAAATACTTTCACGCCACCTTGGCTCGAAGGGGCGTTACACTGTCGTCTATCTTGACGGCGGCCTGTCCCGGCACGAGACCCGTTCCGCCGGGTTGAAGGTCCGCTACTGCGGTCCCGGTCGCAAGGCCGACGACCGCCTTGCCGACGACCTGGCCGACCTCGGCCCCGACGCCAAGCTGGTGACGGCGGTCTCGAACGACCGCGAGCTCAAGGGTATTTTACGCAATCTCGGCGCATCCTGTCTCGGCGTGAGCGAGTTCTTGGCCCTTATCGAGGGTAAACCGAAAGAGCGGGTCAATCCGCACGCCAGGTCGAAGACCGACGACGCGGCCATCCTCCGAGAAAAGACGCGCAGCCTCTCGGCTCACGAGGTCGAGGCGTGGCTCGAGTACTTCGGCGTCACCGAGGAAGAGGACGGAACAGGCGAGGAATAAAGCAAAGCAAAGTTACCATCCATCCTCCCCCAAACGTCACCCCGGCGTGCGGACATCCATCAGCGGGCCAAGCGGGCGGTTCGGCCGGGGTCCACGGGAAAAGCAGCAAAGGCACCAAACTCAAGCGTGCGATGGCAAACCCGCAAACCCAAAAAAACGGCCGGGACAAATCCCGGCCGTTCGCTATTAAAGGTAATACTCACTACTTCTTCCACCCACTACCGCAACAACTGCAGCACATTCTGCGCATTGGCATTCGCATTCGACATCATGCTCATCGCCGCGTTCTGTAGCACCTGGTTCTTGGTGAATTCGGTCATCTCGTCCGCCATATCGGCGTCGCGGATGCCCGACTCGGTCTTCTGGATGTT